>CALFMN010000186.1 GCA_937879875.1 uncultured Chloroflexota bacterium | reverse complement strand
CGGACGATCGCCGCGCACGCTACACTGAGGCGGACTCGCTCGCCGGAGCCCGCATCATGACCACCGGCCCCCGCCTGCCCACCCTCCCCACGTTGCTGCATGAGCTGGACCGGCTTCCTTACGGCGCCCGCACGGCGCGGGTCGCCGGGCTCGGTCGGGCGTTCGCGGGCGACTCGCGGCTGGCGGCGCTGCTCGACGAGCTGCTGGCGGGCGATGTCTACCTGCAATCGCTTGCCGTCGCTATAGCCCGCGCCGCGGGCGACCGCGAGCGCATGCTGCGCGCGGCGCGGAGTTCTTCGCTCAGCGTGCGCCGCTTCGCCTTCGCCAACGCCGACCCGCTGCCGGACGACGCGATCGAAGCGCTCGTGCTGGAGGCGCCGGCCGCTGAGCGCCGCCTGCTGGTGCGCGGCGCCATTACTCGGCGCGGCGCTGCGCTCGCCGACCGGCTGGTCGAGCCCGTGCGGAATGCGCACGGCGCTGCCGAGGCGGCGCGGCTGCTGCCCGCCTGCTCGGCGGCCACGGTCGTCCGGCTGCTGCCCGAACTCGAATACGCGATCGGAAGCTGGGGCAAGGTGACGCGTCGCCATCCCGATGCCGTGCTCGCCTACGTGGTGAATCGCCTGAGCACGGCGCATCCTTCGCAATGGGACAACCTCTGGACCCGCTATGCCAGCGCCCTCAGTGTGCTGGCACAGCTGCGGCCGCTGGACGTGCTCACCCTCGCCGAGCGGTTCGATCAGTTCCTGCACAACGCCGTACAACCGGACGCGATCCGGCGGCACATTCGCACCATTGCCCGCCGTGCGCCCGGCCGCGTTGCGGCGCTGCTCCTGCGTCCAGTTCATCGATCGTTGCTGCAGATTTACGGCGTTCCTTACGGCGTTCTCAAGGAATTTCGCCTGCTTACCGCCGCAGACGTCGACACGGCAGAGATGCTCTGGCCGCCGGTCCTGCTGGAAGTGCTGCCGCACGCCCTGCGCGACGCCGAGGCGCGGCGTATCCTCGCCCTGCGCGAGGTGCGGGAGGACGAGGCATCGCGGCGCAGCTATCTCGCCTTCACCAGCATCGACACGGCGCGCGAGGCACTGACCGAGCTGACGCGCTCGCCCGATGCGGGCGAACGCGGCGAGGGCTACGCGCTGCTGATCGCCTGCACGCTGCGCTGTCGTCGTGGCATGGACGAGACGCTGGCAACGTTGCGGCGGCTGCGCAACGAGCAGGATCCGGTGCGGCTCGCCGCCTGGGGCCAACTCGGTTCTGCCAAACCAGGCCATTTTGCAGACCAGCACGCCGCGGCGCTCGGCGAACTGGTCGAGGCGGCGCTGGAGGCGCGCGACAGCTCGCCGATGACGCGCTGGTGGATCGAGAACCTGGCGCTCGCACTGCTGCGAACGTGGGACGCACGGCCGGATGGTCCACTGTTCCACTGGGCGATCGCCACGCTGGACCGGCTGGCCGAAGCGCAGGGTTCGCTTGCGCTGCCCCAACTCGTGGGCGACCTGCCCCGCGGCGCCGAGCGCGTCCTGCTTCAGGCGCTGCTGCCCCGCCTGCAGGCCGGCGCGGACGCTGATCGGCATTGGCTGGCGCTCGCGCTGGCGCGGGCGCTCGGCCGGCGTGGCTGGCAGCTCGATCCGCTGCCGGCGCTGCTGGAGGCGGCCACGCGCAGTCCAGAGCATGGCATCGCACGAGAGGCGATCGACCTCTGGCTCGCGCCGCCGGCGTCGCGCGATCGACGGGTCGTCGCGCTGCTGAACCACGATGCGTCGACAATTGCGCTGCCGCCGGTGCTGCGCCATGTGATCCGGCGCCGCCAGGACCTGCTCGACCCATATCTCAGCGACGGCGTGGTGAAAGGGCGCTTCTACGGGAGCCGCATCGCGTTCCTTCTTCCCGCGAACGGCGGCTTCGGCGGCTGGCTGCCCCGTCAGCAGGAGGCCTTCGCCCGGTTGCTGCGGCGCGTGCGCCAGGACCGTCGCGTTCCCATGGCCGAACGCGCGCGGGCGACGAGCGCGATCCCGCGGCTGCCCGCGCTGCCGTTCGCCTCGCTGCTTGACCTGCTGGAAACCGACAACGTGCCGCTGCTTGAGGCTGCACTCGGCGCGTTGGCCTGGAGCGACCGGCCGGACGAGGCGCTGCCGGTTCTGCTACGTTATCTCGACGGCGATCGGGCGCGCGTCGCCATGTACGCCGTACCGCGCTGCGCCGCCTTCATCGCGCCCGATCGGCTGGCCGGCATCCTCGACGAGCTGCTGCAGCGCGAACACCTGCGCATCACCGTGCATAAAGAGGCGATCCGTCTGCTGGGCGCCTTCCGCACACCGCGCAGCGTCGAGTTGCTTGAGCGCGAGTGGGCGCGCGATCTGCCGCGTGATGTGCGCAGCGCCGCGGGTCACGCCGCTGTGCGGCTGCTGGACGCGCCCGTGGCATGGCGCATACTCGACGCGATCGCCGCTTCGCCCGACGAGGCGGTCGCCCGGACGATCCTCGAAGCGAAGCCGGAAACGCTTGCGCCTGCGAGCCGGCGTCGCTACGCCGCACTGGTGCTTGGCCTGGCGCGGCATCCGGCGGTCGGCGTGCGAAGCATGGCGCTGGGCTCGCTGGCTGGCTGGGCCGAGGGGATCGAGCAGCAGGCGGCGGCGATCGCGGCTGCGGCGGTGACGAACCTGGAGGCGGGGCCCGAGTCGTACATCGCCTTGCAGACCATGATCGCCCTGGCGCGCCATCACCAAGCACGGGAGGCATTGCTCGATCTCGCCCGCGCACTGCTGGTGGCCAGCCGCGACAACGCCCACGACGCCGGGCCGGAGCGCGATCTGCCCGCCCGCAGGCGACTGGTCGATCTCTGCCGCAAGATCCCGGAGCCGCCAGCGGCAGTCGATCCGGAGCGAGCCGCGCTCATGCGAGAGCTGGCCGAGGTCCTGGACGCGGAGCCAACCCTGCTTCTGCACACAGTAGCGTTGCGACTGACTGCCGCTACGGTGGAAGACACGGTGGGTATGGAAGCGGTACTCATGCGAACCGCCGACGCGCTGCACGATTTCCCGATTGAGATCGTTGGGCTACATGGGCTCGGCACATGGCGACTGCGGGATCTTGCCAGGAGATGGGAACCGGCCGCGCTGCTTGCAGCGGCGGCGCGTCTGGCCGAGCGCGGTGATCGGGCCGGCGGTCTGTTCGCGCTCTCCTTGCTGGAGCCCGCAGCCGAGGTCGGCTGGAGCGGGCCGCGGCGTGCGCTGTTGCGCCGCTTGCGGCACCACCCCGATCTCGCTGTGCGTGCCGCCGCGCTGGACACCTCGACGAGCGCATGGTGACGGCGGCGCAGACCTCATCCTCACCCCCTTCCCCTCTCCTTCTCCATAGAATGGGAGAAGGAGAGGGGCGATCCTGGGAAGGAAGTTCCGAGAGGGCGGCGGACTGCCATACGCTGGTAGGGGCCGTTCGTGAACGGCCCGTCGCGGCTGCAGCCACAAGCGGCGGCGCGCCGGGCAAGCCGATGCCCTCCTGGATTGCCGCACACCGGGTCGCCTCTTCTCTCCCGTACGTTCGTAGAGCCTGGCGGATCTCCCATCGTTTGTGTATGGGAGATCTGGGGAAGGGGTGCTCTGTTCTATTCTGTTCTATAATGAGGAACAGCCATTCAGAAAATCCGCTGCCCCCGCCCATTTCATGCGCCGGTGCCGCCGCCCGCATGAGCAGGTTATGAGGACCCACCGCCGCACCACCCCATGAGCACGCGCGTCGCCTCGGCCAGCGATGTCACGATCGCGTTTGCGGCGGACGTGGCGGGCGGCGGCTCTTCGATCGCCACGCGGATCGCGCGCATGCCGAGGGCAACCGCCGGCGCGATGTCGTTCTCTTCCGAGTTGCCGATCAGCACGCAGCGCTCGGCAGCGCAGCCGGCCGCCGCAATCGCCGCGGCAAAGATCGCCGGATCGGGCTTGCAGAAGGGCAGCTCCGCCGACGCGATCATCGTGTCCACCAGCGCGCCGATGCCGAACGCGTCGAAGTCGCGGCGGTAGCAGGCCGCGTCGCGCCAGGTGCCGTTTGAGACCACGACGCAGCGCAGCCCCAGTGCATGAATGCAGCCAAGCAGGTCGCGGGCGCCGGGGAAGAGCAGCACGCGCCCCTGCGCCGGCAGGCACATCGCCCCGCGGATCTGCGCGTGAACGGGCGAGCCGGCCGGCAGGAGCGTCACCAATCCCGCATCAGGCAGCACGCGCGCCAGCAACGCCTGCACCGCCGGGGCCGTGGTTGCGGACACCTGACTGGTGCCCAGCACCAGCGCATCGTGCAAACGCAGCGCCTGCCGCGGCGTCAGTGCCGGCAGCGTGCGCCGCAGGGCGGCGGCGCGCCTTGCGCGGTCGGTTGGCAGCGCCGGCCACCGGTCGGGCCAGAGCGTGCCGCCGATATCCAGCAGCACCGCGGCGGGTTGCCGTTCAGAACCGTGCAATCTCTGCATGCGACGTTGCCGCGTGGTACCTGTACGCGGTGGATGAATCAATAGCGTAAGCTGAAATCAGCACCGGATGCAGGCAACGCGGCGAGCGGCCGCGCCCAGCAGGGTCGGGGGCGCGGCATGAGCGCTCGGCACCAACCCCGCGATACTCACAATACGCGCATTACTCGCGACCGCAGCGACATGGCTCCCCGCGGAGATCGGTTGCCCGCGGTCGCGCCGCGCCGCGCCGACGATCCTGCACAGCCGCTCTTCACTCACCAGTATCGGTCCCTGTTCGAGCACCATCCCGACGCGATGTTCGTCTTCGATCTGGAGCGGCGTTTCTCCGACGTCAACGCGGCCGCCGAGCGGATCAGCGGCTATCGATGCGCCGAGCTGCTGGGCCGCAGCGCCGACGAACTGTTCGTGCCGCACGACCGCGCCCGCGCTCTGCGCGCCTTTGGGCGGGTGCTGCGCGGCGGGGCCGCGAATGTCGGTCTGACGATTCGCCGCAAAGACGGCGAACGCCTCGATCTGCAACTGGCGCTGGCGCCCGCCTTCGAGCAGGACGTGATCGCCGGCGCTTTCGGCATCGCGCGCGACGTGACCGCGGAGCGCCGCACCGAGGCGGAGCGCACGGCGCTGCTCGCCCGCGCCACGGCCGCCGAACGGCGCGCCGGCTTTCTGGCCGACGCCGGCGCCCTGCTCTCCGCCTCGCTTGACTACGAGGAAACGCTGGCCAGCCTGACAACACTGATCGTGCCCGACCTGGCGGACTGGTGCGCGATCGACATCGCCACGGCCGATGGCGGTGTGCGGCGCCTGCTGGGCGCAAGCGAACCCGTGCTCGGCGCACAAATCGCGGAGCGCGAGCGGCAGTTCCGCAGCGCCCTGGTGGAACCGGCAGTCGTGGAGCGGCTGCTGTGGGTGATTCGCCGCGGGCGTTCGGTGTTTGTGCCGGAGGTGAACGCCGGCCACCTGGTGGCGCTGGCGATCGACGACGAGGATCTGCGCCTGCTGCAGCGCGTGGGCATCAGCTCATTCATGCGCGTGCCGCTCTGCGCACGCGGCCAAACGCTCGGCGCGATCTCGTTTACCTCTGCCGATTCCGGCCGGCGCTTTACGAAGGCCGATCTTGCGCTGGCCGAAGAGCTGGGCCGCCGCGCCGGCCTCGCGGTGGACAACGCGCGGCTTTATCAAGAGGCGCGGCAGGCGGTGCAACTGCGCGACGAATTTTTGGCCACCGCCTCGCACGATCTGCGCACGCCGGTCACGTCGATCAAGGCGTTCGCGCAGATGCTGGCCCGCCGGGCGAGCCGCGCCGAGCAGGTGCCTTCGGCCGAGGTGCTCGACACCGTGCGGGCGATCGACGCGGCCGCTTCGCGCATCACTGTGCACCTGAACGAGCTGCTCGACCGCTCGTGCCTGCACGCGGGCCGGCCGCTCGACCTCGACCGTCGCCCCACCGATCTCGTGGCGCTCTGCCGCCAGGTCATCGCCGCGCAGCAGCCGCTTGCGGAAGGGGGCTGCATCGAGCTGGACGCCGACCCGCCCAGCCTGCTTGGCATATGGGACGGTGTGCGGCTGGAACGCGCCCTCGGCAACCTGGTCTCCAACGCGATCAAGTACAGTTCCGGCAGCAGTGAGGTGTTGATCACGGTGCGCCGCCGGGACGAGGCTGGGCAGCCGTCCGCCGTGCTGCGCGTGATCGACCGGGGCATCGGTATTCCGGAACGCGATCTGCCCCGCGTGTTCGAGCGGTTTTTCCGCGCCGCGAACGCCGGCGATCGGGCGCCCGGCACGGGGATCGGCCTCGCCGGGGCGCGTGAGATCGTGCGCCAGCACGGCGGCGAGATCACCATTGTCAGCCGCGAGGGCGAGGGCACCACCGTCACCGTCGTCCTGCCGCTCGGGCGCGAGCCGGAGCCCCCGGCCCGCATCTGAATCTTGGCATGGCAGCCGGGAACACGGGCGCTATACTGCGCGCGGGAGGAGCATAACCATGATCGTCAGGCTGGATCATGTAGGCGTGGTGGCGCATTCACTGGATGAGGCCCGCGAGGTGCTGGTGGACCGGCTCGGCTTCCCGCTGGACGAGCAGCGGTCGCGCGGGTTGAACGGTTCCTACTTCGCGCCGGAACGCACGCTCAACTTCTTTGTGAATATCGGCGAAGGCGAAACGCAGATCGAGATCCTGATCCCGCAGGACACGACCAGCGGCGTGGCGAAGTTCCTGCATAAGCGCGGCCCCGGCCTGCACCATCTCGGCTATGCGGTCGATGACGTGCCGGAAGACGCGCGCGTGCTGCGCGAGCGCGGCCTCGAGCAGATCGACCTCGGCGGGCTGGCGACAGCGGCGTTCTTCTATCCGCGCAGCGCGATGGGCATCCTCACCGAGCTGGTGCCTGTGCGCACGCTGGCGCGCCTGCACACCACCGCGCACGGCAGCCGCTGAGCCGGTTTCCCTGTCTATGCCGCGGCACGGACCGCGGCCGCGCTGAAACAGGAGCGAGCATGAAGGCGATCCGCGTGCACGAGTTCGGCGGCCCCGAGGTGATGCAGATCGAAGACGTGCCGCTGCCCGAGCCGGGCGCCGGCCAGGTGCGGGTCAGGCTCGAAGCGGCCGGCGTCAACTTCGTCGAGATCTATCAGCGCAGCGGCCAGTACGCCGGCCAGGTGCCGTTCACTCCCGGCGGCGAGGCGGCGGGCGTGGTTGACGCCGTCGGCGCGGGCGTCTCTGACCTGAACGCCGGCGACCGCGTGGCCTACACCGGTGTGCCCGGCGCCTACGCGGAGTACGCGATCGTGCCGGCAGCGCGGCTGGTTACCGTTCCGGAGGGCATCAGCACGCACGATGCGGCGGCGGTGATGCTGCAGGGGATGACGGCGCACTACCTCGCGTTCAGCACGTACCCGCTCGGCAGCGACGACACGGCACTGGTGCACGCGGCGGCGGGCGGCGTTGGCCTGCTGCTGGTGCAGATCGCCAGGCGCTGCGGCGCCCGCGTGATCGGCACCGTTTCGATTGAGGAGAAGGCGCAACTCGCGCGCGAGGCCGGCGCCGACGACGTGATCCTGTACACGCAGACCGACTTCGAAGCGGAGACGAAGCGGCTGACCGACGGCAAGGGCGTACAGGTCGTTTATGACTCGGTGGGCCAGACGACGTTCGCGAAGAGCCTGAACTGCCTGCGCCCGCGCGGCTGTCTGGTGCTCTACGGCCAATCGAGCGGGCCGGTGCCGCCATTCGACGCGCAGATTCTGAACCAGAAGGGTTCGCTCTTCCTGACGCGGCCGAGCCTGGCGCACTACACCGCCGACCGCGCGGAACTGCTCCAGCGCAGCGGCGATCTCTTCCGCTGGCTGGCCGCGGGCGAGTTGAAGGTCCGCATCGACCGCACCTGGCCGCTGGCCGAGGCCGCCGAGGCACACCGCTACATGGCCGACCGCCAGACCAAAGGCAAACTGCTGCTCATCCCGTGAGTCGCGCGGCAGGGCAACTGCCAGCGCCCGGCCGCAGACCAACGGGGCCAGCGGGCTGGTATCGTTGAGGAGGGCGCCCGCGGCGTCGGAGTTGCGAGCGATGCAATACCAGCCGGATGTGGTGATCGTTGATCGGTCCGGTGCAGCCGCAGCGATCGTCGAGGTGAAGGCGCTGAACGGCGCCACGGTCCAGACGGCGACGCGCTATCTGCGAAACCTGCTCGCACATGGCGCCGTGCCGCGCGCCCGTTACGTTCTGCTGATCACGCCGGAGATGGGCTACGTCTGGTCCGATCCAGCGCAGGTGCTGCGCCAGGCGGCGCCCGCGCTCACCTTTCCGATGAATCGCATCGTCGGGCACTACCTGCCAGCGGATCGCGATCGCACGCCCATGCGCGATCTGGTGCTTGAGCCGATCGTCCGTCAGTGGCTCGCGGACCTTGCGGACGGTGTCGCGGTTGACGAGCGGGTCGAGAGCAGCCTCAGCGAAATCGGTTTTCTGAATGCGGTGCGCGGCGGCCTGGTCAACGCCCAGTCGCCTGCATGAACGTCTACGTTGAATCGGGCTTCGTTCTCACCCTCGCGCTGCAACAAGACGACCACCAGGCCGCCGAACAGCTTCTCCAGTTGGCGCGTCAGCGCCGCATTACCCTGAAGATCCCAACCTTCAGCCTCAGCGAACCGTTTGCCACGGTGCACTACCGGGCGAACAACCGGCACCGGCTGATCGACGAGCTGCGCAAGGAGATCAGGGAACTGGGACGCACCCAGCCGCACGTGAGCATGGCCGGGGCGTTAGGTCAGTACACCATTCAGATGGCGCAGGTTTTACAGACTCAACTGGATGCAGTGGAGGCAATCGTGCTGGATCTGGGCCAGAACTGCGACCTGCTCCAACTGGATGCGGGCGTCCTCGCACGAGCCTCGTCCTACAGGCCGGCATACAACCTCCAGCCGCAGGACGCCATCATTCTTGCGACAATCATCATCGATCTCGAGCGTGCCCAGACCTCCGGAGAATCGCTGTTCATTAGCCAGAATGTGAAGGACTTCGAGAACCCGCCCATTCAAGAAACACTGCAGCACCTGCATTGCAAATACCTCGCGGACTTCGCAAACGTCGTTCGCTACATCGAACGCCCGCCAGGAGAAGCCAATCGGCCTTGATCGCGACGGTAAATGCACCTCTCAAATAGCCTCACTCGCGATAGCCTGGCTGAAGAGCGGCGTTCTTCCCCGAATATGACATGGCGTCAGGACACGGCCTCTTCGCACGCAAGCACCTGGTCGAGCAGCGGATGCTGGCCGTTGCGCTTGTGCTGCTCGACGAGGTGGGCGCGCTGGAAGTTGCGCGACGATGAGGCGGGGTAGAAGCGCTCGTCCAGCTCGTTGCGGCCGCCGCGCCGCGCCGACGAAGTCCCAGGCCGCGCGGAAGAGGCCGATCCGCTCCTCGGCCGAC
Source organism: uncultured Chloroflexota bacterium (assembly GCA_937879875.1). Taxonomy (GTDB): domain Bacteria; phylum Chloroflexota; class Dehalococcoidia; order CAUJGQ01; family CAUJGQ01; genus CALFMN01. The sequence continues at coordinate 20,192 of CALFMN010000186.1, read as the reverse complement.
AAACCTCCGTTCCAAACGCTGCGAACCTCCGCGACTACGGTGCCCGCCTGCCGAAGCCCGGCTTCTGCCGTCGGTTGCAAGCGATTGAGGTCAAAGATATCCTGGCCCCTCGCAGCCGCCGATTCCGCATCGGGCGAGATGCTGACGACTCTGCTCCCCTTCGAACGCATCAGTTCAATCTGCTGGGTCACCTGGGGTCCGCTGCCCGTCGCCACCACTATGATGATCCCGTAGCCGGCGGCGCCATCCAGCTTGGGCCAACATCCCCCCGGACAAGGCCCGCCGACGAAACCGTCCATGTAGCGCCGATCGCCGATCGCGATTGGCGCCACTCGCCCCGGCGCCGCCGTGCTCGCGGCCAGGGCCTGTTCAATCGGCACGCCCTGGGTGCTGTCGAAAAACCGCATCGTACCGTCCGCGACATCGCCTGCCGCAACCTTGAGGGGCTGGCCCGGCCAGTCGTGGACGAGACCCCCCAGGTCCGACTCGATGAACCGGAACTGGGCAGCTTCTGAGAGCGCCTTCGCGGCTGCCAGCGCTCGTTTGCCGACCTCGATGCGCAGGGTCGGCGTCACCTCCGGTGCGCCATTGAACAGTTGGACGGTTTGCTGAAAATACGCCGGATCAAAGCCCGGGTCGCCGGGTGCCACGCTCGCGCTATTCGGGGCCGCCAGCAGCGCCTCGAACAACGTGTCCAAAGCCTGGTCGGCGCCGATCTGCGAGCCGAGCACGGCTCCGGACGATGTTCCAACGATGAGGTCCGCCTGGGTCACATCGATACCTGCGTCACGCAGTCCCTTCAGCACGCCAAGCTCAAAGGCCCGACCGGTGGGCCCGCCACCGCTGAGCACGAGAGCCCGCCGCACATGAAGGCTGGGGGATGGCACGGGGCTAGCCCTGGGAGCCGCGTCCCCACAAGCCGCTGACAGGAGAGCCAGTGCCGCTCCGAACACAGAGCACCTCACGGACAGGCCCGTCAAGCCCCCGCCTCTTACGGCGACCCCGAACCGCGGAATCATCGCGCGTTTCCTCCCCCTCAGTCAGGCGGCTGGAATCCGTGCGCAGGCTCGTCTCGGTCGCCGCGTTCACGGTCTCGCCCGCTTCCCTGCATGCCCGCCGCGTGAGCGGCGAGGATGAGGCCAGCATTGCGCCCGACCACCGGGCTGGCATCGGGAGTTCACCCCATTGTTGGTCAGGGTCCGAGCTCGGATCAGTCGCGGAGCAGCTCATGCTCGAGCGCGAACATCGTGGCCGAGGCGCGCGTCGAGACGCCGATCTTGGCGTACACGTTCTGGACGTGGTGGTCGGCTGTCTTCGGCGAGATCACGAGCTGCTGGGCGATTCCGCGGGTCGAGGAGCCTCGCGCCAGCAGTCGTAGCATCTCGACCTCGCGGTCGGTCAGGCCGCAGGGCCGGGGACGGCGCACTCCGGGCGAGCGGTGCCCGGCCGTTGCGAGGACCGCATCGACCGCCTCCTCGTCCAGGCGTCTGGCCTGCGCCTCGGTGATCAACCGGGCGGCGGCGGTGTCGGCCGGCTGAGCTGGCCGGTGGGGCAGGTCCTGGGTAAGAGCCTGGTAGACGTCGGCTGCGGCGAGCACGCGGGCGGCCAGGGGGATCGTCGCCGAGCGGGCCTGGCGGTGATAGCCCGAACCATCCTGGCGTTCGTGGTGCATGCCGGCCACAGGGGCCAGCGGTGCGAGCAACGACGAACGGGCCAGGATGCGCTCCGTGTGATACGCGTGCAGCCGCACCCGCTCCCAATCGGCAGTGGTTAGCGGGCCCCGGCGCTCCCAGGCACTGTTCGGGACACCGGCGCGGCCGAGGTCATGGAGCAGGGCGGCGCGGCGGAGCGCCACGGCCTCGGCCGCGTCCAGCCTGAGCCTGTGCGCTGCGCCCTCCGCCAGCTCAGCCACGCCGGCCGCGTGCCCGGGCGTAAAGGGAGTCTTCAGGTCAACCACGTCGCCGAACGCTCTGGCCACCTCGTCCAGGCCGTCGCGGGGAATCGTGCCCTGAGGTGCGGGCTCGGCCGCCAGTACCGCCTGCCAGGCGTCGCCGGCCGCGATCTCCTCCAACAGCTCGGGGCCGTGGCGGACGAAGGCGGCCGTCAGCGCAGGATCGAGCTGGCCGCCCGCCCGTTGGCGGAGTGCCGCGAGGGCCGCATCTCGGCCGCGCAGACGGTCGAGCAGCACCGCGTGCGTGGCGATCTGCGCGAAGCGGGCCGGCAGAGCGATCGCCTCCCCGCGCAGGCCTTGCGGCGCGCCCCGGCCATCCCAGCGCTCGAAGATCTCGTGCAGACCGCGCTGGATGCCAGCGGAAAGGCCCAATCGCCGCGCCAGAGCGGTTGCCACCTCGCAGTCGGCAGTCTTGACCTGCCGCTGGGCGGTCGGGTGGGCCAGGGCGATGGCGAGCTGCCGGGCGCGCCGGAGCGGCGGCTGGCCGCGGCCGACCTGCGAGAAGACAAACCCAAGCGCCTCGCGTGGCTCGCCCCAATCGATCCGGGCGCCGCCAGATCGCAGGCTGATGTCGTCGCCGCCAGCCCAGAACGCCTGCTCATGAGCCGGTGCGGTGCAACCGACGTACCTGAGGAGCGTCGTGTAGTAAACGTCGGCGGCTGTGCCCGTGTCGATTCCGACACGGCGAGCCAGGGTCGTAGCGAGCAGGCAGCCACGCATCGCCGTGTCGAGCGGGTTGCCCATCCCGAGGTCAGTGACCAGCGACATCGCAGCCGAGCGTCGATCGGCCGCTTCTCCGCCATGCTGCACCCCCGTGGCGCGGATAGTGTACTCGGCTGCGGGAGACACGGGGGGGTGCTTCCGGCCGGCGAACGCAGGGGGCTTTTCACAGTCATACGGGCGATGGCGTCGTAACCAGCAGCATGCGGAGCGGGTGCTGCAGCGGTCATCGCCACGTCCACCGCTGTGGTCGCCGCCGGATTCGCGCTCCACCACGAGCCGTGCGCCGCGTCCCCGATCGTATGCAGGACGATCTCATCGCCTCCCGTTGTGTGCTCGGCCACTTCCCGGCAGCAGGCGACGAGGTTGGCCGCGCCCTGTTCGTTGCAACTCTTCGCCCAGAGATGGCGCTGCCCGGCGAACCCGGCGAGCGTGACGTTGGCGAAGTCAGGGCTGCGGCCCATGAGGTCGTCGGCGCAACGATGTGCTGGTGCGTGTCGATGCGGCCGCGGTCGGGCATGACCCTTCCTCGAATCAGCAGCGGCGTGGCCGGCTGGCTACGCGACGGCCGTGGCTTCGATCTCGACGACCTGGCCGGGGAAGGCGAGCCGCGAGACGCCCAGCAGCGTGCTCGCCGGCCGGCAGCCCGCGGCAGCAAGGCGGCCGCCGAAGACGTCCGCCGCGGCGATGAAGCCATCCACGTCCGTGGTGTAGTAGTTCAGACGCACGACATCGGCCAGCGTGAAGCCCGCCTGCTTGAGCACGGTTTCCAGGTTATCCAGCGCCTGGCTGATCTGCTTCGCCATGTCGCCCGCGTAGAGCAGGTTGCCGTCGGCATCCGCCGCGGTCTGGCCCGCGCAGATCAGCGTGCGCTGGGCGCCCTGGATCACGTTGCCCTAGACGAAGCCGAAGTTGTCCTGCCAGGTCCAGGGATTGACGATCTGCCGTTCCATGTGCGGTCCTCCTTGCCGAATACTGCTGCGATGCCGCGCAGCATACACGCGCGCATCGCGCCCCGCCAGCCTGCATCGGGCGACGTTGCACCAGATCCGGCGGCGGAGCGCGGACAACGCCGGCCTCGCTATGCGCCGCGCGCCCGTGTCACGATGCGGTCGATCGCCTCGTCGGGCAGCGGGCCGCGCGCGGCCCAGCGCAGCGCGTCATCGAGCTGGCCGAGGTTGGAATAGCCCACCAGCGCGCTGGAGATGCCCGGCTGGGTGAGCGCAAAGCGCAGCGCCAGCTCCAACAGGCTCTCGCAGCCCAGCGCCAGCGCCAGCGGCTGAAGCGCCTGCGCCCGGTCGAGGTCCGTAGCGTAGTCGGCGCCGCCGGCAAGCGGTCTGCCGGGATTGCCCGCATTTGCCGCCCGTTCGGACTGACCGCTGAGCGCGCCGGCCGCCAGCACGCGGATGGCGATCACGCCGAGGCCAGCGCCGGCGCAGGTATCGAGCAGGCCGACAAAGTCCTGCCCGCCGCCGGCCGCGCCGGAATACGCGGCGCTGGGGTTCAGCAGATTGAAGTAGGCCTGCACCGTCTCCATGCCGGCTGCGGGAAGCTGGCTGAGCGCCGCCACTTCGCCCAGCCCGGTGAAGCCGGCGTGCCGTGCCAGCCCGGCCTGCACCGCGTCCTTCAAGCCGGCGGCTACCGGGCCACGCGCCGTTTCGAGGCTCAGTGCATCGCCGTCGTCCGATCCCGGCTCGCGGTCGAGCACCGGATTGTGCAGTTGCAGCAGATCGACGTGGTCGCGGCCCAGCAGGCGCAGGCTCGTCTCGATCGAACGGCGCACGGCCGCGCGGGGATCGCTCAGATCCTCGTTGGTCAGCCGCACCTTCGTGCCGACCACGACGCGATCCCAGGCACGCAGATCGCGCAGCACACGGCCGAGGTTTTCTTCGGAGCGGCCGTCGCCGTAGCGCGGCGCCGTGTCGAAGTAGGTGACGCCGGCGTCGATCGCCCGCGCCACGCCGCGTTGCTGTTCGGCCGGGTCGCCGCGCACCATCAGCCCGCCCACGGCGCCGCAGCCGAAGCCCAGCGCCGAGACGCGCAGGCCGGTCAGCCCAAGATCGCGCTGCTCCATTCTTTCGTCCCCGCGCCGCAGTTCGTCGCCGCCATTCTGCCCGCGGCGGGCGCCGGGCGCTATACGTCCGCGTTTCCTTGACCGATGTGGCAGCGACGGCCCGTCGGACCCCTGAGGCCGACGGGCTGCTCGCTATCGGCCCAACTGCCGCTCAGCCAACATGGCGGAGCCCGCCGAGCGTCACACCTCGATCACCAGCCCGTCCTCGCCACACTCCTCCGGCACCTCGGCCACGTGCCGCAGCATGTCGGCGCTCATGTGCGTCAAGACCAGCCGGCGGCAGCGCAGCGCGTCCCGGTGGGTCAGCAAGGTTCGATAGTCCAGGTGATATTTCACCTGCTTGTCGAAGAAGTAGGCCTCGCAGATGAATAGATCGGCGCCGTCGGCGACCGCTATCAGGCTATCCGCCCATTCAGTATCGCCCGAGTACGCAATCACCCGGCCGGCGCATTCGATACGCAGCGCGAACGCCGGCGCACCGCTCGCGTGCTGCACCGGAAACGCGGTCATCGCTGCGCTGCCGATCGCCGTCCTGGTGCCTGGCCGCAGTTCGATGAGATCGAGGGCGAACCGCTGCTGTGTGCGTGAGGAGCCGGGGAAAAGCGCCTCCATGGTGTCGCGCAGTCGCTCGGCCAGCCCCGGTGGGCCGGCGATCGTCAGCGGACGCTCGCGCCGTCCGAATTGCGCATCGAGGATGAAGAACGGCAGCCCGCCGAAGTGGTCTCCGTGCAGGTGCGTCACCGCGATGGCATCGACCAACGGAGGCTCGACGCCGAAGCGCCTCATGGCGGTCAACGAGGTCGCGCCGCAGTCGAGCAGCACGCGCGTCCGGGCAGCCTCCAACGCGATGCACGTCTGCAAGCGGCCACCGCTGCCGAAGGCGTCGCCGCTGCCAAGTAAACGCACGCGCAGGCCTTCAGGCTGCGCCTCGCCCTGCGCCGACTCCGCACCCATCTATTCCACCGCTGCCTTCACCTGTTGCGCCGGCGCGGCGGGCTGTGTGGCAGGACCGATCCAGACGGTCTGAATGTTGACGAACTCGCGGATGCCGAACGACGACAGCTCGCGCCCGTAGCCGCTGCGCTTCACGCCGCCGAAGGGCAGCCGCGGATCCGACGCCACCATGCCGTTGACGAAGACCGAGCCGGATTCGATGCGCCGCGCCAGTTGCCGCGCCCGCGCCAGGTCGCGCGTCCACAGTGCCGCGCCCAGGCCGAAGTCCGAGTCGTTGGCCAGTGCGATCGCCTCGTCCGCATCCCTGGCGCGGATCACCGCCGCCACCGGGCCGAACGTCTCCTCGCGGAAGGCGGGCATCTGCGCCGTGACGCCGGCAAGAATCGTGGGTTCGTAGAACCAGCCGCGGCCGCCTCGGCGCCTGCCCCCGGTGACGACACGCGCGCCCTGCGCGATCGAGTCGCGCACCTGGCGGTCGAGATCATCGCGCAGGTCGTCGCGGGCCATCGGACCGACCGACGTGCCACGCTCCAGCGGATCGCCGACCACCAGCCGCTCGACCTCGGCCGTGAAGCGCTCAAGGAACGGCCCGGCCACCGCGTCTGCGACGATGAAGCGCTTGGCGGCGATGCAGGACTGGCCGGTGTTCTGGAAGCGGGCCTTCGCCGCCGTGGCCGCGGCTGCATCGAGGTCGGCGTCGGCCAGCACGATGAACGGGTCGGAGCCGCCCAGCTCCAGCACCGTCTTCTTCAGATGGTGGCCAGCAGACGCCGCGACCTTCGTGCCGGTATCGTCGCTGCCCGTCAGCGTGACAGCGCGCACGCGCTTGTCCGCGATCACCGCGTCCACCGCCGACCCGGGGATGAGCAGCGTGCGGAAGCAGCCCTGCAGCAGGCCGGCATCGCGGAAGACCTCTTCGATGGCGAGGGCGCACTGCGGCACGTTCGAGGCGTGCTTCAAGAGCGCCGTGTTGCCGGCCATCAGCGCCGGCGCGGCGAAACGCAGTACCTGCCAGAAGGGGAAGTTCCAGGGCATGATCGCGAGCACCGGCCCGATCGGCTCGAACTCGACGTAGCTTTCGCTGGCGTTGGTGGCGACACGTTCTTCGGCCAACAGCCGCTCGGCGTTGTCGGCGTAGAAGTCGCAGTTCCAGGCGCACTTTTCGACCTCGGCCTCGGCCTCGGCGATCGGTTTGCCCATCTCCAGCGTGATGAGGCGGCCGTACCGCGCCTTGCGCTCGCGCAGCAGCGCGCCGGCGCGCCGCACCAGCGCCGCGCGCTGGGTGAAGCTCGTCTCGCGCCAGCGCGTGAAGGCATCGAACACCTGCGCGACGATGCGCTCGACTTCCTGCGGCGAATACTCGTCGAAGCCCTTCAGCACTTCTTCCGTGGCCGGATTGATCGACTGAATCGCCATCACTGCACCTCCCGGGCCTACCGCTGCCGGCTCCGCCGGCTGTCCCCTCCCCACAGGGCTTTGGTGTACTCATATTGGATAACAGGATAACAGGGATAACAGGCGGCGGAGCATGCGCGAGGGCCAGCCCAGGGTCAGGTCGCGGAGCCGGGCGCGGCCGCGCAGCGGGCCGGGCTCACCAGCGTGCCGGCGGCCGAGAAAGCCGCCCAGGTGGGCGATGGCGTGGGCCGCATCACGCAGCGGCGTGCGCGGCGCGGTCGCGCGGTGCAGGGCGCCTCGGGCGGCGCCCGTGCCAGGCCGGTCAGCCACCCGACCGGCACTGCCACCAGGCGAGCGCCCGCGCGGGCGGGTTCCAGGCGGGCGGCCGCGTGGCGGATGGGCACCGCCGCACGGCCGCCCGCCTGCACGAGGTCGGGGCAGCGCGCGATCAGCCAGCGCAGGCGGGACCAGAAGACGCCCGGCGCCGCCGTGGCCAGGTCCGGCACAGCCCGCGTGGTCAACCGCCGCCAGGCGCTGCAGCCACCCCCCGCCGCGCGTCGCCCAGCACCGCCGGACCCTGCGCCAGCGCTGGCGTCGTCAGCCGCACCGCCCCGCCTGTGGCACGGCTCATGGCACGGCTCAGCCTGCCGTGGTACACGATGGGGGTAAAGCAAAGCCCTGTGGGGAGGGGACAGCCGAGCGTTTACGCGAGACAGGGGTAGGCGACGGGCCTGCTTCCGTCGTATCATGGCGGCGATGAAATAATGCGACACCGCGGGCGCTCCGGCTCCGCGGTCCCACGAGGTAGCCCAGCGACGATGGCAGGCGAGGCATCACGCGGCTGCATTGTCTTTGTGCCGTTGGCCAGAGACCGTCGCGTCCGGTACGGCACCGGGCGCGGGGCGCCGCTTGCCGCCCGCCCAATCTTCGCCAAACTCTCTGCACTGCTCCATCACTATTAGGTGCGCCGGCCCCGCCGGTGCCCGCGCACCGGCAGGACCAGGACGTGCATTCTTTCACTGGCACTCGTTCGGTCACCCTCTTGACCACGCCCGCGGCGGACAGCGCACCGCTTGTCTCCGCGCGCGGCCTCACCAAGCGCTACGGCAGCTTCACCGCCGTTGCCGGCATCGACTTCGACGTGCGGCGCGGCGAGTGCTTCGGCTTTCTCGGCCCCAACGGCGCCGGCAAGTCCAGCACAATTCGTATGGCCTGCTGCCTCTCGCCGCTCAGCGGCGGCGAGTTGTTCGTCGACGGGCTCGACGTGCAACGGGAGCCGCGCGCCGTCAAGGCAAAGCTCGGCGTCGTCTCGCAGGACGACAACCTCGACCCCGACATCACCGTGCGCCAAAACCTGCTCTTTTACGCCCGCTACTTCGACCTGCCGCACCAAGAAGCCGCCCGCCGCGCCGACCGGGCGCTCGCCCTCTTCCAGCTCACCGAGAAGGCGGGCGAGAAGGTCGATGACCTCTCGGGCGGCATGAAGCGCCGGCTGACGATCGCCCGCGCCCTGATCAGCAGCCCCTCGCTGCTGGTGCTCGACGAGCCGACCACGGGCCTCGACCCGCAGGCACGGCATCTCGTCTGGCGGCAGTTGCGCGGCCTCAAAGAGCAGGGCATGACGCTGCTGCTCACCACGCACTACATGGACGAGGCGGCACGGCTCTGCGACCGACTGGTGATCATGCATCAGGGCCGCATTCTCGTGCAGGGCACGCCGCTCGACCTGATCCGCGCGCACGCAGGCTACGAGGTGATCGAGGCCGACCCGGCGCCGGCCGAGCGCCCGGAGCTGCTGCGCCGCCTGCAACACGTCGAGGGTCTGCAGGTGGAAGACACGGGCGACGCGCTCTACATCTTCACCGAGGGCGTCGGCGCGCCGATCGCCGTGCGGCTCGGCCTGCCAGAGGACGTGCTCATCCGCCGCGCCAACCTCGAAGATGTCTTTCTGCGCCTCACCGGAAGGGGGTTGCTCGATTGATCGCCATCGCCCAACCGCGCGGCCTGCGCAACGTGCTGGCCGCGCCCGACCTCTCGCACCACGCGCTCAACGTCTGGCGCCGCAACCGCGACGTCTATCTCAAGCTCTGGAAGACAGAACTGTTCTTGCCGCTGATCGAGCCGCTGCTCGTGCTGTTCGGCATGGGGCTCGGCCTGGGGAAGTTCGTCAGCCTCGGCATCGACCAGTCGTACATCCGCTTTCTGGCGCCGGGCGTGCTGGCGCAGTTCGGCATGTTCCAGGCCACGTTCGAGTGCTGCTGGGGCGTCTACTTCCGCATGGAGAACCACGGCACCTATCAGGCCGTCGCCTCCACGCCCGCGTCGCTGGACGATGTTGTGCTCGGCGATCTGCTCTGGGCCTCGACGCGCTGCCTGGTAAACAGCGTCTACATCCTCGCCGTGATCCTCGCCTTCACGCCGCACTACGACATCCTGCGCTCGCCCTGGGCGCTGCTCACGCTGCCGCTCGCCTATCTGCTGGGCCTGGCGATGGGCTCGCTCTCGCTCTGCTTCACTGCGGTCGCGCCGGCGATCAGCTTCCTCGGCTACTTCTTCAGCCTCGTGATCATCCCGATCTTTTGGCTTTCCGGCACCTTCTTCCCGCTCGAACGCACACCGGGCTGGCTCCAAATCGTCGCCTGGGCCTCGCCGCTGACGGTGGCGACCTCGACGTATCGTCATCTCTTCGACGGCAAGCCCGTGCCGCAGGACCTGCTGCATGTCGCCGTGCTCTGCCTCGAAGCGGCGGCCTGCGCCTGGATCGCCAGCGGCCTCGTGCGGCGCAGGCTGATCAAATAGAGGAAACTTGTTACAATAGATGCGTGGGAGGACGCATGAACGCACCACGCATCGCCATCACCGTCGGCAGCTCCGGCGCCGAGAAGGGCTACGACAACTACATCCAGCGTGTGCGCGAAGCCGACGCCGAGCCGGTGATCGCCGCGCCCGGGCTGGATGCGGCGGCCTTCCTCGACAGCATCGATGCGCTGCTCGTCAGCGGCGGTACGGACGTCGATCCGGCCCGCTACGGCGAGGCGCCCGACCCGGAGCTGCTACAGCCCGACGGCCCGCGCGACGCGCTGGAGCTCGCACTGATTCGTGAAGCGATGCGCCGGGACCTGCCGGTGCTGGCGATCTGCCGCGGGCATCAGGTGCTCAACGTGGCCTGCGGCGGGCGTTTGCAACAGCATATCCCCGGCGACAGCCATCGCGCCCACGCCGAGCCGCCACACGAGTCGCGCTGGCACGATGTGGACGTGCATGAGGCGAGCGTGCTGGCCACGCTGATCGGCGCCGGCCGGCGGCGCGTCAACTCGCGCCACCACCAGGCCGTGCGCGAACACATGCTGGGCGACGGCTTGCTGCCCTCGGCGCTGAGCCCGGACGGCATGGTCGAGGGGCTGGAGAGCCCTTCCCACCGCTTCGTGCTCGGCGTGCAATGGCACCCGGAGCGACCGGAGATCAGCGAGGAGTCGCGCGCCCTCTTCGCCGCGCTGGTCGCGGCCGCGCGCGAGGTGCGCCTGGCGGCAACGTAGTGAACCGTACTGGCATACGGAGCGCCGGCACGCGCATGCGCCCGGCGCTCTCAAACTGTCTGTCCGCATAGTGTCTTCGTGCAGTGTTTGGCATGGCCGCCGGGGCGGCCATCTGAGAAGGAATAGAACGCATGGTTATCGAACACCCCGAAGATCGCATCAACCCGGTCAAGATTGAAGACGAGATGCGGCAGTCCTACCTCGATTACGCGATGAGCGTGATCGTGTCGCGCGCTCTGCCGGACGTGCGCGACGGCCTCAAGCCGGTGCAGCGCCGCATCCTCTACTCAATGGGCGAGATGGGGCTGCGCTCCACCGCCGCGTTTAAGAAGAGCGCCGCCATCGTCGGCGAGGTGATGGGCAAGTACCATCCGCACGGCGATGCGCCGGTCTATGAGGCGATGGTGCGCATGGCGCAGGACTTCTCCCTGCGCTATCCCCTGGTCGAAGGCCAGGGCAACTTCGGCAGCATCGACGCCGACCCGCCCGCCCACATGCGCTACACCGAGGCGAAGCTCGCGGCGATCGCCGACGAGATGCTGGCCGACATCGACAGGAACACCGTCGATTTCCGCCCCAATTACGACGGCAGCCACAACGAGCCGGAGGCGCTGCCCGCACGGCTGCCCAATCTGCTGGTCAACGGCTCGGCCGGCATCGCCGTGGGCATGGCGACCAACATCCCGCCGCACAACCTCACCGAGGTGTGCAACGCGATCACGCGCCTGCTCGAGCGCCCCGCGACGACCACGGAAGAGCTGGCCGAGATCGTGCGCGGGCCGGACTTCCCCACCGCCGGCATGATCATCGGCCGCGAGGGGATCAAGAACGCTTTCGCCACCGGCCAGGGCCGCGTGATCATGCGCGCCCGCGCCCATATCGAAGAGATGGCGCGCGCCGGCCGCTTCGCGATCATCATCACCGAGCTGCCCTACCAGACCAACAAGGCCGCACTGATCGAGAAGATGGCGGACCTGGTCAAAGACAAGAAGATCGACGGCATCAGCGACCTGCGCGACGAGTCCGACCGGCACGGCATGCGCGTGGTGATCGAGCTGAAGGCCGGCGCCCAGCCGCGCCAGGTGCTGAACACGCTCTACAAGCACACCGCGATGCAGTCGTCGTTCAACATCCACATGCTCTGTCTGGTCAAGGGCCAACCGAAGACGGTGACGCTGCGCACGGCGCTGATCGAGTACATCAACTTCCGCCGCGAGGTCGTACGCCGGCGCAGCCAGTACGATCTGGACAAGGCGCGCGAGCGCGAGCACATCGTCTCCGGCCTGCTCAAGGCGCTGGACAAGATCGAGGCGGTGATCCGCCTGATCCGCGGCTCGGCCAGCGCCGCAGAGGCGAAGGTCAAGCTGCAGGAGCGGCCGTTCAGCTTCAGCGAGCGGCAGGCCCAGGCGATCCTCGACATGACGCTCAGCCGCCTGGCCGCGCTGCAGCGCCAGCAGTTGCTGGACGAGCACGCCGGGCTGCTCAAGACGATCGCCTATCTCGAAGGCTTGCTCGCCGACGCGGCCAAGCTCGACGGGGTGATCAAGGAGGAGACGCTCGATCTGCGCAAGAAGTACGGCGATGAGCGCCGCACACAGATCGTCGAGCAGGAGCTGGAGCACTTCTCGGACGAGGATCTGATCCCGCACGAGCCGATCGTGGTCACGCTCAGCCGGCGCGGCTACATCAAGCGTATTCCGCTCGACACCTACCGGCCGCAGCGGCGCGGAGGCAAGGGTCTCACCGGCATGCCCACGCGCGACGAAGACGCCGTCCACCGCATGATGGTGGCCGACACGCACGACTACCTGCTTTTCTTCACGGACCGCGGCAAGGTCTTCCAGCTCAAGGCGCACGAGATTCCGGACGCCTCGCGCACGGCCAAAGGACTGCCGCTGATCAACCTGATCGACATTCAGCAGGGCGAGTTGATCACGGCCGTGATCGCCACGCAGACCTACGAGGGCGACTGCCTCTTGCTGGCGACGAAGCTGGGCGAGATCAAGCGCACGCCGCTCAAGGAGTTCGAGAGCGTGCGCCGCAACGGCCTGATCGCGATGGACCTTGAGCCGGGCGACGGGCTCGTCTCCGCCCGCATGGCCCGCTCGACCGATGAGCTCGTCATGGCGACCGCCGACGGCCAGTCGATCCGCTTCCCCGTGAGCGACCTGCGCATGGCCTCCCGCGCCAGCGGCGGCGTGCGCGGCATCAAGCTTGTGGCCGGCGACTACGTTGTGGGCATGGAGGTCGCCAACGACAAGCACCACCTGTTCACGATCAGCGAGCACGGCTACGGCAAGCGCACGCCCTACAAGCAGTACCCGACGCAGAAGCGCGGCGGCGGCGGCGTGCTCAACATGAAGGTCACGGACAAGACCGGCCGCGTCGCGGCGATCCGCCCAGTGAACGGCACGCGCGAGCTGATCATCATCACCGGCGACGGCATCGTGCTGCGCACGACGGTGGACGCGATCTCCGTGATCGGCCGCGCGACGCAGGGTGTGAGTATCATCCGGCCGCGCACCGGCGACACGGTGGCCGCGATCGCCGGCATCGAAGGCCCGGAGGAAGAGGAGTCCGCGCCGCGCCGCCGCGGCAAAGCCGGCGAGCCCGAAGCCAATGGCAGCAGCAAGGTCTCGGTGCAGATGCTGCAAGGCTTTGAGGAAACGGTGCACAAGGCGCCGAAGCGCAACGGCCGCAACGGCGCGTCCTGAGCATGCCGCAATTTCTGACGTAAGCGCAGGAGGCCGGCTGGGGACAGCCGGCCTCCTGCGCCTGTATCCACGTGGGCGTTCCGGACGGTGGCGGCCGCCCACGGCACCTAACCCTGACTTCCCTGGCGGGAAGTCTGTCCCTTCCCGAAACTGGAAGGGACTCCTGGAGCGTCCCAATCATCGTGCGACGGCGGCGGGGCGCCGGTGTCCTTGTGGGACAAGTGAAGGGGTTGTCCTCTACCCGCCTGCCGTCCTCGAATCAAACCCTTCCTGTGTCGGGAAGGGACAGACTTCCCGCCAGGGAAGTCAGGGTTAGGTGCCCCGGGTGGACGCCAGCGCTGGCGCCTGCAAGAACAGGCTGTTCGCCGTCCGTGCCGAGCCTCCGGCCGCAGCGGGACAGCTCGCTGCGCCTGGCCGTACACTCGGACCGGACAATGACCGCTGTGCAGGAGGCGTATCGATGCCCATCCCGCCCGAACTCGCACTCTCTCCCGCCGAGCTGGACGAACTGATGTCGGGCTGCTGGAACATGCGCATCGCCAGTATTGGCCCCGGCAGCCGCATCAACCTCACGCCGCTGTGGTTCGGCTGGGCCGGCGGCAAGGTCTACTTTTACTGCCGCGGGCAGAAAGTGGTGAACCTGCGCCGCAACCCCGTTGCCACCGTGCTGGTGGACCGCAACGAGCGCTTTCCAGAGCTGCAAGGCGTGATGCTGCAAGGCCGTGCGACCGTGCTGGAAGATCAGGCGGCCGAGCAGGCTGATCCCGATCTGGGGAAGGCGAAAGAGCAGATGGCGGGCAAGTACGCGCTGGGCCGCGGCGAATCCGGCCGGCGCGAGTATGCCGACCGCACCGCTCGCGGCCGCCACTGGCGCTGGGTGCGCTTCGATCCGGCGCACACCGTCAGCTGGGACAACACGAAGCTGCCGCGTCAGTAGTACGCTTGCCGGCGCTGTCACACGTCCGGCAAGCTTCGTTCGGCTTTCGTAAGAACTGGCGGCTACGCTCATTGAGCGACGAGCGGTGGCTCTGCTTTGCCGCGCGTCCCCATGCTGAGGTGACGCATGGTGCGGCGGGCACCGCCAGGGATGAACGAGCGATGCCGGAATCCGCGGTCGAGGTCTGGAGCGAGCGGGCGCCGGCCTGGCGACGCTGGCAGCATGAGTTCGCGGTGCAGTACCGCGGCGCAACCGAGCTGGTGGCGCACGCCGTGCGTCCCGCGCCCGGCACACGAGTGCTGGACCTCGCCTGCGCCACCGGCGACCTGACGCAGGCGCTGGCCTGCGCGGTGGGGCCGGCAGGCCGGGTAACGGCGGTCGATCTGGCGCCGGCGATGCTCGCGGGCGCCGCGGAACGGCTGCGACGCGCGGCACATACCAACGTGTGCCTGTATCAGGCCGATGCACAGGCGCTGCCCTTCGCCGCCGGCGTCTTTGATGCCGTCGTCTGCCGCCTGGCGATCACGCTCTTCCCGGATGCGGCGCGGGCGCTGCGCGAGTGCCGGCGTGTGCTGAAGCCGGGCGGGCGCCTGGCCGTGCTTGCGTGGGGTCCGCCGCAGCGCAATACGCTCTTTGCCGTGCGAACGGTGCTCGCCTATCACGCGACGCCGGAGGCGGCAGCGGGATTGCCCGATCCGCTGCGCTTCGCGCGGCCTGGCGCTCTCACTGCTGCCCTGCGCGCCGCGGGCTTTGCCGCGGCCGGCGCTATCGACGCCCTGCAGCCCCCGGCCCGAAGAGCGCCCGGCCGGCGAACTGGCCGGCGAATTCGCCGTCGCGCAGAGCCGTACGGCCGTTGACGATCACGTCGCGCACGCCCACGGCGTACTGATGCGGCTGCTCGTACGTTGCGCGGTCGGCGATGGTGGCCGGGTCGAAGATCACCAGATCGGCGAAACAGCCCGGCTCGACGTGGCCGCGCCCGGCGAGGCCGAGGTTCTCGGCCGGCAGGCGGCTGAGGCGGCGCACCGCCTCCGCAAGCGGCACCAGCTTCTCGTCACGCACGTACTTGCCGAGAAAGCGGGCGAAGTTGCCGTAGGCGCGCGGGTGCGTGGAGCGCAGCAAGAAGGCGCCTTCTGCCGCCATCGAGCCGGCGTCCGAGCCGAGCGAGACCCACGGCTGGCTCAACCCCAGCCGCACGTTCTCTTCCGACATCATGAAGTAGGCCGTGCCGATGCGGGAGCGGTCGCGCGCCACGAGGTTGAAGATCGTCTCGATCGGGTCCGTGCCCTCGGCGCGGGCGGTCGCGGCGAGCGTCTTGCCCTGGCAGTGGCGCAGCTCCGGGCTGCGCGTCTGCAGAATGAGGATGTTTTCCGGATCGCCGGCCGCCTGATAGAGGTTCTCCCAACCCTCCTGCGTCGTCTCAATCGCGCTGCGGATCTCCTGCCGCGTCGTGGCGTCGCCCAGCCGCTCGATCAGCGCATCCTGCCCGCCTTCGTGGAACCAGGGCGGGATGCAGTTGGAGAGGCCGGTGGCGCCGGCGGTGTAGGTGTACATATCGGCTGTGATCTGCAGCCCATCGGCTCGCGCCCGCTCGACGCGCTCGATCGCCTGCGGCATCAGATTCCACGACTCGCGGCCGGACGCCTTGAGATGATAGATCTCGGCCGGCACGCCGCCCTCGCGCGCGATGCGGATCAACTCGTCCACGCCCTTAAGCAGGCCGATGCGCTCGCTGCGCATGTGCGAGATGTACTTGCCCTGATACGGCGCCGCGGCGGCGCACATCGCGATTAGCTCGTCGGTGCCGGCGAAGAAGCCGGGGGGATAGATCAGCGCCGAGCCGATGCCCAGCGCCCCGGCCGCCATCTCCTCGCGGATCAGCCCGCGCACGGTGTCCAGCTCGCCGGCGCTGAGCGGGCGGTTCTCGTGGCCGGCCACATAGGTACGCAGCGTGGTGGCGCCGATGTACGAGGCCACGTTCTGGCTGATGCCGTGTTTCTCCGCGTAGTGCAGATATTCGGCCAGCGAGCGCCACTCGACGTGGTAGTTCAGCGCCGGGTCCAGTCCTTGCAGGCGGCGAAGATCCTGCTCGGTGAGCGGCCCCATCGACGTACCTTCGCCGAAGATCTGCGTGGTCACGCCCTGCTTCAGCTCACCCAGCGAGCGGCCATCGTGCAGCATGGTGATGTACGAGTGGCTGAGCATATTGATGAAGCCGGGCGCCACCGCCAGCCCCGCCGCGTCGATCGCGACGCCCGCGCGGGCGTCGTGCAGCCGGGCATCGCCATCCCGTGCCACGATGGCGATGCGGTCGCCCGCCACGGCGACATCCGCGGCGTAGGGCTCGCCGCCGCTGCCGTCGTAGACCGTGCCGCCGTGCACGATCAGGTCGAAGGCCGGGCCGGTTGTCGATGGTTGGGTCATGGTGTGGTGTTCACTCCTGCTGTTCGGCCCTCACCCCTGGCTATCGGCCCTCACCCCTGCCCCTCTCCCAATCCTGGGAGAGGGATCTTTCGAGGATCTCCGTTGGTTTGGTCGCCGAGCGCCGAGGATGCCTCTTCTGCGAGCGCGCGGTTCACGTCGGGCGGCGGCGGGGCGAGGTCGAGCTGGGGCATGACGCGCGCGGCGAAGCGCTCAAGATAGGCCATAGTCTCGCGCTGCGACTGGCCGCCGTAGAAGACCTCGAACAGCAGGTAGGTCGCGCCGTGTGCTTCGGCCACGCGGCCGATCTGGTCCACGACCTGATCGGGCGAGCCGAAGATCACGCGGCCGCGCTTCCAGGCGTCCCAGTCCCGGCCGGCGCCCGCGGGCACGCCGTCTTCGGCAGGCGCGTCCACGTCGCGGTTGCGCAGATAGGCGTCGAAGGCGCCGGGCCGGCCGCAGTCCATGCCGGCGAAGAGGGCGAAGGCGTTGTAGCGGGCCAGCCGCTGCAAATGCGGGTCGGCGGCGCGCACGGCGTCAGCTTCTCGCTCGCTCACGTACAGCGGATAGGCGGCGAGCAGATCGAGTGCGGCGGCGTCGTGGCCGGCCGCACTCGCGGCGGCACGATAGCTGGCGACGTGGCCGCGCAGCACGTCGAGGTCGGAGAAGAGCAGTGGTGCGATCTGCAGGTGAAAGCCGTGCTCGCCGGCCCAGCTATACGAGGCGGGCGTGCGCGCCGCGGCGGCGAAGATCGGCGGATGCGGCCGTTGCAGGGGTTGCGGCAGCAGGCGGTGCGTGAACTGTTGATAGCGACCCCGGTGTTCCACCAGGCCCTCTTGCGACCAGAGCCGCAGGATCGCGTCGAGGTTCTCGTCGAAGCGCTCGCGCGACTCCTCCAGCGGCACGCCGGCCACGGCGAAGTCGTACGGGAACTGGCCGCGTCCGGCGCCGAAGTTGAGCCGGCCGCCGGAGAGCACGTCCAGCGCGGCAAAATCTTCGGCCGTCTGCACCGGGTGGTGCAGCGAGACGAGGCAGACGGCGGTGCCGAGACGGATGCGCCGCGTGCGCATCGCGGCCGCGGTAAGAAAGACTTGCGGCGCGGCGAAGGCGTAGCCGGGAATGCGGTGCTCGGCCACCCAGACGCCGTGCAGGCCGGCCGCGTCTGCCAGCGCGATCTGCTGCAACATCTGCTCGTACCAGACGGCGAACGGCTGCGAAAAGCCACTCTCGTAGGCCGGGATGTACATCAGACCGAGCTTGAGGGGCATACCACGCGCTCCGCGGGGCGCATGCTACCACGCCGCCGGGAGAGCGATCAGCGCGCGGCGCCGGTTCGAGTATGTGAGCGCCGCGCGCGGTGTGTATGGGACAGACGCAGAACCGGTCATACGGGTCCGCTCGGCCGCTCGGCATCAGAAGCGTGAGGCTTTCGAGCCGCGGGTGCGCGGGTCGATCACGTCGCGCAGCGTATCGCCCACCAGCGTGACGGTCAGTACCGTGATGCAGATCGCCAGCGACGGCGCCCAGACCATGTGCGGCGCCCGCAGGTAGTTCTGGCGCCCCTCGGCCAGCATCTGGCCCCATGAGGCGGTCGGCGGCTGCGCCCCCAGGCCGAGGAAGCTCAGCGCCGCCTCGATGATCACCGCCGCGGCCAGCGCGATCGAGGCGAGGATCAGCACCTCGTCGATCGCGTTCGGGACCACATGGCGGCAGAGGATGCGCCCGCTGCTCGCGCCCGAAGCCTGCGCCGCCTCGACGTAGGCCCGCGCCTGGATCTGCAGGACGACGCTGCGCATCACCCGCGCCGCGGTCGGAACCAGCACGATCGCGATCGCGATCAGCGCGTTGGCCACGCCGCGGCCGAAGCTGGCGACGATCACCATCGCCAACAGCAGCGCCGGTATCGACATCACGACATCCATCAGGCGCTGCACGATCAGGTCTGCCCAGCCGCCGAGAAAGCCGCTGATCATGCCGATCGCGCTGCCGATCAGCGTGCCCGTACCCACCGCGACGAAGCCGACCAGCAGCGAGATGCGCCCGCCGTAGAGGATGCGCGTGAACACGTCGCGGCCGATGCGGTCCGTGCCGAACCAGTAGTGGCCCGAGGGCGCTTCGAGACGTGCCCCCGGCTGTGCGGTGGGCGAATACGGCGCGATCAGCGGCGCAAAAGCAGCCGCAAGGCAGAGCAGCAGCAGCACGGCCAGCGCCACGGTGCCCACTGGATTCTGCCGCGCCAGCCGCGCCGCCGCGCGCCAGCGCCCGCGTGGAGCGGGCAGCTCCCACGCCAGCGCAACGGCGGCTTCGGTGCGGCTGGCGGCGGTCATCGCAGGCGAATCCTCGGATCGAGCCAGACGTAGGAGACATCGACCAGCAGGTTGACCAGCGTGAACGCCGCAGCGGCCAGCAGCGTCACTGCCTGCAGGACGAAGTAATCGCGGTTGGTGATCGCGTCGAACGCCATCGAGCCGACGCCGGAGAGCGTGAAGATCGACTCGATGATCACCGTGCCGCCCAGCAGGTAGCCGACCTGTGCACCGGAGAGGGTGAGGATCGGGATCATGGCATTGCGCAGTACGTGGCGCAGCAGCACGAGACGAGATCGCAGCCCCTTCGCCCAGGCCGTGCGCACGTAGTCTTCGTGCAGGGCGCCGAGCACGCTGGAGCGTGTCATGCGCACCACGGCCGCGGAGAAGCCGGCGCCGAGGATGGCTGAGGGGATCAGGAACTGCTGCATATTGCGCCAGGGATTGCTGAAGAAGGAGATGCCCCCGGCCGGCGGCGTCCAGTGGAACCAGACGGCGAGATAGGTGATCGCCAGCGAGCCGAGCACGTAGCTCGGGATCGAGAGGCCGATCACGCCGAACAGCCGCGCCAGATAGTCGATCGGCGAGCCGCGCGTGGCGGCGCTGAGCACGCCGAGTGGCACCGCGATCAGCAGGCCGATGATCGAGCCCAGCACGGTCAACTCGAGCGTGATCGGCACGGCGCGGCGCAGCTCTTTATTGACGCTGCGCTGGTTCCAGAGGCTGTTGCCGAAGTCGAGTACGGCCGCGTGCCCCGCCCAGTCGATGTACTGCACCGCGAGCGGCCGGTCCAGCCCGGCCTCGTGGCGGAGCTTCAGGCGTTGGTCCGCGGTAAGGCCGGCGGTGCCCGACTGTGCCGTGAACACGTCGCCAGGCAGGATGCGCGCCATGAAGAAGACAAGCAAACTCACCCCGACGAGCACGGGAACCGCGAGCAGCAGCCGGCGCACGATGTACTGGGCCATCGGGCGGCCCCTATCCTCCCCTTCCCCTCCTTCCCCCGATAACAGGGGAAGGAGGGGCGATCCAGCGCAGGTAGGTCGGACTGATGTCGGGTTAGCGGCGCGCCGGTGGTCGCGCCTGCGGGCGCGGAGGGCGCGAGGCCTCACCCCCGGCCCCTCTCCATGGAATGGAGAGGGGAGTTTCTACGCCCCGCCTTTAGCCTCGGTGCCCCGTCCCACGAT
>CALFMN010000185.1 GCA_937879875.1 uncultured Chloroflexota bacterium | reverse complement strand
TGCACTTCGCCATCCGCGAGGGGGGCCGGACGGTCGGCGCTGGCGTCATCACCAAGGTCGCGGAGTAGACGATGGCAAGGCAAAAAATCCGTATCCGCCTCAAAGCCTTCGATCACCGCATCCTCGACCAGTCTGCGCAGCAGATCGTGGAGGCGGCGGAGCGCACCGGCGCCGCGGTGGCCGGCCCGATTCCGCTGCCGACGCGCATCCAGAAGTACACGGTCAACCGCGCGCCCTTCATCGACAAAGACTCGCGCGAGCAGTTCGAGATGCGCACGCACAAGCGGCTGATCGACATCGTCGAGCCGACCAACAAGACGGTCGATACGCTGATGCGGCTGCAGTTACCCGCGGGCGTCGATATCGAGATCAAACTCTAGCGCTCGCATCCGCTCCGCGCGGCTTGCTTGCCGGTGCGGCACGGGTGAGGACGGGAAGACAATGGCCATCGAAGGTTTGCTCGGGAAGAAGCTCGGCATGTTGCAGCGCTTCGACGACAACGGCGAAGTGCGCGGCGTGACCGTGATCGAGGCGGGGCCGTGCCTCGTCACCCAGGTGAAGACGGTCGAGACGGACGGTTACAACGCCGTGCAGCTCGGCTACGGCGCGATCAAGGACAGTAAGCTGAACCAGCCGCTGCGCGGCCATCTCAAGGCGAGCGGCGGCCAGTTCCGTTATCTGCGCGAGTTCCATGTGGACGACATCGACGCCTGGCAGGTCGGCCAGCGCGTGGCCACGGACATCTTCAAGGCGGGCGACCGGGTGGACGTGGTCGCCGTCTCGAAGGGCAAGGGGTTTCAAGGCGGCGTGAAGCGCTACGGCTTCAGCGGCGGCCCGAAGACGCACGGCCAGTCCGACCGCCATCGCGCCCCCGGCTCCGTCGGCTCGACCACGACGCCGGGCCGCGTGCTTAAGGGTCTGCGCATGGCCGGGCATATGGGCGACAAACGGGTGACGGTGCGCAACTTGCTGGTGGTGGAATCGAACCCGGCGCGCGGCATCCTCATGCTCGCCGGCGCGGTGCCCGGCGGGCGCGACGGCCTCGTGCGCATCCGGCTGGCGAAGAAAGCGCAGGGAAGCTGAGATGCAGTTAGATGTCGTCAACGGCGCCGGCGAGCGCGTCTCCTCGATCGAGGTGGACGACGCCGTGTTCGGCGTGCGGCCCAACCTGGCGCTGATGCACCAGGCGGTGATCGCGCAGCTCGCCAACCGCCGCGCCGGCACCGCGAACACAAAGACCCGCGGCGAGGTCGCGGGCAGCACGGTCAAGATTCGCAAGCAGAAGGGCCTCGGCCGCGCCCGTCAGGGCAGCATCCGCGCCCCGCACCATCGCCACGGCGGCATCGTCTTCGGCCCGCGGCCGCGCGACTTCGGCCGCGACATGCCCAAGCGCATGCGCCGCCAGGCGTTGCGCTGCGCGCTCTCGGCCAAGGCGAAGGACGGCGAGATCATCGTGCTCGAAGCGCTGAGCCTCGACGGGCCAAAGACGCAGGCCGTGGCCGGCCCGCTCAAGGCGATCGGCGTGACGCGCACGGCGCTGCTGGTCACGGCCGACGCCGACCGCAACGTGCTGATGAGCACGCGCAACATCGAAGGCGCCCTGCACCTGCCGGCGGATCGCATCAACACCTACGAACTGCTGCGCTGCCGGCAGGTCGTGCTGACCGTCGATGCCGTGCGGCGCATCGAGGCGCTGTGGGGCGGCGATCGGGCGAACCACCGCCGGCCGGCGCCGCAGCCCGCGGCCGCAGCAGAAGGAGGCGTCTGATGGCGAAGGAGATTCACCCCTACGCCGTGCTGGTGCGTCCGCTGATCACGGAAAAGGGCACGATGCTGAGCACCGAAAACAAGTATCCGTTCGAAGTGCGCACCGACGCGAACAAGATCCAGATCAAGGCCGCGGTTGAGCTGGCCTTCAGCGTCAAGGTCAAGGCGGTCAACACGCTGAACGTGCACGGCAAGGTGAAGCGGCGCGGGCGCAAGCGGCTGCCCAGCGCGGGCCGCTCCTGGAAAAAGGCGATCGTCACGCTCATGCCGGGCGAGAAGATCGAAGTTTACTCCGGCGTCTAGGCGCGAGTCTGCATGGGCGCTGGGCGCCCATCATGCTGCCAGGGGCATGCAGTGCCCCGCTTGAGGAAACAGGCATGCCGATCAAGCAGTTCAAGCCCACCTCGCCCGGCCGGCGCGGCGCTTCGGGCTACACCTTCGAGGAGCTGACGAAGAAGCGGCCCGAAAAGTCGCTGACCGTCGCCCTCAAGAGCAAGGCCGGGCGCAACAACCAGGGCAAGATCACCGTGCGCCATCGCGGCGGCGGGCCAAAGCGGCTGCTGCGCCTGATCGACTTCAAGCGCAGCAAGCAGGGCATCCCCGGCACGGTGATCGCGCTGGAATACGATCCGAACCGCTCGGCACGCATCGCGCTGATTCAGTACCGCGACGGCGAGAAGCGCTACATGCTCGCGCCGCAGGGGCTGAAGATCGGCGACACGGTGCAGGCCGGCGCCGGCTCGGAGATCCGCGTCGGCAACGCCCTGCCGCTGCGCCTGATTCCCACCGGCACGGTGATTCACAACATCGAGCTGAACCTGGGCCGCGGCGGGCAGATCGTACGCTCCGCCGGCGCCTCGGCGCAGCTGATGGCCAAGGAGGGCACATACAGCACCGTGCGGCTGCCCTCGGGCGAGATGCGGCGCGTGCTCTCCGAGTGCATGGCGACGATCGGCTCGGTCGGCAACCCGGAGCACAACATTCTCAAGCTGGGCAAGGCCGGCCGCACCGCGCACCGCGGCTGGCGGCCGCAGGTGCGCGGCTCGGCCATGAACCCGCGCGACCATCCGCACGGCGGCGGCGAGGGCAAGTCGCCGGTTGGCCTGCCGGGGCCGAAGACGCCCTGGGGCAAGCCGGCGCTGGGTCTGCGCACGCGCAACAACAAGCAGACCGACAAGATGATCGTGCGGCGGCGCACGAAGTAGGCGGCGACTGGATGCGCCTGGCGCTCTGCGCAGGCGGAGTTGCCGGGGCAGGAGGCTGACCTTGTCCCGATCGACGAAAAAGGGACCGTTCGTCCACGAAAGCCTGATCAAGAAGGTCGACGCGATCACGCGCTCCGGCCAGAAGAGCGTGATCAAGACCTGGTCGCGCGCCTCGACCGTGCTGCCGCAGATGGTCGGCCTCACGATCGCGATCCACAACGGCCAGAAGCACGTGCCGATCTACATCACCGAGAACATGGTCGGGCACAAGCTCGGCGAGTTCGCGCCGACGCGGCACTTCCGCGGCCACGTGGCCAAGTCGGAGCGCACGACCCGCGTGGCCGGCAAGCGCTAGGCCCGGCAGTTCGTAGCCTCAAGAAGCAGGAAGAGACGATGCGCGTACACGCCACGGCACGAAACATCCGCGTCTCGGCGCGCAAAGTGCGGCTGCTGCTCGACGAACTGCCGGGCAAGGGCATCGACGAGGCGAGCACGATGCTGCGTTATTCGGGTAAGCCAGTCGCCAAGGCCGTCGATAAGGTTCTACAGTCGGCCGCCGCGAACGCGGAGAACAACTACTCGATGGACCGCGACACGCTGCGCGTGGTCGAGGCCTACGCCGGCGAGGGCGCGACGCTCAAGCGCTTCAAGCCGCGCTCGCGCGGCCGGGTCAGCCCAATCTTGAAGCGCACGGCGCACATTACGGTGATCGTGGACGAAGCGTAGGCAAGCAGCACAGGGCGCGTCGCCGCTGAGACGGAGCGCGCGGACCCGCGAGGCGGGCTGGGGAGAGGTCAGGCGCATGGGCCACAAAATCCACCCGACGGGCTTTCGCGTCGGCGTGATCTACGGCTGGCAGAGCAAGTGGTACTCGGACCGCGGCTACACGCGGCTGCTGCACGAAGATCTCGCCGTGCGCCGCAAGATCATGACCCAGCTCGCGGATGCGTCGATCTCGCGCGTCGATATCGATCGCAGCGCCAACCAGGTGACGATCACGATCCACACCGCGAAGCCGGGCATCGTGATCGGCCGCCAGGGCGCCAAGGTCGAAGAGCTGCGCCAAACGCTGGACAAGCTCACGGGGCGGCGCGTGCGTGTCAACATCCAGGAGATCCGCGTGCCCGAGCTGGACGCGTATCTCGTGGCGCGCAGCATCGCCGACCAGTTGCAGCGGCGCATCGCCTTCCGCCGCGCGATGAAGCAGGCGGTGCAGCGTACGATGCAGCGCGGCGCCAAGGGCATCAAAGTCATCGTCGCCGGCCGGTTGGGCGGCGCCGAGATGTCGCGCCGCGAGACGGAGAAGGACGGCCGCGTGCCGCTGCATACGCTGCGCGCGGACATCGACTACGGCCTGGCGGAGGCGCACACGACCTTCGGCCGCATCGGCGTCAAGGTCTGGATCTACAAGGGCGAGATCCTGCCCGAACCGAAGCAGCAGCGGCCCGAACCAGAGGAGGCGGCCGCGCCCGAGGCGGCAGCAACCGCCGCGACGCCGGCAGTCTTGCCCGCGGCGGCCGTGGCTGAAGTCCCGGCGCTGGCAGCCGCTCCCGTCTCCGCGCAGGAGCCGGCCGCGCCGCCGCCAATGCCGGAGGTCGAGGCCGCGCCGGTCGCGCCGCCGCCCGCGCCGGAGCCGGCTCCCGCCGCAGCAGCGCCCGCCGCTCCGGCAACCGATCCGATGGCCGAGTTGCAGCGCATGCAGGAAGAGATGCGGCGCATGCAGGAGGAGATGGCTCGCCTGCAGCGCCAGGCCGCCGAGGCGGCGCAGCAGCAGGCCGCGCCGGCGCCCGCCGCCGAGACGGCAGCACCTCCCGCGGAGCCGCCTGCGCCACCGGAAACGACGCCTGAGGAAGAGCCGACGGCCTCCGCCGAAAGCCTTGAGGCCGAACGCGAGACCCCGTCCAACGAATAGGAAACGCTGTGCGCCCGGCAGCGGGCGCAGAGAACCTGCCGAGACGGGCGTAACCGGAGCGCCGCTGCGGCAACCGAGGAACGACGATGCTCCAGCCGAAACGTGTGAAGTGGCGCAAGCAGCACCGCGGCCATCGGCGCGGACCTGCGAACGCCGGCACCGAGGTTTCGTTCGGCGAGTTCGGTTTGCAGGCGCTGCAGAGCGCCTGGATCGACTCGCGCCAGATCGAGGCGGCCCGCCGCGCGATCACGCACCACATCAAGCGCGGCGGCAAGGTCTGGATTCGCATCTTTCCCGACAAGCCGGTGACGGCGAAGCCCGCCGAAACGCGCATGGGCTCGGGCAAGGGCGCGCCGGACCACTGGGTCGCCGTGGTCAAGCCGGGGCGCATGCTGTTTGAGATCGGCGGGGTGCCGGAAGAGTTGGCCAAAGAGGCGCTGGGCCTGGCGTCGTACAAGCTGCCGATTCAGTGCCGCCTGGTGCAGCGCGAGCACGAGGCCGTCTAACGCCCGGCGCCCCGCGCGGAGAAGGACTAACCGATGGTTTCAAAACCCGCCGATGGCGGCAGGCAGAAGCGTGGCTCGGCGGCTTCGGGCGGGTTTTGAAACCATGTCGAAGGATGACCCGATGAACAAACTGGCAGAAGACATCCGCGCGATGAGCGACGAGGAGATCAGCCGCCAGGTGAACGAGACGCAGCGCGAGCTGTTCAACCTGCGCTTCCGACTGGCGACGCGGCAGTTGGAGAACAGCCACTCGCTGCCGCGGGCACGCAAGAAGCTGGCGCGGCTGAAAACGATTCAGACGGAACGGCGGCTCGCCGCCGCGGTGGGGCAGCCGGCGTAAGGCGCGGCCGCCGGTCATGTGTATGTGAAGGAAGACAGGTATGACGACAGACGCGAATGCGAGCGAGCAGGCAGCACAGGAAGCGCGCCCTGCGCCGCACCGTAAGGCGATGACCGGAACCGTGGTCAGCACCAAGATGCAGAAGACCGTGGTGGTGGCCGTCGAGTCGTTCAAGCGGCACAAGCTGTACAAGAAGACGCTGCGTCGCACCAAGCGCTACAAGGCGCACGACGAAACCAACGCGTGTGTGCTGGGCGACATCGTGCGCATCGTGGAGACGCGCCCGCTCTCGAAAGAGAAGCGCTGGCGCGTGGCCGAGATCATGACCCGCGGCAACGTGGCCGAGCTGCAGCCGCAGGCGATCGACGCCACGCTCGAAGGCCGGCAGGCCGAGTAATACCCGGCCCGCCCCGCGGGCGCGACTGCCATGGGCGCCGAGCGCCCATCTTGCTGCCATGGGCGCTGAGCGCCCATCTTGAAGGACGGCGCGATGATCCAGCAGTACACCCGCTTGAAAGTGGCCGACAACTCCGGCGCGAAGGAGATTATGTGCATCCTTGTGCCGGGCGGCACGCGCCGCCGCTATGCGCGGGTGGGCGATACGATCATCGCCTCCGTGAAGCAGGCGCAGCCGAACGCCGCGGTGAAGAAGGGCGACGTCGTCAAAGCCGTGGTGGTGCGCGTGGCGAAGATGTACGGCCGCAAGGACGGCTCCTACATCCGCTTCGACGAGAACGCGGCCGTGATTCTGACCGATAAGCAGAACCCGCGCGGCACGCGCATCTTCGGCCCCGTGGCCCGCGAGCTGCGTGAGCGCAACTTCATGAAGATCGTGTCCCTCGCCCCGGAAGTGGTCTGAACCGCAGATGCAGAGAGCGAGCGCAGACAGGCAAACCGTATGAACAAGCTGAAGAAGAACGACAACGTGCTGGTCATGGCCGGCAAGGACAAGGGTAAGTCCGGACAGGTGCGCGAGATCCGGCCGAAAGACGGCCGCGCGATCGTGACCGGCGTCAACATGATCAAGAAACACCAGCGCGCGACCTCGCCGCAGCAGCCCGCCGGCATCATCGAACGCGAGGCGGCGATCCAGATCGCCAACCTGATGGTGGTGTGCAGCAACTGCGGCCGGCCGGCGCGCGTCGGCATCCACTTCCGGCCGGACGGCAAGAAGAGCCGCTACTGCAAGAAGTGCAACGAGGACTTTGACTAATGGCTGCGCGTGTCAAGGAACGCTACCAGAGTGAGGTCGTGCCGGCCCTGATGAAAGAGTTCTCGTACGGGAACATCATGCAGGTGCCGGGGCTCACGAAGATCGTCGTCAACATCGGCATGGGCGAGGCGCTGCAGAACGCCAAGGCGCTCGACAATGCCGTGGGCGACGTGGCCACGATCACCGGGCAGAAGCCGGTGATCACGCGGGCGAAGAAGTCGATCGCCAACTTCAAGGTCCGCGCCGGCAACCCGATCGGTGTAACGGTGACGCTGCGCGGCGAGCGCATGTACGAGTTCTTCGACCGGCTGGTAAACGTGGCGCTGCCGCGTATCCGCGACTTCTCCGGCGCGCCGCGCAACGCCTTCGACGGCCGCGGCAACTACAGCCTCGGCCTGCGCGAGCAGCTAATCTTTCCGGAGATCGAGTACGACAGGATCGACCGCATCCGCGGCATGGAGGTGACGATGGTCACCTCCGCGCGGACCGACGAGGAGGGGCGCCGTCTGCTGCAACTGCTGGGCGTGCCCTTCAGCAAGAGCTAGAGCGAGGTAGCGAAGCCGTCGAAGGATTTGCACTCGTGGTCGCACCCGGCCTCACCGCCGGGTGAGGATTGAAACAGGCAGGAGAGCGAGCGTGGCCAAGGTTAGCCAGATCGTCAAGTCGCTGCGTACGCCGAAGTACTCGACGCGGCGCAAGAACCGCTGCAAGCTGTGCGGCCGGCCGCGCGGCTACATGCGCAAGTTCGGCATGTGCCGCATCTGCTTCCGCACGCTCGCGCACCAGGGCCAGATTCCGGGGGTCATGAAATCGAGCTGGTAAGCGAGATGTTGAATCGGCATCGAGCTGGTAGCAGATTGTTGAGCGCACACGAGCCGATGGGCGGCGTGAAGCCGCCAGCACCGCGCAGCGTGCGTCCGTCGAGGATCGCGACGGAGACCCCTGCACGGACCCGGTTGAGAGAGGAACCGACCCGATGAATATGACCGACCCCGTTGCCGATATGCTCACGCGTATCCGCAATGCCGTGATGGCGCGGCACGACGTGACCTCGATGCCCGCCTCGAAGGTCAAGACAGCGATCGCCCAGGTGCTCAAGGAAGAGCATTACATCCGCGATTTCGAGCTGGTGGAAGAGAAAGACAAGCGCGGCCGCGGCCCGCACAAGGTGATGCGCGTTCATCTCAACTACACGGGCCGCCGCGAGCCGGTGCTCACCGGCATCCAGCGCGTGAGCAAGCCGGGCCTGCGCGTCTATGTGCAGAAGCGGGAGATTCCGCGGGTATACGGCGGTCTGGGCATCGCCATCCTCTCGACGCCGCAGGGTATCATGACCGGACAGCAGGCTTGGCGCAGGCAGACCGGCGGCGAGGTGCTCTGCTACGTCTGGTAGCAGCGCCCGCGAAGGAGTTGTTGTTATGTCACGCATCGGCCGCCAGCCGATCCCGGTCGTCAGCGGCGTCACCGTGCAGATCCAGGGCAACCGTGTCACCGTGAAAGGCCCGAAAGGGCAACTGCAGCGCGAGTTGCCCGAAGAGATCAGCGTTGAGCAGCAGGACGGCACCATCCTGGTCAGCCGCCCGGACGACGAGCCGCGCCACCGCGCCCTGCACGGCCTGAGCCGCACGCTCGTCGCCAACATGGTCACCGGTGTCTCGACCGGCTTCACCAAAGTGCTGGAGATTCAGGGTGTCGGCTACCGCGTGGCGCAGCAGGGGCAGATGCTGACGCTGGCGCTTGGCTTCTCGCACCCGGTCGAAATCACCCCGCCCGCGGGCATCAACTTCGGCGTAGAGGGCAACAACCGCATCCGCGTCGAGGGCATTGACAAAGAGCTGGTTGGCCAGGTCGCGGCGAACATCCGCGCGATCCGCAAGCCGGAGCCGTACAAGGGCAAGGGCATCCGCTATCAGGGCGAGAACGTGCGCCGCAAGGCCGGCAAGGCCGGCAAGGGCGGTAAGGGCGGCAAGAAGTAAGCGACACGCCCGGCTCATGGGCGAGGGGTTAACGCGATGGCAGTCAAGACCGGCCGCGAGCAGCGCATTCGCCGCCACTACCGCGTGCGCCGGCGCGTGCGCGGCATCACCCAGCGGCCGCGGCTGGCGGTGTTCCGCAGCCTGAACCACATCTACGCGCAGGTGATCGACGACGTGCGCGGCCACACGCTGGTCGCCGCGTCGGATCGCGACGCTGAGGTCGCCGGCGAGGCGCGGGGCAAGGCGAAGTCGGCCCGCGCCGAGCTGGTTGGCGCCGCGATCGCGCGTAAGGCGCGGGCAGCGGGCATCTCGGCGGTTGTGTTCGACCGCGGCGGCTTTCTCTATCACGGCCGCGTCAAGGCGCTGGCCGACGCCGCTCGCAAGGGCGGCCTACAGTTCTGAGCGACGGGAGCGTAGGCGGAGAAGCGTTGCGCGCGTCTCGGTCTATCAAGCAAAAGGGGCGGTCATGACCACAGGCGAGCGCGGCGGTTCGCGAGACTCGGATCTGACCGAAAAGGTCGTCTACATCAATCGCGTGTCCAAGGTCGTGAAAGGTGGACGGCGCTTCAGCTTCAGCGCCCTGGTCGTCGTGGGCGACGGGCGCGGCGGCGTCGGCGCCGGCATGGGCAAGGCGAATGAGGTGCCCGAAGCGATCCGCAAGGGCGCCACGATCGCGCGGAAAAACCTGATCCGCGTGCCGATGAACGGCAGCACGATCGCGCATCCGATCCTCGCCCGCTTCGGCGCGGCCAAAGTCTTGATGAAGCCCGCATCCGCCGGCACCGGCGTAATCGCCGGCGGCGGCGTGCGCGCCGTGATGGAAGTGGCGGGCGTCAAGGACGTGCTGGCGAAGTCGCTGGGCAGCTCGAACGCGATCAACGTCGTGCGTGCCACGGTCCAGGGGCTGTCCGCCCTGCGCCACCCGGACGATGCGCGGCGCATCCGCGCTGAGGCAGCGGCCGCGCCGGTCGAGCAGGTGACTCGTCAGGGCAAGCCGCCGGTGGTGCGCGTGCCGCGCGACCGTGACGGCAACGGCCGCCGCGGCGATCGCAACGGCGACCGCGGTGAGCGGGGCGATCGCGGCCCGCGGCCGGATCGGTTTGAACGGAGTGACCGCGGCGAGCGCTTCGAACGGCCGCAGGGCGGCGCACCAGCTGCGCCTGCCGTGCCCGCCGAAGAGCCGGTGACGCCGCTGGCGCCGGAAGGCACGATCAGCGCGCCGCAGACCGAAACCGTGGCGCCGCAGCTCTCTGCCATCGAGCCGCAGGCCGAGGCCGTCACAGCCGAGCCGGCGACGATTCCGCCGCCGGTGCAAGAGCCAGAGACGCCTTCGCCGGCCACCTCCACGGCCGAGGCGGAGAGCGGCGAGCCGGTCGAAGGCTCGGAGTAGCGCGGAGCAACGCCGCAAATACTGGCGGGAGCAGGCCCGGTGGGCACAGTACGAATCACCTGGAAACGCAGCTCGATCGGCTGCAAAGAGGACCAGAAGCAGACGATCCGCTCGCTCGGCTTCAGGAAGCTCGGGCAGACGGTCGAATTTTCCGACAGCCGGACGGTGCGTGGTATGATCCACAAAGTCCGGCATCTGGTCGTCATCGAAAACGGCGAAGAGGGCGCAGAGCAGGAGTAGCGACGTCGTGGATCTCAGTCAGCTTTCCGCGCCGGGGGCGCGGCACCGGCGGATCCGCGTCGGTCGCGGCAACGCATCGGGCAAGGGCACGTACGCCGGCAAGGGCCTCAAGGGCCAGAAAGCCCGCAGCGGCAATGACATCCGCCTCGGCTTCGAGGGCGGCCAGTTGCCGCTCGTGCGGCGCATGGCGCGCAAGCGCGGCTTCACCAACATCTTCCGCGTCGAGTACGAGTGGGTGAATTTGCGGCAGCTCGCCGATTTGCCCGCCGGCAGTCTCGTGACGCAGGAGTCGCTGATCGCGGCAGGCGTGATCAATCACGGCAACAAGCCGCTCAAAGTTCTGGGCGACGGCGAACTGACGCAGGCCTTGACCGTGCGTGCGCAGCGCTTCACGGCGGCGGCGCGGCAAAAGATCGAGGCGGCGGGCGGCACCGTGGACGAACTGGAGCCGAGGCCGGTCGCGGAGACTCCAGAGCTCGAGGCGTCGGAGGCGGCAGCGGAGACCGAGGAGGGGTAGGGTGGCACAGCCGCCGACGGCGTCACAGGGCAATCGCCCGCGTCTGCTGCAAGCCTGTATCGATGCATTCCGCCAGCCGGACGTGCGGGAGAAACTGCTCTTTACGTTCGCCATGCTGGTGGTGTTCCGCGCGATCGCGCACGTGCCGTTGCCGAACGTCAACCAGGCCGCGCTCACCGATGCCTTCAACGGCAACGCGGTGCTCGGTTTTCTGAACGTGTTCAGCGGCAATACACTGCGCCGCCTGAGTGTCGCCACCACCGGCGTCTATCCGTACATCACGGCCTCAATCGTGATGCAGATCCTCGTACCGGTGGTGCCGCGCCTGCAGGCCCTATCGAAAGAGGGCGAGCGCGGCCAGAACCAGATCCAGCTCTACACCCACTGGTTGACGGTGCCGCTCTGCCTGTTCCAGGCCTACGCCCAGCTCTCGCTGCTCACGCGCACCAGCACGGCGGCCGGGCCGGTGCTGCGCGATTTCGGTCTGTTCAGCGCCTCCAGCTTCGTGCCGACCGTCGCCACGCTGGCCTCGGTGCTTGCGGGCACGCTGTTTTCGATCTGGATCGGCGAACTAATCACCGAAAAGGGCATCGGCAACGGCATCTCGATCCTGATCTTCGGCGGCATCGTGGCGGGCATTCCCAGCCTCGCCGGCAACAACGTCTTCTCGGCCTCCGGCGTGGCCGCAATCATGCTGCTTGCGGTGATGACGTTCATCCTGATCATCTGCATCGTCATCTTCAACGAGGCGACGCGGCGCGTGCCGGTGCAATACTCGCGCAGCGTGTTCCGCGGCGGCCGCATGTACCGTCAGTCGGGCCAGACCTATATCCCGCTCAAGGTGAACTCGGCGGGCATGATCCCGCTGCTCTTCGCCTTCTCGCTGATGATCCTGCCGAGCTTCATCGCGCAGTACTTCGCCACCTCGGCCACCGGCTGGGTGCGCGACGTTGCCCACTGGATGCAGACGGCGTTCCAGCCCAACGGTGTGGTCTACCAGGTCGCCGTCTTCTTCCTGGTGATGGTGTTCACGTTCTTCTACACGATCATCGTCTTCCAGCAGCAGAACGTGGCCGAGAATCTGCAAAAGCAGGGCGGCTTCATCCCCGGCATCCGGCCCGGCCGGCCGACCTCGGAATACATCAATCGTGTGCTCTTCCGCATCACCTGGGCGGGGGCGCTGTTCCTGGGCGTCGTTTCGATCGTGCCGTACATCGCCACGCGACTCACCGGCGTGCAGGCGCTGACGATCAGCGCCACAGGCTTTCTGATCGTCGTCGGCGTCGTGATCGACACGATGAAGCAGCTGGAGGCGCAGCTCTTGATGCGCAATTACGAGGGCTTTATTCGCTAGCCGGCGCTCGAACGCGCCGTACCGGACGGACGCATGTACATCCTCCTCCTCGGCGCTCCGGGCGCCGGCAAAGGCACCCAGGCCGAAACGCTGATGCGCGAAACCGGCCTGCCGCAGATCGCCTCCGGCGATCTGTTTCGTGCCGTGCGCACGCAGCAGACCGAGCTGGCAGAGCTGGTCCGCTCGTACTACGACAAGGGCCAGCTCGTCCCGGACGACGTGACCATCCGCATGTTTTTGGAGCGGCTGGCCGAAGCGGATGCGGCGAACGGCGCGATGCTGGATGGCTTCCCGCGCACGCTCGAGCAGGCGAAAGCGCTCGACGCCGCCTTCGCCCGCGAGGGGAAGGCGATCGACGTCGCGCTCTACATCGAGGTTTCCGAGCCCGAGTTGATGACGCGCCTCTCGGGACGGCTGATCTGCAAGAACAACGGCCTGCACGTCTTCCACGAGGTCACGCATCCGCCCAGGGTCGCCGGCGTCTGCGATATCTGCGGCGGCGAGCTGTATCAGCGCGTCGATGACAAGCCGGAAACGGCGCGCGAGCGCTTGCAGGTGTTCTTCAACCAGACGCTGCCGCTGGTGGAGTACTATCAGGGCCAGGGCAAGCTGAAACGGGTGAACGGCGAACAGGCGCCGGCTGCGGTCGGACGCGAACTGATCGCGGCCGTGCGGGAACTGCATGATGACGCGAAGGTTTAACCTCTCGCTGCCGCGCCGGCGACGCTGGGCGAACGGCACAGAGCTGCGCGAGGCGCGGAGGCAGGCGGAAGCCGTGGTCGAGATCAAGTCACGCGACGAACTGAAGATCATGCGCGAGGCAGGCCGGCACGCCGGCGAGGTGCTGCAACTGCTCGTCAAGGCCGTACGGCCCGGCCTGGTCATCCGCGAGCTCGACCAGATCGTGCTCGATGAATACAAGCGCCGCGGCGTGATGCCGACCTTCCTCAACTACGCGCCGGGCGGCAAGCCGCCCTATCCTGCGACCGTCTGTGTCTCGATCAACGAGCAGATCGTGCATGGCATCCCCGGCAGCCGCGTGCTGAAGGACGGCGACATCGTTTCGCTCGACCTGGGCGCGACCTACAAAGGCTTCGTCGGCGATACGGCCGTCACCGTGCCCTGCGGCACGGTTTCGGCTGAGGCCGCGCGGCTGATCGAGACGACACGAGGAGCCCTGCAGGCCGGCATCGGCGCGGCGCACAGCGGCGCACGCATTGGCGACATCGGCGCCACGATTCAGCAGTACGCCGAGTCACGCGGCTACAGTGTCGTGCGCGAGTACGCGGGGCACGGGGTGGGACGGCGCATGCATGAAGAGCCGCAGATCCCGAACTACGGCGATCCGGGTACGGGGCGTATCCTGCGGCCGGGCTGGGTGATCGCCATCGAGCCGATGGTGAACGTCGGCACCTATCTCACACAGGAGCAGCCGGACCGCTGGACGGTCTCGACGGCGGACGGCAGCCTCTCGGCGCACTTCGAGCACACGATCGCGATCACCGAGAACGGCGCCGAGGTGCTGACGCTGCCGTGACCCGGCCGATCGGCAAGAATAGTATGTGAAGCAGCGCGCATGAGGCGGCTGCGCACGGGCATGCAAGCAGGCAGCAGATACCGTGGGGGGATATGGCAAAGAAAGATGGCATAGAAGTCGAAGGCACGGTGAGAGAGCCCTTGCCGAACGCCATGTTCAAAGTTGAGCTGGCGAACGGCCACGAGGTGCTGGCGCACATCTCCGGCAAGATCCGGCTGCATTTCATTCGCATCCTGCCCGGGGACCGCGTGCTGGTGGAGCTTTCGCCCTACGACCTCTCGCGTGGGCGTATCACCTATCGCTTCAAGTAGAACGCTGTGCTAACATTGGTGTTTGGAGCGCCCGGCGCGGCGCGTCTTCGTGTGCGCCGCGGCGTCGCATGTTTACAGGCGTGAGCCGTATGGTTGCCCACGCCGATGGGAGTCAGTCCGGATGAAAGTGCAGGCGTCGGTAAAGCCGCGCTGCGAAAAGTGCAAGCTGATCCGCCGGCACGGCGTGCTGCGCGTGATTTGTCAGATCCCGAAGCACAAGCAGCGCCAGGGATAACAGCAAGGACTCCCGGCCGCCTGAGGCGAGAGCAGGGGCGGCCGGGTTTGGCCCCGCGGGGCCGGGAGAACAGGACTGATGGCACGTATCGCCGGCGTCGATATCCCACGCGACAAGCCCGTGGCGATCTCGCTGCGCTACCTGTACGGAATCGGGCCGAGCAACGCGCTCAGGATCATCGACCAGGCGCGCGTCGAACCGACCACGCGCGTACGCGACCTCACCGATGACGAGGTCAACCGCCTGCGCGAGATCATCGACAAGCAGTACGTCGTCGAAGGCGATCTGCGCCGCGAGGTGCGGCAAAACATTCAACGGCTGATCGATATTCAGTGCTACCGCGGCCTGCGCCACCGGCGCAACCTGCCGGTCCACGGCCAGCGCACGCGCACCAACGCCCGCACGAAGCGTGGCGCCCGCCGCACGGTGGCCGGCAAGCGACGCGCCGGCAAGAAGTAAGTCTGACGGCCAGCGCGGAGATCGCCGCAGCGCGGGGCGCCGGTTCACGGGCGCCAGGGCAGGCACGCCGCGGCAGGTGCGTCGTGCGGCGGCGAATGGAGAGGGTATGGCAGAGAGACAGCAGCGTGCGGGGGCTCGCAGCGCGCAGCGCGGAAAGCGGCGTGAACGCAAGTCCGTGCCGCGCGGGCGCGCCTATGTGCAGTCGACCTTCAACAACACGATCATTACGCTGACCGACCCGAACGGCAATGCGCTGTCCTGGGGCAGCGCCGGCAGCTCCAATTTCAAAGGCTCACGCAAGAGCACGCCCTACGCCGCGCAGATCGCGGCCGAAGGCGCCGCCCGCCGCGCGATGGAACACGGGCTGCGCCAGGTCGAGGTCTTTGTCCGAGGGCCAGGCAGCGGGCGCGAGGCCGCGATCCGCGCCTTGCAGTCCGCCGGCCTGCTGGTGCTGAGCATCCGCGACGTCACCCCGGTGCCGCACAACGGCTGCCGCCCGCCCAAGCGGCGGCGCGTATAGGCCGGCCACGAACTGAGCGACCGCGGCCAGCACCGGCCCGGCGACCGGCAGGTCCGCGGGCCGGCGATCTGTCTGTTTGAGGGCAAGGCGAAGTGTCGCACCCGGCCTCACCGCCGGGTGAGGATTGAAACGAACGAACGAACGAACGAACGAGAGGAACCAATCAATGGCGCGATACACGGGCCCGGATTGCCGGGTCTGCCGCCGGCACGGCGAGAAGCTGTTTCTCAAGGGCGAGCGCTGCATGGGACCGAAGTGCGCGATCGAACGGCGCAACCAGCCGCCCGGACCGCGCAGCACGCGCCGGCGCAAAGTGTCGGACCGCGGTCTGCAGTTGCGCGAGAAGCAGAAGGCCCGCTTCGCCTACGGCGTGCTCGAAAAGCAGTTCCGCATCTACTACGCCGAGGCCGCGCGCCGGCCGGGCGTCACCGGCGATAACCTCGTGCGCCTGCTCGAGCAGCGGCTCGATAACGTCGTGCATCGCCTCGGCTGGGCCGACTCGCGCGACCAAGGCCGGCAGATCGTCCGCCACGGCCACATCGCGCTCAACGGCCGCAAGACGGACATTCCTTCGGCCCAGGTGAAGATCGGCGACGTGATCGGCTGGACGCCGGGCGGCCGCACAACGGAGTACTTCAAGGTTCGCGAGGCGATGGCGCAGTCGACGGCGACGCCGAGCTGGCTCGCCCTCGAGCGCGAGCAAATGATCGGCCGCGTCACCGGCGCCCCCGTGCGCGCCGATGCCGACCGCACCTTTGATGAGAGCGTCATTGTCGAATATTACTCTCGCTAACCACCCACTCGCCCGGGGATTTGCGGCAGAGGAATCGGAGACCGGGCAGGCCGCCCGGGGAGGAACATCGTTGACCCAACTAGTAACACCGCAAATCGAAATCGAAGAGAGCGAGGAGGGCCGCCCGTCGCGCCTGGTCGTGCAGCCGCTCCCGGCGGGCTTCGGCACCACGCTCGGCAACGCGCTGCGGCGGGTGCTGCTCAGCTCACTGCCCGGCGCCGCGATCACGGCCGTGCGCATCGACGAGGTCGACCACGAGTTCTCCACGATCGCCGGCATGAAGGAGGACACCACCGAGTTCCTGCTGAACCTCAAAGAGGTGCGCCTGCAGTCGTACTCGGACCGGCCCGGCAAACTCTATCTCGAAGTGCAGGGTGCGGGCGAGGTGACGGCCGGCCAGATTCAGCCGACCGCCGACTTTGAGATCGTCAACCCGCAGCTTCACCTGGCCACGCTGGACGATGACAATGCCCGCCTGACGGTCGAGCTGACCGTCGAACGTGGCCACGGCTACGTGGCCGCGGGCGCGGCCGGCGGCATGCAGATCGGCATGATTCCGGTGGATGCGATCTTCACGCCCGTGCGCCGCGTCAATTACAACGTCGAGCGCATCCGCGGCGAAGGCGCTGCCTCCAGCTACGATAAGCTCACGCTCGAAGTCTGGACGGACGGCACGATTAGCGACCAGGAGGCCGTGGCCCAGGCGTCGGATATGCTGATCGCGCACTTCTCGCTGTTCAGCCACCTCGGCCGCCCGACCGTGCAGCGCGACGACAGGGGTCTCGGCCCGGTCTCGATGCTGCCGCCCGACCGCTACAATACGCCGATCGAAGACCTCAACCTCTCCGTGCGCGCCTACAACTGCCTCAAGCGCAGCGGTCTGATGACCGTCGGCCAGGTGCTGGAGAAGAGCGAGGACGAGTTGCTTTCGCTGCGCAACTTCGGCCGCAAGTCGTACGATGAGCTGCGCGACAAACTCGTGGAGATGGGGTTCCTCGACCCGTCGGCGCTCACCGCCAGCCCGTCTTCGGCGGCGTTGGGAGACGACGAGACCGAAGAAGACGAGGAAGAGCTGGGCACGCTGGGCGCGGCGCTGATGGAAGCGCTGCGCGGCAAATCCGACGCGTCGAGCGGGATCGACTTCCTGCGCCGCCGCGAAGACGACGAGGAGGAGTAGCGCCTCGCGGCGCTGCTGAGATCTGCGATGCGACACGGCGTAAGCGGCCGCAAGTTCGACCGGAACACCGGCCACCGCACGGCGATGTTCCGCAACCTGGTCACCGATCTGCTGCGCTACGGCCGGATCAAGACGACGGAGCCGAAGGCGAAAGAGATCCGGCCGATGGCGGAAAAGATCATCACGCTCGGCAAAGACGGCACCGTGCATGCGCGCCGGCAGGCGTTGCGCGTCGTCTACGACTCGGATGTGGTGACGCATGTCTTTTCGGAGCTGGGTCCGCGCTATGCCGAGCGGCCGGGCGGCTACACGCGCATCATCAAGCTCGGGCCGCGCCTGGGCGACGGCGCGAACATGGCGATCATCGAGCTTGTCTAGCGCCGGCGCGGCAGCAGGAAGCGACACTGGAGGAGCAAGAGCGAACCTTCGCACTGCGGCTGGAGTACGACGGGACGAACTATTGCGGCTCGCAACTGCAACAGAATGGGCCGTCGATCCAGGGCGAGCTTGAGCGGGCGCTTGCGCCGCTGGCCGGGCGGCCGCTGCGGGTGCGGTTTGCCGGC
The DNA here is from genome assembly GCA_937879875.1 of uncultured Chloroflexota bacterium. GTDB lineage: Bacteria > Chloroflexota > Dehalococcoidia > CAUJGQ01 > CAUJGQ01 > CALFMN01. The sequence goes on along the minus strand of CALFMN010000185.1, from coordinate 2,236 downwards.
AGAACCGATGCCGGCGTCCATGCGGCGGGGCAGGTTGCGGCGATCGAGGTGCCTGCTCGCTGGTCGGCCGGAACGCTGCAGCGAGCGTTGAACGCACGGCTGCCGGCCGACATTGCAGTCGTCGCGGCCACCGAAGCGCCGGCCGGCTTCGATCCACGGCGTCGGGCGCTCTGGCGGCGGTATCGCTACCAGGTCTGGAACGCGGAGTTTCGCTCGCCGCTGCTGCGCCGCTCCGCCTGGCACGTGCGCCATGTGCTGGACGATGCGGCGATGCAGCGGGCCGCGGCGTTGCTGGTCGGAGAACACGATTTCGCCTCGTTCGCGGCGACGCTGAAGCAGGCGGACGCCACGACGCTGCGGATGATGCACGAGGCGGCCGTGGCCCGCGAAGGCCGGCTGCTGCGATTGGAGTTCAGGGCGAACGCCTTCCTGCCACATCAGGTGCGGCGGATGGTGGGAGTCTTGGTGGAGCTAGGCCGAGGCCGGCTGTGCGAACAGGAGATCGCGACGTGGCTGCACGAGCCGCGGCCGGGCGCCGCCGGCCCGGCGGCGCCGCCGGAGGGGCTCTGCCTGGTGGACGTGGCCTACGCGGAGCTGCGATTCGAGGTTGGTGATACGTGAGCACCCGGAGGGCGATGCCCACAATCGCGTCGCACCCGGCATAGCCGCCGGGTGAGGATTGAAACAAACGTAGTGGGTGAGACGGCATGAAGACCTACAGCACGACCGCGGCCGAGGTGCGCCGCACCTGGCATGTGCTCGACGCCAGCAACAAACCGCTGGGCCGGCTGGCCACGCAGGCCGCGAGCCTGATCCGCGGCAAGCACAAGGTGACCTACGCGCCGCATCTGGACACCGGCGATTATGTCGTCGTGGTCAACGCCGAGAAAGTCGCGCTGACGGGCCAGAAGTTGGAGCAGAAGCGCTACTACAGCCACTCGCAGTACCCGGGCGGCCTCAAGATCCGCTCGATCCGCGAGCAGATCGAGCGCAACCCGGCGCGCGTCGTGGAGAAGGCGATCTTCGGCATGCTGCCGCATAACCGCCTCGGCCGCTCGCTGCACGGCCATCTCAAGGTCTATGTCGGCCCCGAGCATCCGCATGCCGCGCAGGTGAACGGCCCGGCCCAGCCTGCACTCTCGCAGCCGCCGCCGCCGGGCCGTGGCCGTGCGAAGCAGGCCGCAGCCCGGCCGGAACTCGCCGCGACCGCGACGGAGAATGCGGCGGCGCTGGCCGGCGCGGTGCCGCTGACGCAGGCACCCTCGGCGCAGCTTCCGGCCGCCGAAGAACCAGTCGCCGCGCTGCCCGCAGGCGAAGCCCCGGTCGCTGAGTTGGCCGCGCCCGAGGCTGAGGCCGAAGCGCAGTCCCCAGACCAGAACGCGACGGCTGAGGAAGCCGAGGAGGCCGGCCAGTCATGATGCAGCACGAGCACTACTTTCACGGCACCGGCCGGCGCAAAACCTCCGTCGCCCGCTGCCGGCTCTACCCTGGCACCGGCACGATCGTGGTCAACGGCAAGACGCTGGAGGAGGTCTTCACGCGGCCGCTGCACCAGGCCGTCGTGCAGCAGCCGCTGCGCGTCACGGGCCAGGCCGGTCGCTTCAACGTGCAGATCAAGGTCGAAGGCGGCGGCATCACGGGCTGGGCCGGCGCGATCTCGCACGGCATCTCGCGGGCGCTGGTGGTGGCGGACGAGAACCTGAAGCCCACGCTGCGCAAGGCCGGCCTGCTCACGCGCGATGCGCGCATGAAAGAGCGCAAGAAGTACGGTCTCAAGCGCGCCCGCAAAGCGCCGCAGTACACCAAGCGCTAGACGCGGCCCTCATAACCCCCGTCCCCCTTCTCTCCCATACACAACGGGCAGGAGATCTGCCACGTTCGACGAGCGTATGGGAGAGAAGGGGCGATCGTGCGGAGCTAGGGCGAGCGCTGGCGTGGTAGCGCGGCCTGCGCACGTGCAAGCGTCCCAGAGGCATCAACGTACCAGAACGGCATCGGGCTAACCGAGCCGGCCACGGAACGCTTCGGGCTGGATCGTCTCCTTCCCTCCAGGATTGGGGGAAGGAGAGATGAGAGGATGAGGGCCGAAAGGCGCGGACGAGCACTGCTCTTTGGCGTCAGGCGGTATAAGCGACCATGTGTTGGGTGGCTTTGGCCGCCACGGTTCGTGCAGCGCCGTCGGACGGCTATGCGCCGGCAACCGGCGATCGGCTCGGATCAGGCGACATTAACGCCA
>CALFMN010000184.1 GCA_937879875.1 uncultured Chloroflexota bacterium | reverse complement strand
GAGATTTCTGCCTGTCTCGTGGGCTCGGAGATGTGTATAAGAGACAGCCTCTGGTGGTAACCCACCTCCTCCCAGCGGCAATCCACCCCCGCCCGGTGGTACTACGCCGCCGCCCGCTGGTACCACGCCGCCGCCCGCTGATATCACACCGCCCGAGGGCACGGTTCCTCCAGGCGGCGCGGTTCCGCCTCCAGGGGAGCTGCCGCTGCTGGTCGGCGCCGTGCCTCCCGCCATCTCGGCGCCGGTGCCGCAGTTCGTGACGAGCGCTCCCATCGCGCCAGTTCCCACGGCGAACGGCACGGCGGTAGTGACACTGGGTGCGAGTATCGCTCCTCCTGGTCTGCCGCTGCCGGCCGCTCCCGCGGTGCCCGCGACGCCGAGTCCCACGTTTGTGATCGGCGCCGGGGCTGGCGGGCTTCCCGGCGTGGCTGGTGTCACCAAGGCAGCCTTCACGCAGCCGCGGCCGGTCCTGGCCGCCACACCGCGGTTGCCGAACGCCGGCACGGGCGGCCTGCTTGACCGACGGCAGGACGCGCTCGGCGCCGCCCTGCGCTTCGTGCTGCTGGGCGCGTGTTGCCTGGCCCTTGGCGGCCTGGCTCTGCGCAACCTACGTCGCGCCTAGCTCGGACCCGGCCCGCGGTGAGATCGCTCACCAGACTCGCCGCGGGCTGCCGCCCCGGTCGATTCACCGGGTCGTTTCCGGACGAGCGGCCGCAGGGGGATCGGCGCAGCCGGCATGCCACGGCGCCGTTTCGGAAGGGCTCGCCGCCACCGGCGTGGCGGCCGGCAGGCGAGCGCCTGATCACGGGGCATCCCGTGCGGCAGGCCGTTCCGCCGCCGATCAGCGAGTCAGGGAGATGCAGTGGCTTTCAGCCATAACGACACACCGGCCTTCCCGGCTCTGGAAAATCGCGCTCGCCGCCACGCTTTGGACTGCAGCCAGCACTGGCGCCCCGCGCCTGGCGCATGCCGGGAGCGGGCACGCCGCGGCGTCCAGCCAGGCGTCAGCCGCGCGACGCATCGTGGGCTATGTTCCCGCCTGGGAACGTGGGAACGGCTATCTTCCCGGCCAGATCGACTTCGGCGTGGTAACCACCGTCGCGCACTTTGCGGTGACACCGCTGCCGGACGGCACGCTGGCGCCGCCCGACTGGGGACCGTTCCCCGATCCGGCGCTGGTGACGCGGGCGCACGCCACCGGTGCGTCGATCGTCCTCGTGATCGGCGGCGACCATCCGGCGGCCACCCGCGGCTTTGCGGCCGTCGTGCAGCCGGAGCTGCGCCCGATCTTCGTCGCACAGGTCCGCGCGCTGGTTGACGCGGACGGCTACGACGGCATCGACCTGGACTGGGAGTTCCCGCACGACGCGGCGGCGCGCGACGGCCTGACCGACGTTGTCGCGGCATTGCGCGCGGCGCTTGGCCCGACGCGCACGCTGTCGCTGTCGGTGCCGGCGAGCGGCTTCTGGGGAGAGTGGTTCGACGTGGCCGCTCTGGCGCCGAACGTCGATTGGTTCGGCGTGATGACCTACGGACTCAGCGGACCGTCGTGGGACGACCACTCCGACAGCAATGCCGCGCTGTTCCCCGGCCGCAGCGGCGAGGCGAGCGTCGACACGGCGGTCAGCTACTACGTCGGGCGCGGCGCGCCGCCCGAGAAGTTGTTGGTGGGGCTGCCGTTCTTCGGTCAGCGCTTCGACGATGCCACCGCACTGCATCAGCCACTCAAGCATTCCGGCGGCACGACGATCAGCTATCCGGAGGTGCTTGACCTCGTGGCCGAAGGCTGGGCTGAGCAGTGGGATCCGGTCACCAGCGTGCCCTTCCTGACCGCGCCGGCTGCGCCTGGCCTCGTGTCCTACGACGATCCGCGCTCCTTCGGCGCCAAGTGCAGCTATGTGCGGACACACGCCCTGGGCGGCGTGCTGTTGTGGCATGTGGGCCAGGATCTGCGGAACGGCGCGCAGCCTTTGCTCGCCGCGGCGGGCGCCTGCCGCTGAGCTGGGCGACCGGCGCGTTGCACGGGCCGTTCGTTCATCGACCGATCGGCGAAGGGCAGCCGTCGGAAGCACGGAAGATGTGGGGAACAACTGATGAATATCGAAACCCGTCATGAAGGCATCGCCGGCGGCGCCGGACCCCTTGCCCCGCCGCGCGATGCAGCCGCAACCGAGTTCAAGGCGCTCTGCGAGGCGATGGCGTTTCTCGACGCCGAGCAGCAGCCGACGAACGTCTTGCGCGCGCTCGTCGCGCAGGCGGCGAGTCTCATCCGCACCGAGCACGTGCGTTGCACACTGTTCGACGCCGGCCTGAAGCCGCTGGCGCAGTGGCCCGTGGGCGCCGGCTTCAGCCACGCGGCGGATCGCGCTGCGATCCGCAGGAGCGAGAATCTCGTCCGCCGAACCAGCCTCGCTCATCGCGTCAACGACCCAATCCCGGATGCGCCGGGCCGCGGCGGCCAGCTACGCTCGCGGCTCTCGCTGCCTGTGCCCGACCGCGATGGCCGCTGCCTGGGTGTGCTCACCCTCTGCAATTCGGGCCGGCGCGGCGGCTTTAACCAGCGCGACGAGCAGTTGATGGCGGCGCTCGCCCGGCACGCGGGCATGGTCCTGCGCTGCACGCTGGACGGGATGGCGCGCCAGACCGCCGAAACGGAGCGGCTGGAGCGGCAGCGTGAGGTCGGCGCGCTGCTGCAGGCGGTCGCGCAGCTCGCCGGCCTCGCCCCAACGGAGGAGGTTCTGATTCGCATCGTCGACGTCGCGGCCGACCTGATGGACGTCGTCCGTGCGAGCTTTGTCAGCAATGAGGGCGATCACGCCCAGAGCCGTTCGCGCCGTGTCGCCGGCCACTGGGAGACGTGGCCGGTGCGCTTACCGCTGGACGGCTCGATCAACGGCTGGGTCATTCGCCACGCACGGCCATATCGCAGTACCGATCTCAGCCAGGATCCGCTCTTCTATCTACGCGGCACGCCGCAGGCGTACCAGTTCCGCACGTTGCTGTCGGTGCCGGTTCTCGGCCGCAACGGCCGCGTGCTGGGGGTGCTCAACCTGCACGACCGCCGCGACGGGCGGCCGTTTTCGGACGCCGATCTGCGCCTGGCAGAGGGCCTGGCCCATCACGCGGCGCTGGCGCTGGAGCGCGCGGCGCTGCTGACTGAACTGCGCCGCGGCGAAGCGCACTACCGGTTGCTCGTGGAGAACCTGAACGATATTGTCTTCGCCGTCACCGTCGACGACGACGCCTCGTCCGGGACCATCGAGGTGCTCGGCGGTCCCGTCGAGGAGATCACGGGCTACCCACGGGCGGCGTTCACCGCGGATGCGGGGTTGTGGCAGTGCCTGGTCCATCCAGACGATCTGGCTGCCTTCGCTTCGGCCACACACCGGTGTATCGCGAGCAAAACGCCCGAGCTGCGCACCTATCGCCTGCGGCACGCCACGACGGACGAGGATCGCTGGATCGAGGACAAGCTGGTGGTGCGCCGCGACGCGAACGGCGCCGTGATCGGTCTATTCGGTGTGGCACGCGACATCACCGCCCGCAAGCAGGTGGAGCTGCAGTTGCAGCACCTTGCCAGTCACGATGCCCTGACCGCGCTTTTCAATCGCCGCCGCTTTTCGGAAGAGCTGGAGCGTGAGCTGGCCCTCGTGCGGCGACATGGGACGCCGGGCGCCCTGCTGTTCCTCGATCTGGACGGCTTCAAAGCCGTCAACGACCGCCATGGCCACCGGGCGGGCGACGAGGTGCTGGCCAGTCTGGGCCAGATGTTGCGCTCCCAGTTGCGCGACGGCGACATTCTGGCGCGGCTGGGTGGCGACGAGTTCGCAATCCTGCTGCCGCGCACCGGCGAAACCGAGGCGCTGGCCATGGCTGCCCGCCTGCGCGAAGCGATGCGCCGGCATACCACGCCGATCGGCGGCAAACAGATCGCCGTGAGCGCCAGCATCGGCATTGCGCCCTTTCCGGCGCTCGGCACCAGCGCCGAGGAGCTGTTGGCCTGCGCCGACCTGGCCATGTATCGCGCGAAAACGCACCGGGACCATGTCTATCTCTACCGTGCGTCGCCGGCAGGAGCGAAATCGCTGGCTCCGGCCTGTAACTGGGAGCGGCGGTTGCGGACGGCGCTTGACCAGGATCTGTTCGTGCTGCACGCGCAGCCGATCGAGGATCTGCGCACCGGGCAGCGGCAGTATGAGCTGCTGCTGCGCCTGATCGCGCGCGACGGCCGGTTGTGCGAGCCGGAGAGCTTTCTGCCCGTGGCCGAGCGCTCGGGCCTGATGGGCGAGATCGACCGCTGGGTCGTGCTGCAGGCGATCTACCTGCTCAGCCGCGAGGCGAAGAAGCCCGCCACCCTGCGCGTCTGCGCCAACCTCTCGAGTATGGCGCTCAACGACACGGCGCTGTTGGCGCTCATTCAGCGGGAGCTTGAGCGCACGAACATCGACCCGCGGCGCCTGATGTTCGAGATCACGGAGACGGCGGCGATCGCCGATCTGGCCGGGGCGCAACGCTTTGTGCGGGCGTTGAAGCGGCTGGGCTGCCGGTTCGCGCTCGACGACTTCGGCGTCGGCTTCTCGTCCTTCTACTATCTGAAGCACCTGCCCGTCGATGTGCTCAAGATCGAGGGCGGCTTCGTGCGCAACCTGGCGCGGGACGAGACCGACCTCCACGTAGTGCGGGGCATTGTCACCGTGGCGCAGGGTCTCGGCAAGGAGACGATCGCCGAGTACGTAGAAGACAGCGAAACCGTGGCGGTGCTGCGGCAGCTCGGCGTTGACCACGCACAGGGGTATCAGATCGGCAGGCCTGGCCCTCTCGCCGATATCCGCTAGCGGGGACAGCAGCCAGTTGAGCTGGCAGGCAAGTCGAGCCGCTTTGATGTCGTGCGGGCATGATGGCGGGCTCGCAAGGCGTCGCTCTGCTCTCGGCCGGTAGTGGTGCAGCGGCCGGGTGTGATGGAGTGCGCTCCGACCAGTCCGTAGCTACTGCCCACTGCCTCCATCCAGCGCCGCCTCGGCCTGGCGGGCGAGGGCGAAGCTGGCGGCTTGCAGGCGGGCGGTGAACGCGGCGGGCGCTTCGCCATGCACAGGGCGCAGCGGGGCGCCGAAGGCGATCGCCAGCGGGCCGCGGTGGATCGAAACGGGAATGCCGGCGATCTTGCGGCCTGTGAACTCGTCGGCGTTCGGCGGCAGGATGCGCTCCGTGCCCGCCAGGCCGAAGGGCACGACCGGCGCCTCCAACGCCGCGGCCAGGTGCGCCGCGCCGTTGCGGAAATTGACCTTCGGGTCGCCGGCGCGCTCGCGCGCCGGGTCCACATGCGTGCCCTGCGGGAAGATCAGCACCGCGTTGCCTTTGCGCGCCAGCTTTGCCAACCCGCGCATGCTCTCCTCCTGCTCGCCGCGCTGGCGCAGTGGATACAGGCCGAAGGCGAGCACACCGAAACGCGCCAGCGGCCCCGCGCTCTGAAACGCACCCGCGCCCGTTGCCACCACCAGCCGGCCCGCCAGCCGCCGCGCCGGCGTCTTACGCAGCCCAGCGCGCAGCAGCGGCAGGTCGGTGAAGCTGTGGTGCGTGCCGGCGAAGACGGCGCCCTTCGGCAGTTTTCGCAGGTTCTCCGCGCCCAACACCGCCGTCTCGGTCACGCTCGCCCGGTACAGCAGGTCGAAGGGCAGGCTCAGCTTGCGGAAGACGCGGCCCCACGTATACGGCCAGAGCGGCTGCTTCGCCGCCACCGTCTCGGCCGCGCGGCCGTCGCTTGAGGTCGCAGGCGCGCCTTGCAGGTACTCGCGCACCTGCGCCACGCTCATCTCGAGACTGAGCGCGTCGTCGGGCACGCACTTGCCCGTCTTCTCCTCCAGGCTCAGCGACAGCTCGACGATGCTGAGGCTGTCCAGCCCCAGCTCGCCCAGCGTCTGCTCGTCGCGCACGCCGGGCACGCGCGCGATGCCGGCGATCGCCCGCGCCGCCGCGTCTTCAGCCAGCACGGCGCTCACGGCCGGCGCCGCGTCTGCCTCGGGCAGCGCTTCCGGCAGCGGCAATTGGTTGCGCTTCACCTTCAGCGTCGAGGTGCGCGGAAAGTCGGCCTCCAGCCACCAGCTCGCCGTGGCCACGCGCTGATGCGGCGCCAGCGCGGCGTTCGCCCGCGCCACGATGGGCATCGGCTCCCGCTCGCGCTCGCGCGGATTTGCGGGCAGCAGATAGGCGTGCAGCGAGGCGCCGCCCGCCGCTCGCGGCGCCGCGACAACGGCCGCATCCTTCGCCATGCCGGTCGCCTGCAGCGCGTCCTCCACATCCTGCGGCCAGACGTTCATGCCGCTGGGCAGCACGATCAGGTCCTTCGCCCGGCCGGAGAGCCGGATGTTGCCGCGCGCGTCGATGCTGGCAAGGTCGCCGGTGGCGTACCAGCCGTCGAACAGCACCTCGTCCGTGCGCTCCGGGTCGCGCCAGTAGCCGAGCATCACGTTCGGCCCCTTGACGAACAGCTCTCCGTCCTCGCCCAGCCGCACCTGCACGTCGTTGAGCGGCTGGCCCACGCTGCCCGGCGGCGTCGAGCCGTCGCCCGCGCCGCAGGCGACGACCGGCGAGCACTCGCTGGTGCCGTAGCCCTGCACCACGCGCACGCCCAACCGCTCCCATAACGCCTGCGTCTCGATCGAAAGCGCCGCGCCGCCGGCCGCCATCATGCGCAGTTGCCCACCGATGCGCCGGTGCACGAAGAAGAACAGCCTTCGCCGCGCCGCCAGCGGCAGCCGCGCCGCCGTGGCGAACAGCGCCCGCCGCGCCGGGCTGGGCAGCCGCTGCGCAAGCTGCTGTTCCAGCGCCTCGCCCATCGTGGTCAAAAGCTGCGGCACAGCGATCATGTGAGTTACGCGCTGCTCTTTCAGCACGCGCACCACGTCCGGCCCGCGCCGGCTGGGGATGTAGTGAATCGCCGCGCCACACGACAGCGGATAGAGCAAGCCCACGGTCAACTCGAACAGGTGCGAAAGCGGCAGGATGCTGCCCAGGCGGCAGCCGGGACCGAGCGGGATCGTTTCGTGCAGCGCCTCGACCTGCGAGCCGAGGTTGGCGTGCGTGATCATGCAGCCCTTGGGGTTGCCGGTGGTGCCGGAGGTGAAGAAGATCGCCGCCAGTTCCTCTGGAGGGCGGCTCCAGCCGCCCTGGGAGGCGGGCCGCCTCCACTCGCCCGCCGGCTGTGCCGCGCCGCCGCGCGTGCCCGGCTCCCACCAGTCGCTCGTGCCGCCCTCGGCCGCCCAGGCCGGCTGCTCGCCGTAGCCGTTGATGATCGCGCGCGGCTCGACGGAGGCGAGGATCTTGCGTCCGGCCGCGGCATTCATCTCGCGGTCGAAGGGTACGACGATCGCGCCCAGCTTCCAGATCGCGAACAGATAGACGACGCTGCGCGGCGCGTTCGGCGCCCACAGCACCACCCGGTCGTGCTCGCGCACACCGGAAACGGCCAGCTCCAACGCCAGTGCATCGACCTGGCGCAATAGCGCGCGGCTGTCGAGCGTCTTCCAGGCGACGCCGCTCTGCCCGCCCAGGGCGATGGCTCGCGGGTGTTTCTGCGCCCGCTCGCGCACGAGATGGTAGAGGTGGGTGTACATCGTCGGCCCTCACTCTCCCCCTTCCCCTCCCTCTCCCAATCCTGGGAGAGGGAGGGGCGATCCTGTTTGAAGCGTTCCGATCGGCATCGGGCTAACCAGGCACCGTTGCTCGCGCCTACCGATCCATGGCTGCATTGGTCTTCAGCCCCCGAACACCCGGGCTGAGTTCCCCTCTCCCAGGATTGGGAGAGGGGACAGGGGTGAGGGCCGGCTGCCCCGCCGGCACGCAGGCCAAAAGGGCGATGGCGCAGGCGACGCAGACGGCCATCAGCGCGAAGATGGCGCGAGGGCCGAACACGTCTGCCAGGTGGCCGCCTGCCAGGCTCGCCAGCGGCGCCGCGACCGAGCCGCTCGCCGCCAGCATACCCGTGGCGCGGCCGATCGCGCGGCGCGGCACCAGATCGGCCAGCAATGGCACGGTCAGCACCTGGCTGGCCGCGTTGCCGACGCCCGCCAGCAGAAACACCGCCGCGCCCTGCTGCTTCGTCGTAATCACCAGCACCAAAAGCCCGGCCACGATCACGATCGCGTAGCCGCCGGCCATCACGCGGCGCTTGCCCAGCCGGTCGCCCAGCCTCGCCATCGGCAGCGCCAGCAGCGTCGTGCTCAGCAGCAGCAGCGCGGGCAAAAGCTGCGCCTCGCCCGTGCTCGCGTGCAGGATGTCCTTTGTATAGATCGAGATCAGCGGCAGCACCGCGTTCACGCCGGTCCAGTAGGCGAAAGCCACCGCGCAGAAGATCGCCGCGCCGCGGTACTGGCGGAAGAAGCGCAGGGCGGCCCCCACCCCTGCCCCTCCCCCAACGCGTTGGGGGAGGGATTCTTTCCGCTTTGGTTGAGCCACAAGCTTGTCATCCCTCCGCGAGGCGATCTGTCTGGAGTTGGTTCCTACCCGTCCCTTTGATCCCCCTCTCCCATCGCTATGGGGGAGGGCCAGGGAGGGGGCCTCGGGCACGCCGAGCACGGTCCAGAGCGTGCCGGCGGCGATCACGAGGCCGGTGAAGGCGAAGGCCCAGGCGGGCACGGCGTTCTTCCAGAACAGAAAGCCGAAGACGAGTACCAGCACCTGGCCCGCCATGCCGACCACGACGCGCAGCGCCGAGAGGCGGTTGCGCTCGCCCGTGCTGGTCTTGTCCACCATCAGCGCCTCGTGGATGTCGCCCATGGCGTTGAAGCTGAGCGTAAACAGGAAGATGGCGATCACGGCCGGCACAAGGCCGGGCTTGCCCGCCGCAAGAAAGCCGAGCAGCGCCGGCGGCCGCCACGCCGCCACGGCCGGCGTCAGCGCCAGCAGCAGCGCCGAAACCAGGCCGCCGGCGAGGATGAACGGCCGCCGCCGTCCCAGCCGGCCGAGCCAGAGATGATCGGACCAGGCGCCGACGACGGGGCTGACGAGCGTGCCCTCGAACGAGCGCGTGTTGCCCAGCAGCCCGAGCAACAGATAGGAGGAGGTGAAGGTCGATAGCCAGAGCGTGAGCGTGTAGTTGTTGAAGGCGCTGAACACGCCCATGCCGAAGCTGCACGCCAGATAGGTCCAGGTTTGCCGTCGCCGCATCGGCCTGCCCTCCACGCTTGATCGGTTCGTCTGAGCAGAGCATCGCTGAAGGGCGCTGAGGACAGCAGGGACGGTCGCACCATGCGCGCGTGGTGTGTGCGCACCAATTCGCGCCAAACTTCATTGACCACAAGCTGGCGGCTGCCGTCTTGCGCGCCGGCCTGCTACGCTTGGCCCCGGAGAAGAACCGCGGGAGGCAGGCTGTGAGCTACGAGAACCTGACCCTCGACGTGCAGGAGCACGTCGCCACCATCACCTTGAACCGGCCCGACCGGCTGAACGCGCTTTCGCGTGGCCTGCAGGACGATATTCAGCGCGTCACCGCGGCGCTGCGCGACGATGACGACGTACGCGCAATTATCTGGACGGGCGCGGGCCGCGGCTTCTGCGCCGGCGCCGACCTGATGGGCGGGCCACCGACGCAGGAACAGCCGCAGCCGCAGCGCCGCGAGCGGCTGGACGAGTACGGCTGGGTCGGCGCCCTCGCCACGGCGGTCTACCGGCTGGATAAGCCGACGATCGCGGCGGTGAACGGCGTGGCCGCGGGCGCGGGCATGTCGATCGCGCTGGCCTGCGATGTCCGGGTCGGCTCGGCGGCGTCGCGCTTCAAAGTCGTCTTCATCGAGCGCAGCCTCAGCCCGGACTCCGGCCTCAGCTACTTCCTGCCGCGCATCGTCGGCTACAGCCGCGCCTGCGACCTGGTCTATTCGAGCCGCGCCGTGGACGGCGAAGAGGCGTACCGCATCGGCCTGCTGGACCGGCTCGTGCCGGCGGAGCGGTTGCTGGACGAGGCGCAGGCGCTGGCGGCGCAGATCGCCGTCTGGCCACCGCTGGCGATGCAGATGAGCAAGCGTGTGCTGCAATCGAGCATGGATAACCGCCTCGAAGACCAGCTACGCTACGAGGTCACGGCGATCTCCTACGGCCGCCGCGCCGAGAACGACGCGCGCGAAGCGCGCGACTCCTTCCGCGAAAAGCGCAAGCCCGTCTTCACCGGGACGTAGCGCAGCTCATGGCTCCTGACGTGTGATGGTCGGAACGCGGTCGAAATCCTTGTCGAACGTCACGACCGTCAGATCAGGCTCTCGCTCGGCATACGCGGCGCAAAGACAATCCACGAAGCTGAGGCGTGCGTGGGCAACATATAGATCCAGGGCACGGAGATAGATCTGCGGATTAAGTGCATGCACACCGCGCATATGGATGAGGTTCGTCAGCCACGTTTGGATGGTCGGCCGCGGTGTGTTGTAGAGTCGTCTTGACTCCAGCACCTGCACAAGTTCGACCAGTACGCCCTCGATCAGCCGCGCCATAACGGCGCCAGCCGCAAGCGACTGAAAGTATGCATCAGCCCTGGCTTGCTGTGCGGGATTGTCGCGCGTCAAATGCCGGACGGTGATGTTCGTGTCAAGAATGCTCATCGCCGTCCGGCAAACCCTCGCGGGCGGCGGCTTCAGCCGCTTCGTCAGCAGCGATTTCAGTCATTTCCTTCAGGTCTCGGGGTGGCGAGAGTGGCGGCAGGGCGCCACGAGCCGCTAGAAACGCATTCGGCGCTGGCCGCACCCTCACACCCTCGGCATCGAGACGGATTGTGACCATATCCCTGGGCTTCAAGCCGAGCCGTCGGCGGATATCGGCGGGCAACGTGATCTGCCCCTTCGGGCTCATGCTGCTCCAGTATTCCTGTTCATTCATAGTTGTACCTGTCTGGTTCGTACGGCGTGTCGTCTTGGTTGTACTGTAGCAGGTTGATCTGGCGGTGACAACGATCCGACCAGGGCAGTCTGTGGTGGATGCAGATGCTAGCCGCCGACGCCTGCCGGCGCGCCCACGCCAACGCTGGCGGCGGCGTCCGTGATCTGCTGCCAGGTCGCGTCGTCCAGGGAAATGCCCTCGGCGCGGCGGCGGGCGGCGGAGCGCGCCTCCGGCTCGCCGGCGACCAGGATCTCGTCCACGCCCGGCAGCTTTTGCGCCGACTTGCAGTAGGTTACGAGGTCTTCGACGCGGCGGCGGAACTCGTCCACGGGTGTGAAGGCGGCCACGTCGATCGCGATGCAGAAGAGGCCATTGCCGAAGCGATCGGCGCCGGCACGGCTCATGCCCGCCGGCGAGAGGCCGCCGCAGAGCACGTCGATCGCGAAGGCGAGCCCCGAGCCCTTCCAGCCGACTACGCCGCCCAGCGGCAGGATCGCGCCGATGCCGGGGCTGCCCACGCCGCCCTGGCGGAACTCGTTCGGGTCGCGCATCGGCTGGCCGTCGGGGCGCACCACCCAACCCTCCGGCAGCTCTTTGCCCGCGTTGCGCGCCACGTCCAGCTTGCCGCCGGCCACCACACTCGTCGTCATGTCCAGCAGATAGGGCGTGCCGCCCGTGGGGAAGCTGATCGAGATCGGGTTGGGCGACATGCGCCGCTCGACGCCGCCGTAGGGCGCCATTAGCTGACCCGAGCCGCTGTTGTTCACCGCCGCGATGCCGATCAGCCCTTCCGCCGCGGCCAGCGTGGGATAGGCGCCGACGCGGCCGACGTGGTGGCAATTGTAGGCCGTGACGCAGCCGATGCTCGTCTGCCGGGCTTTGGCGATCGCCGTCTGCATGGCGAACTTCGCCACCACCTGGCCGAAGTTCCAGCCGCCGTCGATCAGCGCCGAAGCCGGCGCTTCGTGTTCGATGCACGGCTGGCCGTTCGGATTCAGCACACCGCGCTTGATGTCGCCCACATACCAGGGGATGCGGATCACACCGTGCGAGTCGTGGCCCATCAGGTTCGCGGCGATCAGGTGCTCGGCCACGGCCGTGGCGCCGTCCTCCGGCGCGCCGGCGGCGAGGAAGATGCGCCGCGTGAAGTCCTCAAGCGTGACCGCATCGTACGTAGGCATCAGTGCGCTCCTCCAGAGCCTTCGTTGACCTGCCTAAACGTTAGCACGCGTGCCAGGCAGGCGGCTGAATTCCTGCGCCGCTACAGCGCCCGCGTGCCGATCACCTGCTGCGCGTCCAACGCTGCCAGCTCCGAGTCGGAGAGACCCAGCAACTCGGCCAATACCTCGGCCGTGTGCTGGCCCAGCGTCGGCGCCGGGCGCACAAGCGGCGGCGCGGCGCCGTCCACGAGCACGCCGCTGCCGCCGTGCGGGTGCCGGCCGACGAACTCGCGCTCGATCTCCTGCCAGAAGCCGCGCGCCAGCAGTTGCGGGTCGCTCAGCGTCTCGATGTTGTTCTGCAAGGCGCCCGCCGGCACGCCCGCGGCAATCAGCGCGGCCTGCGCGGCGTACTTATCGCACTCGCGCGTCCACGCCGTGATGATCGCGTCGAGCGCGGCCGCATTCGCGCGGCGCTCCGGCAGCGCAGCGAAGCGCGGATCGTCCGCCAGCTCCGTCCGGCCGATCACGCCGCACAGTGCCCGCCACTGCGCCTCATCCTCGACGGAAATCGCGATCCACTCATCATCCGAGCCCACCTGGTGGGCGCTTCCCTCGTCCCCCCTATTCCCTATTCCCTGTTCCCTGTTCCCTGCGGCATAAACGCCGTGCGGACAGTGCTGCGGATGTGTGTTGCCGCGCCGCTCGGGCACGCGACCGTTGATCGTGTACGTCAGCAGCCAGTCGCCCAGCAGCGCCGTCACGCCCTCGACCTGCGAGACGTCCAGCCAGCAGCCTTCACCGGTTTGCCGCGCTCGCCAGAGTCCCATCAAGGTTGCCACAGCGCCGTTGAGGCCGCCGAGCGGGTCGCCGATCGAGGCGCCCTGCTGCATCGGCGTGCCGTCAGAGTAGCCTGTGGCGGCGGGCACGCCGGACATGCATTCCACGGTGAGGGCGTAGGAAACGTAGTCGCGGTACGGCCCGCTGGCGCCGAAGCCGGAGAGCGAAAGCATCACCAGCCGTGGGTTCAGCGCGTGCAGCACGGGGTAATCGAGCCCGAACTGTGCCATCACGCGCGGCGAGTAGTTTTCGAGCACCACGTCGCAGACGGCGGCGAGCTGCTTGCACAGCGCCACGCCGGCTTCTGAACGCAGGTTGAGCGTGATCCCGCGCTTGTTGACGTTGATCTGGTTGTGCGCGGGCGAATGCTCGTAGGGCCGATCGGCGGCGCCGGGCGCGAACGAACCGCGCCAGCCGTCGATGCGCTGCACGCTTTCGACCTTGATCACATCCGCGCCCAGATCCGCCATGAAGCGCCCGACGATCGGCCCGGCCCAGTATGAGGTCAGGTCGAGCACGCGGATGCCGGCGAGCGGCAGGGACGAGGGCGCAGGGCGCGGGGCGTGGGGCGTGGCGGCAGGCGGTGCGGTCTTTGTCTGGTCCGGCGTGACTGCCTGGCCGGGCGCGGCGCTACCGGCCATTCGGGTCGGCGTTGCTCGCGGCTCTGCATCATGTGTCATGGAGGGCGCTTCACGAAGCGCCCCTGCCGAGGCTTCCTCTTCCGGCCACGTCTGGTCTGTCAGCCTGTTCCCTGTTCCCTGTTCCCTGTTCCCTACGAGCGCCGCAGGCGCGACGTAGCGGCCGGCCGCCGGGTGCTCGCGCTCCGCCAGCCAGCCGCGGGCGGCGTGCTGCGGCGAGGCGGCGATCGCGTCGGCCTCCGGCACCAGCGCGAAGGGGATGCGCCACGACTGCGCCGTGTGGAAACAGTCGTCGGCCGTGCGTTCCATCAGCCAGGGCAGCAGCGCCGCGTCGATCAGATCGGCGTTGGCCACGCGGCCGGCGCCGGTTTGCAGACGTGGATCGTCAAGCAACTGCTCGGCGCCCATCATCCGGCAGAGCATCTCCCACTGCAGGTGCGTCAGATGGATCACGCCGACGAACTCCGAACCGTGATTGCACGGCAGGATCGTGAACGGATGCGTGCTCAGCAGGCGGTTGCCGTTGCGGCGAATCGGCTGGCCGCCGCGGTAACGGTAGCTCAGGCCGAACGGCGGCTGCCAGGTCAGCACCGCCTCGAAGTGCGAGAGGTCGAGATGCCGCGGCGCACCGTCCGCGTTCGCGCCGGCGCCGATCAGCGCGGCGATGGTCGCGGCAGCGGCGGGCAGGCCGAAGGCCAGCTCCGGCAGGTTGCCGCCGGTTTGCAGCGGCTCGCGCGCCGGCTCGCCGTTGAAACCCAGCCAGCCGGAGAGCGCCTGCAACGTGATCGCGCTGGCTGGCCAGTCTCTGTACGGCCCCGTCTGCCCGAACGACGTGAGGCTCGTCCAGACGAGGGTAGGGGCGCATGGCGTGCGTCCCTCATGGCACACGACCCCGCTGGCGCGATCAGCAGCGCGCCGCGTACCTGCCGCAGCGGTGATACGCGCGTCTGCCTGCCTCGCTGCCGCCACCGAAACATCGTCGATGCCGAGCGCCGCAAGGCTGCCAGGCGCCGCGTCTTCGACGAAGGCGTCGGCAACGGTCAGCAGGTGCAGCAGGCGCTCGCGGCCCGCGGGTTCGTCCAGCGCCAGCTTCTCGAAGCGCTTGCCGTGGGCGGTATAGATGAAGGGCAGGCCGCGATCGGCTCCGGGCTGGCCATGGACGAACGGCGCCAGCGCACGCAGCCGGCTGCCGCCCGGCGGCTCGACGGCGATCACCTCGGCGCCGGCGTCGGCCAGCAGCTTGCCGCAGTAGGCCGCGCCCAGCCCGTTCGCCAGCTCGATGACCCGCAGCCCCGCCAGCAGTCCCCGCGCCATCGCCGCCTCCCGCCCAACACAAGCGTTCGGCGCCCACGGTACACCACCGGCGGCTTCGGCGCTCCGGCCTACGACGCGCCCGCACAGTCCTGAAATTTGCAACGGGCGCGAGGCGACAGCCGCGACATGCGGAGTAGGTCCTCGCTTACCTGTTGTTCACCGACATATTCGCGACCTGCTCCGTACCGAAGTTGTAGTTGTCGACCACGAAGAAGTTCTGCACCCAGGGCTGCTCGAACGTGTACGCCTTGGTATAGATGATCGGCGGATAGTACATCTTGTCCGCGTGCGCCCGCTGCACGTCGTAGACTTCCTGCAGACGCTTGCCTTCGTCCAGCTCGACCTGTTGCTTCAACACCAGCGCCGTCAGGTCCGCATCGTCCACGAACTCGGCGTTGCGGTTGCCATCCTTGGTGAGCATGCCCGTCAAGAAGTCATCGGGATCGGTAAACGGCGTCTGCAACGCGTAACCGATACTGTTCGGCGGCAGGCCGTGGAAGGCGTAGCCGTGGGTGGCGTCGATCCAGTCTTTCAGGTAGTCCACGGTGACGACGCTGAGCTTGAAACCGGCGTCGGAGAGCATGCCGCGGATCGCGTCGGCCGTCGCGTTGTAGAGGTCGCCGTAGGCGTTGTTCGGATAGATATACTTCAGCTCTGTGTCGGCCTGGCCGGCGGCGGCGATCAGTTGCTTCGCCTGTTGCGGATCGTGCTTGAACCATTTGGCCGATTCACCGATCTCTTTGCCCTGCGGGTCCAGATACCATTTGCCCAGGCCGGGATTGATCAAGTTGTCCCAAACGCCCCTGCCGCTGTAGATCGCGTCGATCAGCGCCTGCCGGTCGACGGCCAGCGAGGCGGCCTGGCGCATACGCGGGTCTTTGAACGGACTGCTGGCGTCGCTGACGTTGCTGAAGAAGAACAGCGACATGCCGTCCGGGTCGTACTCCTGCACCTGCGCCTTCGGCACCGCCTTCTTGATGGCATCCACGTCCGCGGGCGGCACGCCGAGCACATCAAGCCGCCCGGCCTGAAACTGCGCCTCCTGCGTCGAAGTGTCGGGGATAATATCGAGCACGGCGCCGTCGGCGTAGGGCAGGCCCTTGAGGAAGTAGTCCGGGTTCTTCTTCCAGGTGAACGCCGTCGGCGTTGAGTTGACGAAGATCCACGGCCCGGTGCCGACTGCCTGCTGCGCGGGATCGATCTTGCCGTCCGTCGCCGCGTCTTTGGACATGATCCAGAGATACTGCGGATTCGCCAGCTTGTTGAGGAACGGCGCGTAGGGCAGCTTCAGCTTCCAGACCAGCGTCGAGTCGTCGGGCGTAGTCAGGCTGTCGACGATCGGCTTGTAGACACCGTTGTTCACGTTCTTCGCGCTGCCGGTGAAGTACTGGTAGCTGGCGTTCACATCGGCCGAGGTGAGCGGGCGCGACAGCGGCGGATGGAAGTTGACGCCCTGGCGCAGCTTCATCGTGTAGGTCAGGCCGTCCGGTGTGACCTCGTAGCCGGCCACCAGATCGGGCACGGGCGTGCGGTTCAACGTCGTCTGCGGGTCGGCGCTCGCGGCGAAGCGAAAGAGGCGGCCGTAGTGAAAGCCGGCCAGCCATTGCGAGCGGTAGGTGGTGTTCGCGACCGGATCGAGGTTGGCGGTGCCGACGATCACGCCCTGGATCGTGCCGCCGGTCTTGAGGTTGGCCTGCGCCGTGGGCAGCACTGCGGCGCCAGGCGTGCCGCTTGCCGCGGCGGTCGCACTGCCAGCCGCCGCCGTGCCGCTCGCGGCTGCCGCGCGCGTGGCGGATGCCGCGGCAGTGCCCGCGCTCGTGGCAGCAGCGGGAGCGGTCGTGGCCGCGCTTTTGTTGTTATTGCTGCTGCTGCAGCCCGCCAGCCCCAGCGCGGCGCCGCCCCGCATCAGCCGGCGCCGGCTCAGCCGGTTCGCCGCCAGCCGCAGCCAGTAGTTGTCCGTACCGTACCGATCGCTCATCGTGCGCTCCTCTGCATCTGCACTGAACGTGAACGGAGAACGGCATGAAACGCGCGACGGCGGGTGCGCGACGCTGGCGAGATACGCCGAGTATACGCCCGCAGCCACGCTTGCAGGAGCGCTGCTGCATCGCACAGTACCGAACCGCGCAATCCGGCATCGCCCCGCTCGCCCATTTCCACAAGTTCTTGCAATGGCCGAGATGGGAGAGAAGGGTCAGGGGGAGTGCGGGCCGTCCGCAGGCACGTTGTGCGTCACGTCATCTAAAAACGCGGCCACCTCGTCGGCCGCGTGCCGCGGCGTCCAGCTCTGGCCGGCAGCCCAGGCTTTCGTGAACGCCTCCTCGCCCAGCCCAGCGCGCACCGCATCGAGGGCGCGATCGTAGCCGGGGCGATCGGCCTGCAGCAGCGGCGCACCGGCCGCGCCGCGCTGTCTCTCGCCGGCGCTGGCCAGCAGCACGGCAAGCTCTGGCTGGCCCACGCGGGCGGCGATCTTGGTGGCTTCCTCAAGGACATGGGCGAAGTAAAAGGGACTCTCATGGCCCCACAGCTCAAGAGTCTCTTTCAGCCGGGCGGCGGCCTCCGCGTAGTCGCCGGCACGGCGGGCCTGGCGGACGAAGAACAGCAGGCAAATGCCAATGGTGTAGCGCCCCTTTTGTCTGCGGGCGTTGGCGAGCGCCTCTTCGAAGAGCGGAACGGCGCGCGCCAGATCGCGCATCGCCTCGGCCGCCATGGCGCTGAACACCAGCGCGTCCGTGCGCATATTCTGCGCACCCGCCTCGGCCAGCAGCGCCGCGGCCTCCTCGCCGGTCGCGATCGCGCGCGGATCGCGGTGCAGCTGAAGCACCCGGCTCTGCGCGTTGAGCGCATGGCCGATCGTCCAGGCGTCGCCGGTCTCTTGAGACAACTCCACCGCCAGGCGGGCCAGCGGCAAGGCGCGGTCAACGTCGCCGTGGGTGGCGATCTCTTGCGCGGTCATGGCAAGCAGCAAGGCGCGCAACGGCAACGGCGCCTGGGCGCAGCGCTCCACGGCATCCTCGAGCCAGCTCAGCAGCTCGCCGCGACGGCCGCGGATGCCCAGAAGGATGTAGAGATGGGTCACCATGCGCGCCAGCGCGATGGCATTGTCGTCGCCGGGCCGGCGGCTCCACTCGACCGCGGCCCGCAGGTTGTCGAGATCCGCCTCCAGCAGCCGATAGAGGGGCTCCGGATTCGCCGCACCGCTCAGGCAGGGCTCAAAGCGGGCGGCCAGCGCCGCGAAGCAGTCGCGGTGGCGCGTGCGGAACGCTTCCTCCTCGCCGGCATCGCCGAGCTTCTCCGCCGCGTATTGGCGCACCGTCTCCAGCAGTCGCACCCGACTGCTGCCGTCGCCCGCCTCGATCAGCACCAGCGACTTATCTACCAGCCGGGTCAACACGTCGAGCACGTCGTCGGCCGGGAGGGCAGCATCGGCGCACACCTCTTCCGCGGCCTCGATCGTGCTGCCGCCGGCGAACACCGCCAGCCGGCGCAGGAGCGTCTGCTCCCACTCGTCGAGCAGATCGTAGCTCCAGTCGATCGCGCCGCGCAGCGTCTGCTGCCGCGGCGGCGCCGTGCGGCTGCCGCCGGTCAGCAGCCGGAAGCTCTCGTCCAGCCGCCCGGCGATCTGCTCCGGCGTGAGCACGCGCACCCGCGCCGCGGCCAGCTCGATCGCCAGCGGAATGCCGTCCAGCCGCCGGCAAATCCGCGCCACCGCCGGCGCCGTCTGCGGCGTCAGCGCGAATGCTGGCTGGATCGCCTGGGCGCGCTCCACGAACAGGCGTGGCCCCGCCAACTGCGCTACGGCGTCCACCGATGCGTCTTGCTCGAATGTGTCCGCTGCGGCTGTCGGCAGGGAGGGGACGCGCCAGCGCGTTTCGCCGCCGATGCCGAGCGCCTCGCGGCTGGTGGCGAGGATGCTGACCTCCGGGCAACCAGCCAGCAACGCGGCGGCTAGCTCGGCGCAGGCGGCGATCAGGTGCTCGCAGTTGTCCAGCACCAGCAGCAGGCATTGGGACTTCAACGCCCGCACGAGCGCTTGCATCAGAGGGTAGCCCGGCGTTTCCTGCACGCCAAGCGGCGCAGCGACGGCCTGGGGAACCAGGTCAGGAGCGGAGAGCGGCGCCAGATCGATGAACCAGCAGCCCTGGGGGTAATGCTCCAGCAGCGCGCCGGCCACGTGCAGCGCCAGCCGCGTCTTGCCCACGCCGCCTGTGCCCACCAGCGTGACGAGCCGGGCGCGGCCAAGCAAGGCGGCGAGTTCGTCAAGCTCCGCCTCTCGGCCGACGAAGCTGGTGAGCTGCTGCGGCAAATTGTTCGGCAGGCTGTCGAGCGTCTTCAGCGGCGGGAACTGAGGGTGCAGTTCAGGAGCTTCGACCTGGTAGATGCGCTCCGGCGAGGTCAGGTCGCGCAGGCGGTGCTCACCCAGATCGCGCAGCATGGCGCCGGCGGGCATGGTATTGCGCGTCAAGTTTGCGGTCGCCTGCGAGAGCAGGATCTGCCCGCCGTGCCCGGCAGCGCGGATGCGGGCGCAGCGGTTGACGGCTGAGCCGTAGTAGTCGCCCTCGCGGAGGTCGGCCTCGCCGGTGTGCAGCCCCATCCGCACCCGCAGCGGACCGATCGTGCCCCAGTCTTCTGCGGCGAGCGCCCGCTGCCCCGCAACCGCGGCGGCCACCGCATCGGAGGCGCGGACAAAGACGGCGAAGAGCGAGTCACCCTCGCCGCGCGGGCGCACGACCACGCCGTCGTGTCGCTCGAAGACGCTCGTCAGCAGCGCGTCATGGCCCGCCATGACGCCGCGCATCGCTGCGGGATGCGCTTCCCACAGCCGCGTGCTGCCTTCCACATCCGTGAAGAGAAAGGTGATCGTGCCGGTGGGCAGCGCCGGCGGCGCACCGCCGGACAGGCTTACCACACCTGATGTCCCGTGCCCGGCTTGGGAACTCGCCTGCGGCCGTTCGTCAAGGCGGGCGGCCGCCAGCAGTTCACCGAGGAGATCGGGCGTGAGCGGCTGTCCTTGCAGCGGGCTGCCCTCGAACGGGCGGAAGAGCGACAGCTCGCGGCAGACGGCGACCAACGCGGCCTCGGCCGCGGCATCTGGAACGGTCTCGCCTCGCTCCCAGCGCTGGACCGTGGTGCGCCCGACGCCGAGCCGGGCGCTCCAGCCGTCCTGCGTGAGGCCGCGCGTCGTGCGCAGCGAGCGCAGGACGCGGCTCCAGTACGGTTGCTCGTTGCCGAGGGCGTCGTTTACCCGTGCAGGTGGAGCGAAATTGGAGCGCATCTGGTGCTCCAGCTTGCGTGGTCGCCCGTACGCTGACCGCGCGGGCCAAGCCCATCATGGACTGGAGCAAGTGTAGCTGGCTTTCACCGCAACGCAACTGACACGCAAGCGGGGGGTATGGCCCAAGGTTGTGGGTGAGGGTGTATGCGGATGGTTTGGAGGCGTAT
>CALFMN010000183.1 GCA_937879875.1 uncultured Chloroflexota bacterium | reverse complement strand
GAGATTTCTGCCTGTCTCGTGGGCTCGGAGATGTGTATAAGAGACAGCAGTTGCATGGCGCAGATGACGGGCGGCAAGGCAGTGGTGCAGGCGCTGAAGGCGGCGGGAGTCGATACCGTCTTCGGCATCATTTCGGTGCATGCGCTGCCGATCTACGACGCGCTCACGGCCGAACCGAGCATCCGTCTGATCGTGCCGCGCCACGAGCAGGGCGCCGCCTTCATGGCCGACGGCTACGCCCGCACGACCGGCAAGGTCGGCGTCTACTTCACCAGCACCGGGCCGGGCGCCTTCAATTCCGCCTGCGCCGTGCACGAAGCCTGGGTCGCCTCCTCGCCCACGCTACAGATCACGGGCAACATCGAGTCGCAGTATCTAGACCAGGGTAAGGGTTTTCTGCACGAGAATAAGCACCAGCGCGGCGTCTTCGACGAGCTGGGCGCGCAGACGCAGCGCGTGCTCGGCGTGGGCGAGATTTCGTACGCCATCTATGACGCCTTCACGCGGCTGCGCAACCAGCGTCCGCGGCCGGAGTTCATCGAGATCCCGATCGACGTGCAGTACGCCACGGGCGAGGCGGAGATCGTGGCGCCCGGCCCGGCGCAGCGCCCGCAGCCCGACGCGCAGACGATCCAGCGCGCCGCGGAGCTTTTGGCTGACGCGCGGCAGCCCGCGATCTGGGCCGGCGGCGGCGTCAACCGCGCGGGCGCCAACGCGGCGTTGCAGCGCGTGGCCGAGGCGCTCGGCGCGCCGGTGGTGATGACCACGGCCGGCCGCGGCGCGATCTCGGATGAGCACCCGCTGGCGATCGGCGGCTGGACCGGGGACCGCGACGTGAAGGCGTATCTTGCCGAGTGCGATGCGCTGCTCGTGGTCGGCAGCCGGCTGGGCGGGCAGATGACGGCGAATTGGTCGCAGAAGCTGCCCGAAAAGCTGGTGCAGATCGACATCGACCCGGAGGAGATCGGCCGCAACTATCCCGCCGCAGTCGGCCTCGTCGCCGATGCGCCGGCCGCGCTCAGTGTGCTGGCAGACGCGCTTGAACGGAGTGGCGTTAAACCCTCCGGCGCGGGCGTGGAGACGGCGAAGCGGCTGCGTGACGGCGCCCGCGCCAACGTGCAGAGCCGCATGGCGCCGCTGGCCCGCCTGCTGGACCCGATCCGCGAGACGATCGCCCGCGACGCGATCCTCGTGACCGACGCGACGATCATGGGCTACTTCGGTGCCAACAACTACTTCCCGCTCTACGCGCCGCGCACGCACGTGGGGCCGCAGTCGGTGGCGATCGGGCCGGGGCTGCCGTTCGGTATCGGCGCCCAGGCAGGCAATCCGGGACGGCAGGTGATCGTCTTCGCCGGCGACGGCGGCTTCATGCTGACCGCGACGGAGCTGGCGACGGCGGCGCAGTTCAACGTCCCGGTGAAAGTGCTGCTGTTCAACAACGGCGGCTACGGCATCCTGCGGCGCATGCAGCAGCAGCAGTTCGAGAGCCGCCACATCGGCGTGGAGCTGCGCGAGCCGAACTTCGTGCAGTTGGCCGAGTCGCTGGGCGTGCGCGGCCTGCGCGTCGAGCGGCCGGAGGAGATGGCGCCGGTGCTCAAAACGGCGCTGGGCATCGACGGCCCCGTGCTGGTCGACGTGGAGCTGCCCGAAGACCTGAGCTAAACTGGCCGGCCGAAACAGATCGGTAGGGGCGGTTCGTGAACCGCCCGCCGCGGCTGGCGCCGCGACCCACAGGGTCCGCAAACCGATGCACAGCGTTCGGCTCAGCCTCGTCGCGCCCGCGTTGCTGCTCTGCGCATGCAAGCAGCTCGGCCCGCACCGCGCCGCCGATGTGACATCGACTGCCAGCGCCGACGCGGGTGCGGCCTCGCCGAGTGCAACGCCCCGTAGCGCCGTCGCGCCTTCGCCGGCGAACACACCTGTGCCGACGCCCGCCGGCGTGGTGATCGATGGGTCTTATGTTCCATTCAATGCAGCCGCGCCCGTTCTGCCGATCGCGACGCCGACACCGGCACCGACAAACGCCGCGGTCGATGATCTCTCCTTCATCGACGCCGACTACGGCTGGGCCGTGGGCGAGGTCTGTCCACGCAGGCCGCTTTCGTGCCAGCCGGCGCTCTGGCAGACGGCAGACGGCGGACAAACTTGGCGCAACACGGGCACAGCGCCATCGCCGCCTGTTCCTACTTTACCTTTCCAGCCCGGTGCGGCTGAGCGCCTGCTCTTCGTCAGCCGACAGTATGGCTGGATCTACGGCTGGCGCTACGGCCCGCAGATCTACGCGACGCGCGACGGTGGCGCGACCTGGCTCGCTCAGGCACTGCCGGCGAGCGTTTACAGCATCACATATGCCGATGGCGTCCTCTGGGCTGTGCTCGGCCAGCCATGCTCCGCCGCAGCGCTGGTCGATATCTGCCAACCGCAGATTATCCAATCTGCGAATCTTGGACGGAGCTGGGATCCATTCAACAATCCACTGAATCCGCTGAGCACGCTGCCGAAGCTGCTTCGGCTTGACGGTGGCCGAGCGTGGCTATTTGGCGATCATCTTGAACGGACCACCGACGGAGGGCTTCATTGGACACGCCGGCCACTGCCCAGCGACTGCCATCGGCCCAACTACTTCGGGCCGGCGGCGGTGAGCTTCGCAGGCGGAGTGCTTTGGTTGATGTGCGTGGGGCAGGCGAGCAACGGGGCGCAGGGTCGGGCGATCTACACGTCTACGGACGCCGGCGACTCATGGACGGAGGCGTTTCCACCGCCCAGCCTGTCAGGACTACCACTTACCGCCGACGGCTACGCGCACGCGATGATGGCCGTGACTTCGCGCGTCGCGCTATTGTGCCTGACACGCGGCGGCCCACTCCAAATGACGCAGAACGGTGGCCAGTCATGGCGATCACTATCGATGGGCGGAGATGTACCCTGCACCGCCTTGTTGTTTATTGACGTACTGCACGGCTGGATGGCTGAAGCCGGCGGCGTGATCTGGCGCACGGAGGACGGCGGCGCGCACTGGCAGCGGGTGGGGCTGCCGTAATCTGCGCGTTTCTCACAGGTTATGCGTGGTTCAGCAGTCGCGTTGCAGGGAGGTTGCGCATTCCTTGATCGTGGGGATCGCGGCTGCTACGCTTGTGGTCACAAGCACAATCACGCCGCGAGCGACTCATGCCCATCGAAATCCCCGAGGTCGTGATCGAGCGGTTGCCGGTCTACGCCCGCGCCCTCAGCGAACTGCTCGAACGCGGGCGCGAAGTCGTCAGCTCACAGGAGCTGGGCACTGAACTCGGCGTGACGCCGGCCCAGATCCGCAAAGACCTCAGCTACTTCGGCCGTTTCGGCAAGCAGGGCCGCGGCTACAACGTGCGCCGCCTGCTCGAAGAGCTGCGTCAGATCCTGGGGCTGGAGCGGCAGTGGTCGATGGCGCTGGTGGGCGTAGGTCGCCTGGGACGCGCCATCCTCAGCTACGGCGGCTTCTTTCCGCAGGGCTTCCACATCGTCGAAGCGTTCGACTCCGACCCGAAGGCCGTCGGCCGGCGCGTGGGCTCGCTGGTGATCAAGGACGTTTCGGTGCTGGCAGAGACGTTGCAGCAGACGCACGTTGACATCGGCATCGTGGCCGTGCCAGCCGAACACGCGCAGGCCGTGATCGACACGCTCGTCGCCACCGGCGTGCGCGCCATCCTCAACTACGCGCCGATCGCCGCCCGCACACCACCCGGCGTGCACATCCGCCACATCGACCCCGTGCTGGCGCTGCAAAGCATGACCTACTATCTGAAGGCTGTCTCTTATACACATCTCCGAGCCCACGAGACAGGCAGAAATCT
>CALFMN010000182.1 GCA_937879875.1 uncultured Chloroflexota bacterium | reverse complement strand
GGGGGCAGTGGTGTTCTTGTTATTGTTGCTGGAGCCGCATGCCGCGCAGGCGAGCAGCAGTGCCGAGAAAGCGAACAGTGGCCGGAACCGCATCACCTGGCGAACTCCATCAATTTCTTAGCCTGCGAGGCGCTCGCGTTCGGCCGCGAGCCAGGCCACGGTGGCGCGAGCCGCAGTGGTCTTCGATTCGCGCACGAGCCGCTCGAAGCTTTCGGGCGCCGCCTCGGCCGCCAGCCGTTCCGCCCGCTGCAGATACTCCCGGCTGGCCGTCAACTGGGCGTCAAGCAGCCGCGCCGTGCTGGCGCTGCCGATCGCACGGCAGAAGTAGAGCTTGACCATCAACTCGGCGCGGACTTCGCGCAGCCGGGCGACGGGCTCCTCCAGCCAGTGCAGGAACTGCGCCTCGGCTTCGGGAGTAAGATGGTAGACCGTGCGCGGCGGGCGCAGGCCGACGGTCTCACGCCGCCCGTCGATCAGCCCTTGCTCGTGCAGCTCTTTCAGCAAGGCGTAGACGGTGCTCATATCCATCGGCAGCACCAGGCCGAGGTCGAGGTCGGCGGAAAAGCGACGCGAGATCTCATAGCCGTGCATCGCGCGTTCGCGCAGCACGCCGAGAATGGCGTATTCCCCTGCCGAGAGTCCGGTCTTAAGCTTGGACATAGCACGCCCCGCCTTAAGAGTACTCGAATTGCGAGTATGCAGGGATCAAACACTCGCGTCAAGAAGAGGACAGGCCTTATGCAACTCAGCGCACGCAACCAGTTGCCCGGCACGGTCAAGAGCGTGAAGCTCGGCGAGGTGATGGCCGAGGTGATCGTCGATGTCAGCGGCAACGAGGTCGTCTCCGCGATTACGCGCAGCAGCGTCGAGCGGCTGGCGCTGAAAGCGGGCGACACCGTGACGGTGGTGATCAAATCGACCGAAGTGATGCTGGCGAAGTAACGGGCGAGGCGCCGTGATGTCTGAGCCGCTCCGCCGCGATACACTTCCCGTGTTCCCCGCACCGCCTGATCGGCCCGACTGCAATGACGGCTGGCGGCTGGCGATCGACGGACTCGTGGCTCGCAGACTCGTGCTCGACGCTCAGGCACTGCGTGCGCTGCCCGCCGCGGAGCTGGCGGCGGACTTTCACTGCGAGGAAGGCTGGGTGGTGCCGGGCCTGCACTGGCGCGGCGTACCCATCAGCGCGGTGGTGGCAGAGGCAGGACCGTCTGCGGGAGCGCGGTATCTGGCGGTAGCGTCCGGCGGTTTTGTCGCGGCGCTGCCGCTCGACGCCATCGGTCCCGCGGAGCCGTTGCTGGCCTACGCGCTCAATGGCGAGCCGCTGCTGCGCGAGCACGGTGGACCGCTGCGGCTGGTCGCCGCCGGACTCATCTGCTACCGCACCGTGAAGTGGGTGGACAGGATTTCGATTCTGGCCGAGCCGCCGAACGAAACGGCGCAGGAGCAGGCGGCCCGGCGTTCGGCGAGATCACCCATCGATTAATACGAGGATCAGTGCGAGGGCTGAGATGTATGTTTCGCGGCTGTCCTTCCACACCCGCCCCGGTCAGACCGACGCCGTCACGCAGCGGCTGGCGCGGCTGGCGCAGCTTGTCGAGGCGGCAGGGCGAGCCAGGCCCCGCGTGCTGCGTATGTCGATGGCCTCGCCCGGCGCGCCCGATTTGCAGTTCGAGGAGCAGTTCAGCACGCTCGCCGAGCTTGAATCGAGCATGCAAAGCGTGATGGCGGCGGCGGACTTCGAAGCCTGGAGCCGGGCGACCAGCGAGCTGCTGCTGCAACCGCCCAAGCGTGAGATTTTGACGATCGAATAGCGCGACTACGCGCCCACGCGCACCACGGCTCGGCCTTTCACCCCGCCGCGCAGAATCACCGGCACCAGTTCAGGCACCTGCTCGAGTGCAATCTCGTGGGCGATGCTCTCGGTCAGACCTTTCGGCTTCAGGTCGGCGCCGAGCCGGCGCCAGAGCGGCTCGCGCACCGCCATCGGGCACATCACCGACTCGATGCCGAGCAGGTTGACGCCGCGCAGGATGAAGGGGAAGACGGTGGTGGTGAGCGCGGTGCCGCCGGTGAGGCCGGAGCTGGCGACCGAGCCGCCGTACTTCGTCGTGCGGATCAGATAGGCCAGCGTATCGCCGCCCACGGGATCGACGCCGGCGGCCCAGCGCTCTTTGTCCAGCGGCCGGCTGCTCTGCGCCGAGACCTCCTCGCGCGACAGGATCTCACCGGCGCCGAGGCCGCGCAGAAACTCATGTTCGGACGCCTTGCCAGTGCTCGCCGCCACGTCATAGCCGAGACCGGCCAGCATGCTCAGCGCCGTGCTGCCGACGCCGCCGGTCGAGCCGGTCACCAGCACCAGCCCGCTGCCGGGGTGTAAGCCGTTCTCTTCGAGCCGCTGCACCGACAGGCCGGCGGTGAAGCCGGCCGTGCCCAACGCCATCGCCTCGCGCAGCGAGAGTCCGGCCGGCAATTTGACGACCCAGTCCGCCGGCACGCGCGCGTACTCCGCGAAGCCGCCCGGCCGCGCAACGCCCTGGTCGAATCCCGTGACGACGACTTCGTCACCGGCCTTGAAGCGGGCGTCCGCGGAGTCCGTCACGGTGCCCGAAAGGTCGACGCCGGGCACCATCGGGTAGTCACGGATGATGCGGCCGTCCGCTGTGCAGGCGAGGCCGTCTTTGTAGTTCACGGTTGAGTAGGCGACGCGGATCGTCACATCGCCGGCCGGAAGCTGGTCGAACGGCAGCTCGCGCACACCCACGCTGAACTGCCCGGCCTGCTTGTCGACGACCAGAGCCCGGTACGTCTGCGGCATCGCTTTTCCCCTCAAGCCCGCCGGCGCCTGGTTGTCCTGAGGCCGGCGGGCGGTTTGCTTGCGCTGCCTCAGTATGAGCGTCGCTTGCGCGTGCGGGGAAGGGGCTCAGGCAGGGGTCTGGCAGTACATGCTGCCGGCGCCCGCGGCAGCGCCTGCTTGCGCCTGCACCATCCAGACGATGTAGTAGGCGCCGCGCGGATGGCCGAGATCGAGCGTGGCGCTGCTCTTGCCCGAAGCATCGGTGGGAGCGAAGCGCAGATCGCGGCTGCCCTCTTTGAGCGCGACCTGGCCGGTCAGCGTCACGCCGCGAACCGGCTTGCCCGCTGAGCTGGAGACGGCGGCATACAGCGTGATCGCGCCGCCGCTGCAAACCTGCTCGCTGAGCGAGAGCGCGACGTTGAGTACGCCGCCGGGCGGCGGCGACGGCCCGGCAGCGACGGTGCGCGTCACGCCCGGCGGCACGATCTCCGGCGTTGGCGACGGCGTGCGCGGCCGCGGCGTGATATTGAAAAGCTGCGCTGTCGAAGCTGCGACGGACGCCGCCGCAAACGGAGAAGACGACGGGGCGAGTGCCGCTGCTGTCGTCGAGCCGGGGGAGATGGCCGGCTCGACCGATGGTGCGGTGCCCGGAGCCGTCGGGCTGCTTGTCGCGCCGGAGCAGGCGGCGAGCACACCGAGGAGCAACAGCGTCGCCGGAACAAGCGCCAGGCGCCGGCCACGACCGTACATCATGCCAATCCTGCTGGCCGGCTCGCGTGCAAGACCCACCGATCAGCTATCGGCTGGCAGTGGGGCAGGTTCCAGCGGTGCCGAACGGCGGACATGCAAACGCCCCGGCGGCACGAACCGGGGCGTTTGCCAGAAGGGGAACCAGGAAAGCAGGTTCAGGCGGCGGATTCAAACCAGAGAGGCGGCGCCCCGGCCCCGCCAGCCGGGGCGCCGCAGCAGGAGTAGCTAACAACTTCCCGGCGCGACCAGATCCACCTCTTCCGCGCCGCTGAACTCCGGCACCGTGCCGGTCGTGTACGCCGTACACGCGCCGACCGTGAACCAGACCGTATTGCCCGCCTGGGCGCAGTCGCTGAGACTGCTGTCCAGATCCACGATGTACAGCCCCCGGTTGGCGTCGTAGGACGCCTGGCCGCACGTGCTGCCGTTCACGTGAGCGACGACCGTCGTGCCATCGTAGGCGCCGTGGTCATCCACCTGCACAAAACCGTACATGCGCCCGGCCGGCGGCATCGACTGCGCACTGGCCGCGGGCAGAGAAGGGATCATGGCCGGGATAAGCGTTGCTCCCAGCGCGGCCACGCCGGCAGCAACGGTGCTTCGGGAAAGACGCATCGGTTGGCGAACTCCTGGTACGATCTCGGCGCTCCGCGAGCGAGCGCTATGCTGTACAATCCCGCAGCGCCCTGGCTCGTTCTACCTCGTCCGGCTCGGCACGTCTCCGCGCGTCGCCGGTGGTCCGCCCCTGCTGCGCCCTCCCCGTTCGCGGCGCCGGCCCTGGCGCCTCTCTGCAACTCTTAGTCTGCCGCCCATTCCTTTAGGAACGCTTAGAACGCGCCAACTCGTGATGGCGCGAGTCCGCATCGCACGGCTCAGTAGAGAATCGAGGGGAAGTAGACGCCGCGCGGTTCCTGGTAGGCGCCGATCGTCATCAGGGTGCACGGCTTCACCACGCGCATGCCGGCGGCCAGCGCCCAGCGAAAGAAGGCCGTCTGACGCGTGGGCAGCAGCAGGGCCGGCGGCTCGGGTGCGAACGC
Organism: uncultured Chloroflexota bacterium; assembly: GCA_937879875.1. Taxonomy (GTDB): domain Bacteria; phylum Chloroflexota; class Dehalococcoidia; order CAUJGQ01; family CAUJGQ01; genus CALFMN01. The sequence goes on along the minus strand of CALFMN010000182.1, from coordinate 12,659 downwards.
CGCCGCGCCCGCGATCAGCGCCTCCAGATCCGCCTGCGTCTCCACCAGACCGTGGCCGCGCATCGAAAGCCCCGACGTATAGCCGACCAGGCGACCGGCGCGCAGTGCCACGGCCGGCGCGAAGCGCCTCAGGCTGTCGCGCAACTCGCCCGCGCGCGAAAAGCCGTGGATCCGTTCGCACAGCGCCGCACAGCCGTCCAGATCCGCATCGGTCATCGGCCGCACTTCCACCTCAACCGCTGCCTGCGCATGCGGCATGCCCGCGACCAGCGCCAACGGCTCGCGCACCTCGAAGCCGAGCGAGGCGTACAGCGGCATGGACACCGTGTTGTTTCAATCCTCACCCGGCGCTGACGCCAGGTGCCAGTAGTGCGGACCAATGACCTCGGCTTCGGCCTCACCAGTTCGCAGTCTACACCGTAACGCCGACAGTACCCATCGGGTTGCGCTCGTACCGGCAACTTCGGACAGCAACGCCGTAGCATTGCTCGTGCGCGATATTGAAGCGCGCCGAGCGTGTGGCGGCTTCGACGCTGGGAAAATCGGTCGGAAAGTTGTGCTGCTCGGCGATGCCTTTGAACGCGGCATAAATGATGCGGCCCGCCTCTTCAACATCCCTCGCTGTGGCCTGCCGAATCGTGATGCTCAGGGTGTCGCTCCCTTCTGGCCGGATTGCTTGCGCCGGCCCGCTGCACGTCGCACAGTGTACAGCGCGGTCGAGCCGGCCCACGGCAACTCGGCCCGCAAGGAGAACACGATGGACGAGGCAGCCCGATTTGAAGCCGGCCTGAAGACGCGACGCGAGGTGCTCGGCTCCGAGTACGTGGACCGGGCGCTGGCCAACGCCGACGAATTCACGCGGCCGTTTCAGGAGTTCGTCACCACGCAGGCGTGGAACGACGTCTGGAACCGCCCCGGCCTCGATCGCAAGACGCGCAGCATCGTCAATCTGGCGACGCTGACCGCGCTCGGCCGCTCGCAGGAGCTGGCAACGCATGTGCGCGGCGCGCTCACCAATGGCGTCACGCCCGAAGAGATCCGCGAAGTCTTCTTTCAACTCGCCGGTTACGCGGGCTTTCCGGCGGCCGTCGAAGCCTTCCGCACCGCCCAGCCGATCGTCGCCGAATGGCGGGCGAAGAGAGCCTGAGTTCCCCCTCTCCATCACAATGGAGAGGGGTCAGGGGGTGAGGCCGCCCGCGGCTCGCAGCGCCGCGATCTCGGCGTCGCTGAGGCCGGCCTCGCGCAGAATCTCCTCGGTGTGTTGACCACGGGACGGTGCCGGCGAGCGGATGGCGCCGGGCGTCTCGGAGAGCTTCACCGAAACGCCGACCTGCTTGACCGTGCCGAATTCGGGGTGCGGCACGTCAGTCAGCATCCGGCGTGCGGTGATCTGCGGGTCGCGCTCCAGCTCGTCCAGGTCGTAGACGGGCGCGACGCAGACATCTTTGTCTTGCAGCAGCGCGAACCACTCGTCACGCGTCTTTGTTGCCATTGCGCTCTGCAATGCCGCGCGCACGTCATCGCGCCGCGCCGCATCGCCCTGCGTGCCGGCGAGGTCCGCGCGGCCGATCGCCTGCATCAGGTTGTCGTAGAACCAGGGCTCGTTCGCGCCCAGCGAGAGATAGCGCCCGTCTTTGCACTGGTAGACGCCGTAGTGCGGCAGCGCGCCCGTCAGCCGGTGCGTGCCGCGCCGCACGAACTCACCGCTGCCGTAGGACTCGCTCAGCGCCGCGGCCAGCAGTGTGAGAATCCCGTCCGTCATGCTGATATCGACATACTGGCCGCGGCCCGTGCGCTCGCGCGCCCACAGCGCGGTGAGGATGCCGATCGCCGCGTGCATGCCGCCGCCCGCGTAGTCGCCCAACAGATTTGCCGGAAAATACGGCGGACCGCCGGCGGGGCCGGTGATGCCGAGGGCGCCGGCCATCGCCGCGTAGTTGATGTCGTGGCCGACGAGCAGCCGGTAAGGACCGTCCTGCCCGTAGCCGCTGATTGAGCAGTACACCAGCCGCGGGTTGCGCGCCGCCAGCGTTTCGTAGTCCACGCCCAGCCGCTTGACGACGCCCGGCCGGTAGCCTTCGACCACAACGTCCGCGGTCTGCGCCAGGCGGTAGAACGCGTCTTTGGCCTCGGGCGCCTTGAGGTTGAGCACGATGCTGCGCTTGTTGCGGTCGAGGGCGCTGAAGGCGGCGCGACGGCGCTCACGGCGCTCGCGTTCGACATCCGCCTCGCGCGCACGTTCCATCGTCGCGCGCCGCCCACCGCCCGGCTCCTCGATGCGGATCACATCGGCGCCCAGATCAGCGAGAATCATCGTGCAGTGCGGACCGGGCGCCAGCCGGGTCAGGTCGAGCACGCGGACATTGTCGAGCGGCAGCACGGAGAGCCTCGGCTTCGGTCGGTTTGGGGGCGCCGGCTCCGCCGAATTGTAGCGCGTGCCGGGCTTCCCGATCGCCGTGTGATGCACCTGCCTTGACGCGTTGGCGCGGCGGTTCCTACGATCGGCCAGCCAGCAGAGGGCGCGGGCACTCCGCCGGACCCTCCCGGCGGGAATGAGAGGCCAGCACGTGCAAGCCTTGAACCTCGGCGCGCCGGGGAAGGACGCCGCCGCAACCGTTGCCCGCGTCGCTGCGCTGCCGGCCGTGGCCCGCGCCCTCGCCTGGACTGAGCAGCAGGCCGGCGCCTGCGAGCGCGAGACGGTCGCGATCGCCGAGATCCCCGCGCCAACCTTTCACGAGGAGCGCCGCGCCGCCTACGCCGCACAGCGGCTGCGCGAGCTGGGCGCCGAACAGGTTCATGGCTTTGGCCACGGCAACGTCGCCGGCCGCTTCGGTCCAGAGGGTGATCATGCGATCGCGCTGCTGGCCCACCTGGACACCGTCTTCTCGGACGAGGTCAATCACCGCGTCTCCAGGCGCGGCGGCAAGCTGTACGGCCCCGGCGTTGGGGACAACTCCGCCGGCGTGGCGGGTACGCTGACGGCGCTGGCGGCGGCGCAGGCCGCGGACGTGCGTTTCGAGCGGCCCGTTTGGGTCGTGGGCAACGTTGGCGAAGAGGGACTCGGCGATCTGCGCGGGTCCCGCGATACGATGGACCACTTCGCCGGTCAGCTCGGCGCCGTGCTGGCCGTCGAGGGCACGATGCTGGGCCGGCTGGGACATGTGGCCGTCGGCAGCCGGCGGATCAGGGTCCACTTCTGCGGTGAAGGCGGGCATAGCTGGCTTGACTTCGGCAAGGCGAGCGCGGTGCACGTCGCCGTGCAGGCGGCGGCCGAGATCGCTCGGCTGAAAGTCCCGGCCGAGCCGCGCACGACCTTCAATATCGGCCGGATCGTTGGCGGCGACGGCGTAAACGTGGTCGCGTCTTCGGTGGAGCTGCTGCTGGATATGCGATCGGTCGGCGTGGCGGCGCTGGCCGATCTCTCCGACCGCGTCGAGGAGATCCTGCGCCGCGCGGCGAGCGGCGAGATCACGGTCGAGGTCGAAGAGGTCGGCACTCGGCCCGCCGGCTCCATCCCGCGCACACATCCGCTGATGGAGCTTTGCGCGGCGGCGCTGGCGCGTGTCGGCGTGCGGCCGGAGCCGACCGCGGGCAGCACCGACGCCAACGTCCCACTGAGCCAGGGCGTGCCCGCCCTGGCGCTCGGCGTCACGCGCGGCGCCGGCATCCACAGCGCCGGCGAGTGGATCGAGATCGCGCCGATGCGGCAGGGTGTACAGCAGCTCGTGCTGGTGTGCGCAGCGCTGGCGGGAGTAGCGGAATGAGCGCGGCAAGCGAACCGGTGCGCTACGAGCAGGACGGCGCGATCGTGACGATCACGCTCAACCGCCCGGAGCAGATGAACAACTTCGGCGGTGGCCTGTTTCAAGCGCTGCGCGAGGCGTATGTCCGGTTCCGCGATGATGACGCTGCTTCGGTCGCCATCCTCACCGGCGCAGGTAAGGCGTTCTGCGCCGGCGGCGACCTGAAAGAGATGGCTCGCCGCTCGAACGCCGGCGAGGCTCCGCAAGAACAGAGCCCGGAGGCGCGCCGGCGCAGCTTCTTTCAGAATCGCCGTGTGACCTACTTGACGGACATCTACAAGCCGATCGTCGGCGCGATCAACGGCTACTGCTTCGCCGGCGGATTGGAGATCGCGCTCACCTGCCATTTCCGCATCGGCGCGGCGAGCTCGGAGTACGGTGTGCTCAACCGCCGCTTCTCCGTGCCGCTGATCGACGGCGGCACCTGCCGGCTGCCGCTGGTGGTGGGCCTGGGCAACGCGCTGTACCTGATCCAGACCGGCCGCCGCATCGATGCCCGCGAGGCGCTGCGCATGGGGCTGATCCAGGAGCTGGTGCCCGACGCCGAGCTGATGCCGCGGGCACAAGAGCTGGCGCAGATCATGGCAGCCGTGCCGCAGGCCGGCCTGCGCGGCGACACGGAGGCCGTGCTGCGCGGCCTGGGTAAAACGCTGGACGAAGCGCTGCCGCAGGAGATGATCATCGGCAGCACCGTGCTGCAGTCGGAAGACTTTCGCCGCGGCCCTGCCCGCTTCGCCGCCAGGACCTACGACAAGACGACGGGTTGAGGGCGAGGTTGCCGTCACTCCCTCGTCCCGTCGGACCGGGCAGACCTCCGTCTGACTTCTGACAGCGAGCCGCCCACGCGCGGTCTGACGGAGTTCGCCTTTCTGGAGCGGGCGCCGGAGCAGCTTCCGGGCGCTGCTCACCAGCAGAAAGCGCTGACTGAGGCCGCTGCGACTGCGGATTCCGCAACGATTGTGGCGTGGCGCCGTGGCGCGCGGTAGAGTGAAGGCGATCAAGCAGGCTCCGTCTTCAGAGCGACGAGCAGCCACGGGAGAGCGGACGCAATGGTCGCAACGACAGACCGGCCGGCTATGCAGCGCTACGCGGAGTGGGAGGAGCGCATCTTGGCGCGCGACCAGGTCGGCGCCAGCGAGACCTTCTACGGCCTGGCGCAGGACGAGCGGCCGTTCACGGAGATCGTGGGCGAACTGGTACGCATCCACGCGCCGTATACGCACGTGCCCTACCACCAGCGGCTCGACAATGGCGCGGTCAAGTTTGTCAACAACGACCATTGCCTGCTGAGCGCCGGCGCCGCGCTGCGCCTGATGCCGCGCGTGCCGAAGGAGCTGCGCTGGCTGCCGCTGGCGCAGACCGTCTGGTACGTACCCACCGGCCTGGACATCTGGAACCAATTGATCGGCAAGGCGCCAGGCCACTACGTACGCCTGTACAAGCTCGACGTGAACAGCGCACCGCCGCCCCAGATCTGCTGGCCCGACCAGGAGCCGCGCTATCTCGACGGCGGCCTGAGCTTCGACGAGAAGCTCAACCACTGGCTGACGCTGGTGCAGCGCGGCGAGGTGATCGAGCAGTACCGCGTCTTTTTGGGCCTGCTGGAAGAGGCGAACGGCGTGGAGCGTGAGCAACTACAGGCGCAGCTCGCCTTCGCCGGCTTGATCGACGTACAGGACCGCATGCTCTTCAACCGCTCGTACACGACCGGACACAAGTCGTACCGCGCCCGCGCCACGATCGAGCTGGGCCGCGCCATCGGCTGGGAGAACGCGCACAGCATCGTCTATGCCGGCGTGCCGGACATCGCCGTGGGGCCGCGCTGGTACTCGAGCTACGAGATGGGCTGCAACGTCTGCGCGATGGTGCTGGAGGGCCAGGACGGCGCCATGCGGCAGAACACGGCGCCGCTGGCAAAGACCGAGCAGCGCGAGTTGGTGGAACTGCTGCTGCACAGCCGCGAGCCGGCCTGGAACCTGAAGATCGCCGAGTTGCTGAAGCGGGGCCGCGGGCCGGTGCCGATCCTTGACACGATCCAGATCGCCGCGGCCGAGACGATCCTGATGACCGGCCACCCGAACAACTTCAGCATGTCGCAGCACTGCTACGAGTACACCAACACGCTGCGCTGGTTCTACGACACCTTCGAGCATCCGCACCAGATCAAGCTGTTGTTCGTTGCCGGCTCGATCGTCAACCAGGCGGCGCATCATCAGCAGAACACGCCCGACAACGGCCCGATGACCATCCGCCGCCCACGCAGCTCCGATGCGCTCTCGGCCGAGCAGATCCTGCAACGGTTGGCAGAGGCGCAACTCGCGCTCGATCCGGACGCGAGCGTGGCTTGGACGGCGGCCTATCTGCACGGCGGCCACGACCGCGCGCCGCTCTGCCGCACGCTGGCGGTCACGGCAGCGAAGATCGGCAACGACCCGCACAACCAGGAGATCGGCCTCTGCCTCGTTGAAGACTACGGCCACAGCACGGCCGGCGAGCGCGAGAAGCTGCTGCTGGCCGCGGCCAGGCACAACGCCGGCCACCGCAAGTACGGCGACCCGCTGGAAGCCTACCGCCGCCTCGCCTCCGCCCTGCGCCTCGACACGCGCGAGACCGCCCGCGGCGCCGCCGACCCGCGCGACGCGCTGCTCGACGACTGACCAATCGGCCCTCACCCCCTTCCCCTCTCCCAATCCTGGGCGAGGGGCGATCCTTGGTCGGACGATCCGAAGGGGCGTCGGGTTAATCATGCCGGCCACGGAACGCTCCAGACTGGATCGTCTCCTTCCCTCCAGGATTGGGGGAAGGAGAGACGAGAGGATGAGGGCCGACAGCCGCGGTCTGCTCAGAGCACCGTTGGCAGGGCAGCGGGCACGAACAGCGCCAGCACGCCGCAGGCGATCAAGGCCGCTGCCGTCACGCGGCTGGCCGCCATTCCCAGTGGCATCGCTTTTTCGGCGGAGATGATCAGCGTAAGCAGCAGCATGGCGCCGAGGTTCATCATCCCCAGCGGCAGCAGCAGCAACACGCAGAGGATACCCGAGCTGCCGAGACAGGCGAGTCCGTACGCCAGCCCCGTGCGCATCGCTCCGCGCCACTCGTTGCACCGCGAATCCAGGGCGGAGACGCCCGCTGAGCGACACCGGGCGAGGCAGGTGCGCTTTGGCGCGCTGAGCTGGTAGGCGCCGGCCAGCAGTATGCTAACGCCGCCGAGCTGCGCCCCATGCGCCATGAGCCATGCGGAACGATCCGCCAGCCCGTCCGCCATGACCGCGGCGAGATATACGAACAGCCCTGTCACGGCCCAGACGCCAAGGTACGCACCCACGAAGAGCCAGGTCGAGCGGCCAGGCCATGAGTTGCTTCGCCGCTCCCCGGCGCCGCGGGCAAAGGCCAGCGCCGCCGGGGCCAGGCCCGGCAGCATCATCGCGGCCATCATCACCGTCCAGAGGGCGAGGAACCGCGCCGGGTTCATTCCCATCGTGAGGCCCTTCGCCATGGCGGCAGGCTGGCCGGCTCGCGCCTGCCAGACGAAAACGCCCCAGGCGGCAGCGCTGACCGCGAGCAGCACCGCGAGGACCAACGTGCTTCTGCGGGCGGAAACTGCAACAGACTGCGCCATCCGTGTCACTCCCGCGCATATCAGCGGCGGGCGGGGCTCGCAGCTCGAGAGCCCCGCCCAGCCGTGCCGCGCCGTCGCGTTGCGTTATTGGCCGTATTCGTCGTGGCGGCGCACCCAGAACTGCGCATTGTCGTGACCGGCCTCGTCGCGGCCCTTCGGCGTGAGGTCGAGGTAGTGGTAGGCGACGTTCACCATGTCGAGGCCGCGCGAGTACGTCGAATACGTGTGGAAGATCCTCCCCGCCGCGTCTTTGAAGAAGACACTCACCCCGGGCCGCTCCGGCCCAACCGCCTGAATCGTGTAGTTGTAGTCGGCCTTCTCGGCGACCTCTTGAGCCGTGAACGAGACGTGGTAATCGAAGTTGAAGTCGCTCTTGCCCGACGAGACCCACGGGAAGGTCCAGCCCATGCGCTGCTCATAGGCGGCGATCTTCTCGTAGGGCGCGCGCGAGACCGCGACCAGCGTCACGTCGCGGTGGTTCAGGTGCACGATGATGCCGTTGAAGTTGTCCGCCCAGAACGAGCAGTGCGGGCACGCCGCGTCAGCTGTCCAGGAGCTCGACGGCGATGCCGTGGCCGGGTCGAACATCGCATGGTAGACGACGAGTTGGCCGCGGCCGTCGAAGAGATCGGCCAGCGTCTGGCGGCCATGCGCTCCCTCGAAGACGTACTCCTTGTCCACCGCTTCCCAGGGCAGCTCGCGGCGCCGTTGGCTCAGGCGATCGCGGAGGCGCGTGAACTCCTTCTCTTCCGCCAGGAGTTGCGTGCGCGCCGCACGCCACTCCGTGTGCGGCACGACCGCATGGGTGCTCAGGTCCGACATGGTTCCTCCTCGTTGCCGGCTGGTCCCGGCACTGTCGCTTCAGACGCATTGCGCATCGTCGCGGGCTTGATGCTCAACGCATCTGTTGAATATCATATAGTAGGAGGACGAGATGGTCAACAAGATTGTTGAAGGTTCTACGGTGCTGGACCGCGTGTATGCGGCACTTTCCGATCCGACGCGACGGTCGCTGCTGACGGCGCTGCGGGCCGGCGATGCGCGGATCACCGACCTTGCGGCGCCGCGGCCGATCTCGTTCGCCGCCGTCTCGCGCCACGTCGGCGTGCTCGAAGATGCTGGCCTCGTGCGCCGCGAGGTGCGCGGGCGCGAGCACTGGCTCTCCGTTCGGCCTGAAACGCTGCGCGGCGCCGAGGACTGGATCCACGATCAGACCAGCTTCTGGGCCGCGCGTGCAGATGCGCTGGCGGCGCGGCTGGAGCGGAAACGGGGTCCAGCATGAGCGAGGGCAACCCACGATCGGCGGTCGTGCAGCGTCTCCTGCCAGCGTCTCCCGAGGTCGTGTTCGACGAGTGGCTCGATGCCGAGGCGCTCGCGGAGTTCATCTGCCCGTATCCCGCCGTGGCCGGGAGGGTGGAGTGCGATCCACGTGTCGGCGGCAAGCTGCGCATCGACATGGTCAATGGCGAACGCGTGACGCACGTGACCGGCGAGTACCTCGAGCTGGACCGCCCCAACCGCCTGCGCTTCACCTGGAACTCAGATTTCGGAGGGGGCTTTGAGAGCGTGGTCAGCGTGGCGTTTGAAGCCGCTGGCGAGCAGCAAACACTGATGACGATCGAGCACGCACAGCTCTCGCCGGACCGCTTCGAAGACGCGCAGCGCGGCTGGGCCAGCATCGCCGAGCAACTGGAGCGCAAGCTGCGGGCCGTGGCCTGAGACTGCAACGCGGGCCGCGGCGTGCCGACAGCGGGCAGAACGTCGAAGCGGTCGTTGAACCGTGGGTCTGCACACTTAGCAGCGAGCCTCATACTCTGGCGCAGCCAACGCCAATGCTACTCGATGATGGCCGAGAGTGGGGGCATGGTGGTGCGCCCGTTGCGCTGAAGCGTTCGCGCGCAGAGCATTGTTGCGCAGCCGCGCGAGTCGTTGCACGCCTCGCCAATCCATCCTGATGCGGGTGAGCAGTTAGGATGACCAATGACCGCATCTGTTCGAGCAGAATCGTTGGCCCCACCCTGCCACCCATCCTCGCTCCCCACGGCCGCGCTTGCTCGCTACCAGCGTCTCCGCTACGCTTGGCTGTCAGACAGCACTGGTTCACCGACAATGTGACGGTCTGACGGACTCGCCGCCCACGAGCGCAGTGAGAAGGCAGCTGACGCGATGGATACATTCCGCGTGCCGGGGGTGGACGCTTCCCTGTGCTATCACGACCTGCCAGGGTCGAGCCCAGCGGTGGTCTTTCTCCCAGGCCTTGGCGGGGCGGCGTCCGAGGGCTACGTCGGTCTCGCACGCCATCCGTTGCTCGCGCCGCACGGAGCCCTGCTGGTCGACCTCATGGGGTTTGGCTACGCGGACCGGCCCGAGAGCTTCGGCTACACCATGGAGGAGCACGCGGACAGTGTGGCGGCCCTCCTGGACCATCTCGGCCTGCGCGGCTGCCACGTGATGGGGCACAGTATGGGCGGCTCGGTGGCGATTCTGCTCGCGGCGCGGCGACCCGAGCTCGTCGCGGCGCTGGCCGTGGCGGAAGGCAATCTCGACCCGGGGAAAGGGTCGGTCAGCGTCCATATCGCCGGCCAGCCGGAGGACGACTACGTGCGGGCGGGGCATGCTGCGCTCAGCCGCGACTTCGAAGCAGGGCTGGGTGACACGGCCGCCTACGGCGGCTTACTCCGCACCTTCCGGAGTGCAGCCCCGTACGCGGTGCATCGCAGTGCCCGCTCCCTTCTCGCGGACCGTCAGCCGACGTTCCGGGAAGCGCTGGAGGGCTTGAGTATTCCCCGGACGTACATCGTCGGGGCTCGTTCGTTGCCGGACTTCCCGGAGGGGCCAGTCCCCACGCAGGGCGGCGTTATCGTCGCCGAGGTGGCGGACGCAAGTCACGGCATGCATGTGGACAATCCCGAGGGCTTTGCCCACGCCGTCGCCCATGCCTTTGGCTACTGCTGAACGCGCCGCCCTGTCACCTTTCTCGGGCGCTTCATGGCACGGTTGGTCAAGGGAAGTGCCCGCCGCTATAGAGGACGATTTTGCGGGTGTGCGAGCAGTTGCTCGCGGAAGCCATCGCTGGTCTGCCCGCGTTCAGCGGGCGGCATGAGTCGTCTCCGGGCGCAGCGCGCTCTCGATCAGGCGACGGACGTTGCGACTGTACCGGTAGCCTGACCTGCCAGCGGCAGATCGCAGCGCCGCTTCGCTGGTTAGTGCCCGATCCAGCGCCTGCCTCACGGCGAGTTGAACCTGCTCGGGATCTGTCCCATAGGCCGCGGCGTCCACGATTGTGCGCGCCGGTGTCGTGACACTGATCCCTTCGCGGATCGTGATCTCGTCTGGATGAAGCCGTGCCCGATGTATGACATAGCTCGCTGGAGCGCTGCGATTGAATTGCAACGGCACGGTGAGATGGACTCTGCTCGGCAGCACGTCACTCAGGTCGTACAGCAGCAGCGCACTCTCGTGCGAGATGGCGCCGCGGTAGTTCGACCACACTCATGCTCGCCAGTAGTCGTCAAACAGGCTGATCGGCGCATGGCTCAGGCGATACACTCCCGGCAATTCGCGTTCGAAGCGTCCAACTGTGGTGTGATACGCCAATAGTCGATCGTTCAAGCCATACGCCTGCGCGTCGACACGGTCGAAATACCCACCTTGCAAGAGCGCCTTTGCTTCGAGTCCCCGCAGATCGGTCACGAGATCCACCGCATCGAGTGCAGTATAGCATCCATTTTTTTGATGTATACTGCACTCGATGCGTGCGGAATGTCGCGGCCGGAGTCCGCCTACGCCGGCGGTTCGGTGCCGGCGACGCCGAGAGATTCGAGCTGGTCGTAGGCGGTGTCGCTCAGACCGAGCACGCTGGTGAGCACCTCGCGGCCGTGCTCGCCGAGGCGGGGCGCGTAGCGGCGCACGCCGCCCGGCGTGCGGCTCAGCCGCCAGGGCGCCGCGGCCTGCACGTGCGTACCCGTCTCGGGATGCGTGACGTTCACCAGCAGGCCGCGCTGCCGTAGCTGCTCCAGCCCCAGCGTCTCCAGCGCGTTGCGTACAACTGCCGCCGGCACGCCATGCTCACGCAGCTCACGCTCAAGCTCGAATGCCTCCCACCAGATGGTGCAATCAGCAATGAGCGCGTCCAGTTCGTCCTCGTGCTGCTTGCGCGCTGCGGCTGTGGCGAAACGCGGGTCTTGCGTCCACTCGTAGTGGCCAAACACCATGGCGAGTCCACCAAAACCGTTGGCCGCGCTGATCGCGATCCATCTATTCCCTATTCCCTGTTCCCTATTCCCTGCACATGGATAGACGTTGTGCGGCGCGATCGTTGGGTGCCGGTTGCCCAGGCGCGGCCGTACGCTGCCGTTCGCCGCGAACTCCAGCAGCGCGTCGGCGATGAAGGTCATGCTCGTGTCCTGCATCGAGAGGTCGATGTACTGGCCCTTGCCGCTGCGCTCGCGATGATGCAGCGCCAGCAACACCGCGGCCGCGCCGAAGTAGCCGGCCACCGGGTCGGGGTACATCTGGCCGGAGTTCATCGGCGGGCCGTCCGCGTAGCCGAGCAGCGAGGACATGCCGGACATCGGCTCGATCGTGCCGCCGATGCCGGGGATGTTGGCGTACGGCCCCGTCGCCCCGTAGGCGGACATCGAAAGCAGGATGATGTCGGGCCTCAGCTTCGTCAGCGCGGCGTAGTCGATGCCGAGGTTGTGCATCACGCGCGGCGTGAAGTTCTCGGCCACGACATCGGCGGTCAGCACGAGCTGCCGGAAGGTCTCGATGCCCTCCGGCCGCGAGAGGTCGAGCGTCAGCGCCCGCTTGTTCAGGTTGACCGAGTTGTACAGCGCCGAGCAGTTCCAGGGATGCACCGCGGTCGGGAGATCGCGCAGCGCCGTGCGGATGCTGCCGCCGTAGCCGCCGCGCCACGAATCCGGCCGGCTCAGCGCCTCGATCTGGATCACGTCGGCGCCGAGCAGGCCGAGCAGCTCGGTGGCATACGTTCCCGCCCAGGCCTGCGTCAGCACCACGCAGCGCACGCCGTCCAGCGGGCCGTTTCCCCCTCCCCTGCCCCTCCCCCAATGCGTTGGGGGAGGGGTGATCTGTGTCTCTTGGGGGACGACCATCGCAGTAACGTCTCGCGCGACCCTGGCGGCGGTTTCAGCGCTCGATTCCGCGTGAGCATCCGATCCTCCTCCCCCATGACGTTGGACGAGATGGGGGAGGGGCAGGGGAGGGGGAAACGGCTC
>CALFMN010000181.1 GCA_937879875.1 uncultured Chloroflexota bacterium | reverse complement strand
AAATTGACCCGATCAGGATCGCCCGATGCCTGGCAAATTACCGTGATCAGTGACACGTGGAGCACGTGCTGTGTCACCGTCCCAGCGGCGCACGGGTCTAGCGTCCCAGCGGCAGCCAACTGAAGCGGCGCAGCGCGACCACGAGACCGCTGGCTCCCCAGAGTGCCACGACGCCCAGATCCCGCCAGGCGAACCCCGCGCCGCTGGTATGCGGGTTGTACGCCGCCAGCAGCGCCTGGGCGAGATGGCGGACCGGAAACACACTCGCGACGTTCCTCAGCCAGCCGGGGATTTGCGAGGCGGGCACGAACACGCCGGAGATGAAGTACAGCGGCAGCATCACGGCCTGGGTCAGCGGCTGGGCCGCGTCCGCATTCTCGATCAGGCTCGCGACCGCATAGCCAAGACAGCAGAACGCCAGCGCACCCACGATGATAGCCAGGATGAACGCCGGCGCGGTCCGGCTGGGGAGGCTGGCACCATACGCGGGCCAGCCGATGGCCAGCAAGACGGCAGCGATCACGAGCGCCGCCACCACCGCGGTCAGGGCGCGCCCCGCAATGACCACGCTCGCCGGGACCGGCGTGGCCCGCCGCCGCTTGTAGATGCCGGTTTCTCTGGCCGTCGTCACCGAGATAACCAGGTTGATGAACGACGCGGCGACGATGCCGAGCGTCATGATACCGGGCACGTAGTAGACTGAAACCTTCAGCGATCCACCAGCGACAGCCACCGTGCCGCCGCTGAACACCGAGGCGAGGATGACGAGGAAGAGCACGGGCAGCGCCAGGGTGAAGAACTGGCTCTGGCGGTTGCGCAGGAAGATCAGCCCGTCGTAGCGGGTCTCATGCGCAACCAACAGCGGGAACGACGGCTTCACGGCGCACCTCCGTCGGTGAGCTGCAGGTAGATGTCCTCCAGGGTCGGCCGGCTCACGGTCAGGTCCGGGAGGTCGAGCCCCCGTGCAGCGGCCCATGCAGCGAGCAACCCGAGCTGCGGCAGCGGACAGGCTGCACGGAGCTCCACACGTTCCCCGGGGAGCGCGCGGCCCCGCGTGGGGAGCGCCGCGGGCAGGTCGCTCGCGGCCACACCGCTGGGCAGCGTAAACGCGATGACTGCCGCGGCCGCATCCCGCCCACCGAGGCTTGCCGGGGTGCCTTCGGCCACCACACGGCCCGCGGCAATCACGCTGATGCGGTCGGCCAGCTCCTCCGCCTCTTCCATGTAGTGCGTGGTGAGGATAATCGTCTTCCCGAGGCGGCGCAGCCCGCCGATGACCTCCCAGGCAGCATGGCGGGCGGCGGGATCGAACCCCGTGGTGGGCTCGTCGAGGAAGACCAGCTCGGGGTCGCCGATCAGCGCCAGCGCCACGTCCAGACGCCGCCGCTGGCCGCCCGACAGACGACCGCACAACACCGCGCGTTTCTCAGCCAGCCCGACCAACTCCAGCGTCTCGTCGATCGGGCGCGGCCTGGGATAGTAGCCGGCATACAGGGCGAGACACTCGCGCACGGTGAGCTCGGGCTCGGGCTGAGACTCCTGCAGCACAACGCCGATGCGCGCCCGCCATGCCCCGTCAGCTCGGGCCGGGTCTTCCCCGAGGACCGAAACCGCCCCGCCGGTACGCTTGCGGAACCCCTCAAGAATCTCGATGGTGGTGGCCTTGCCGGCGCCGTTCGGCCCCAGCACGGCGAACACCTCACCGCGGCACACCTCCAGGTCGAGACCCTTCACCGCCTCGAAGTCGCCATAGGCCATCCTCAACCCACGCACGCTGATGACGATGTCAGCATTTCCCTGGCTCATCCCTGGTACCCCCGCATACCGAGCAGGCCGTCTGCCCGCTCACCGCTGGCTGTCAGGCCCGTCCGACTGGTCCTCCGCACGTGGGGCAGCGGAAGGGGCACCATTGCGCCCAGAGCCGCAGGGCTCCATAGACGACGAACGGGAAGCGGATTCTGGGCACCTGCTTGGTAGCCTGCACGACGCCGTGCGTGCGACAGCGGCCGGGCTGGACCAGGGTATCGCTGTGGGTGTTGCTCCTTGCGGTCACGGTATCCCCCGTTCGCGGTGGTGAGGGCATGGGATGCGTCCCATGCCCTCGTGGGCCTGCGCCGCTGTACACTGCTGCGTGGGAGCAACGGCAGGCGGCGCACGGCTACTGTAGGCGACTATGCCCCGCGGAAGGCCGCAGGGGCGCCGCATCTCTGCCGCACCTGTGCCGCATGGCAGCGCAGCCGGCTGCACGCTCGGCGAGTACTGGGTCAGAGACGATCGCCGCGGGCGGGCTCTCCTGGCCGGTGCTGGTGCGCGCCCTGCGCGCGGCGGCAGGTTGTTCGCAGGCGGGCTGTGCGGCGCAACTGGGCTATCACCGCGCCACGATTCAGCGCTGGGAACACGGGAGCAGCGTGCCCGACCCGGTCGCCCGGCAGGCGATCAGCACCTGGTGCCAGGAACGCGGGCTGTTCCGCACCTATAGCCGCGGCCCGCTCCGCGGCCTCACCCTCACCCCCGCTCTCCTCAGCGACCTGCTCACGGAGCAGGTCGCGCCTGCGACGGGGGCGCGCTTGCAGGCAGTCCCCGCTGCCCCCGCGCCGCTCCGCCGCGACGTTGATGCGTCCTCGCTGCCGTTGCCGCTGACGCGCTTCGTCGGGCGCGTGCCGGAGCTGGCCGCGCTGACCGCGTTGGTTGCACAGCACCGCCTGGTGACCCTGACCGGCCCGGGAGGCACCGGCAAGACGCGCCTGGCGCTCGAAGTGGCCCGCACGCTGGCGCCCGGCTATCCGGACGGGGTGTTCTTCGTGGACCTGGCGCCCCTGGCGGACCCTGCGCTCATCCCTGCCGCGGTGGCGCAGGTCCTGCGCGTGCGGGAGCAGGTCGGCATCCCGCTGCAGGAGACGCTCGCCGCCACGCTGCGTGAGAGGCACATCTTACTGGTGCTGGATAACTACGAGCATCTCCTCGCCGGCGCAGCCGTCGCGAGTGCCCTGGCGCAGGCGGGACCAGGGATCGTGCTGCTCATCACCAGTCGGGCGCCGCTGCGGCTGCGTGGCGAGCGTGAGGTGGTCGTTCCGCCGCTGCCTCTGCCCGCCGCAGCCAGCAGCGACCTTGCCGCGGTGGCCGAGAATGCCGCGGTCACGCTCTTCGTGTCCCGCGCGCAGGAGATTCGCGCCGACTTCAGTCTGACGGCCGAGAACGCCCCTGCCGTCGCCGCCCTGTGCCGCCGCCTCGACGGCCTGCCCCTGGCCATCGAGCTGGCGGCGGCACGAACACGGCTGCTGCCGCCAGTCGCCCTCCTGGCCGGGTTGGCGGAGCGTCTGCCCAGCCTCGCCGGCGGTGCGCGCGACGCCCCGGCGCGGCAGCAAACACTCTTGAACGCCGTTGCCTGGAGTTACGATCTGTTGGCGCCCGCCGGGCAGCGCCTCTTCCGCCGCCTGGCCATCTGCGCGGGTGACGCCACGCTCGAGCTGGTCAGAGCAGTCTGTGACGTCGAGGGCGCTGGCGGTCCATGCATTGAAGCGGGGCTGAGCACGCTGCTGGAGAACCACCTGCTGACGGCGACGACTGACCCCGCCGGCGAGCCGCGCGTGCGCATGTTGGAGACGATCCGCGCCTGTGCGCTCACCTACCTCGCGGACAGCGGCGAGGCGGCGCCGGTGCACCGACGCCTGGCGGACTACCTCTTGCGGCTGGTACGGCAGTGTGCGGCGGCCGGCGTCTGGGCGCGGCTGGACGGCGAGCTCGATAACCTGCGCGTGGTCCTGGGCTGGTGCGTCGAGCACGGGGAACTGGCACACGGTGCCCGGCTGATCTGGGCGCTGGGCGACTACTGGATCGGCCACCGCGGTGACGACGAGTTTCACGCCTGGCGCGCGCGGCTCCTCGCACTGCCAGCCGCGGCGCCGCCCGGTCAATCGCGCGCCCGGCTCCTCGTCTTCTCGGGGTTTGACGCCGACTGGGGCACGCGAGAGCGGCGGGCGCAGGCGATGGCGGACCTGGAGCAGGTCATCGCGGTCAGTCGCAGCAACGGCGACCGCGCCTGCCTCGCCCTGGGCTTGCGGCTCCTCGCCCGCGTCCACTCCTGCCAGGGCCGCTACGCGGACGCGGTGCCCCTGGCAGAGGAAGCGGTCGCGCTTTGGCGGACCCAGGGGCCGCACGCGGAGGCGCTCCGCACCCGTTTCACCCTGATGACTGCACTGGCGGCAGAGGGGCAGTTTGCCGCAGCCGAGGCGCTGTTGGCCGAGATGGAGGCGCTGGCGCAGTCGGCTCACGACGAAGGCCCCCTGATCGGCGCGGCTACCCTGGCGCTGCTGCGCCGTGACTGGGGCCGCGCACAGGCGCTCTGGGCGGAGACCGCGCGCGCCTTCGCCGGCCTGGGCGAGCTGAATCCGGACCGGCTGATCGCCCTGGAACTGGTCGCATGGGCGGCGCTCCAGCAGGACGACCTGCCGGCGGCCCTGCACGCCTGTGCGGACTGTCTGGCCCTCCATGCGCGCCGCGGTCGTGCCGCCGCTGCCGCGGCCCCGTTAGGCACGCTGGCGCTCGTTGCGCTGCGCGCCGGGCTGCTGCCCGCGAGTGCACGCCTGCTGGCGTTCAGCGGTACGCAATGGCTGGCATTCGGGCCTGCCGACAGCTTCAACCGTCCTGCGGCCCAGCAGGAGGCGGCCGTGGAGGTCCGCACGGCGCTGGGTGAGGGCGCGTTCATGGCGGCGTGGGCAGCGGGCGCGGCGCTGTCCGTGGATGCCGCGATCGACCTCGGGTTAGCGATGGTGGCAGAGCTGCAGCGGCGGCTCGCTGGTACGCCCACCGGGGAAACAGCAGGAGCGCCTACGGCCAGCCCGTGACGCGCACTGCATCGTGCGAATCGTCACGCTGGGGCCTGTGAAGCATCATGAAACTGCGCCGCAGATGAGCCTTTCCGAGGTGCTCTCTAGCCCGACCACCCTGGGGAGCGATGGCGGCGGCATCTTTGAAGCCGACCGGGCGAAGGCCATCTACGCGGCGCTCCACATTACCCACACGCCGATTGAGCGCCGCCAACCGTGGCAGTCGTACATCGAAACGCATTTCGGCGTTCAGCGGCGGCTCAGCGATTACTACTTCGTCAGGGCGACGAGTTGGGAGTAATCAGCGAAGAAACAGAACTGGTATTCCGCAACTTGACTACTCCCGCTGCTGAAGTGGCGTCGCCTGAGGCAGCAGGGTTATCTGTGTACCGTCAGGAAGATCTTTTGTCTGCTGGTAGATGTCGGCGCGCAGCCGCATTCCGGTAACGGCATCCAATGCCAGGAGGTTCTTAATCGTGTACTCCCCGCCCATGAAGAATGGAGTGGCCGGCACAAGCCGCTGACCCGGCGCAAGTGGCCCGTGTGCGACCTGCCACTCATGCGCGAGTGGCCAGCCCGTCTCTGTTCGATGATCGGTTAGGATTCTTTGTGCCCAGTGCTCCAGATCCGAGGCAACAAACTCGAACGATCCAATCTCAGGGTTGAATCTGAAAATACCATTCGACGAAACAGAGAATTGCTCACCAAAGATGTCTTCGGCAAAGAAGACATGACCTTCAACGATATCACCATACTGCGAATGCCATGTGTCTGGGTCGTTCCAGTGAGACAATTCCATACAATGGACAGATGTACTACTCGGCAGTACATGTAAGGCTTGTTCAAAGGCATAGAAGCCGTTGCGAATTGATAGAAACTCGGAGAGTTCGTCGCCATGTAGAAATTCCGTTAGAAGTGGACAGGCTTCGTATCGACTAGCGAGAGGCGAACTCGCGAGCGACAGCAGTTTCAAGAGATGCGGTTTCATACTGTCATATCCCCAGACTGCTCACGCTATGTGACGACACGCGACGCATCCGCCCGCAGCACTTTCCGTCGCTACACCATAGCATAGCACGCCGAGTGGCTGGTGGTGTCGTACTCGCAGCCGGCCACGCCGCCACCGGGGAGCGCCATCGCAGCGTGGTTGCCGTCGGTGTGGTAGCCGTAATCCACCGTGCCCTGAGCCGCCTATTTTCACCTGGTGCACACTTTCCAAAGCGTCGCCCGCTTTGCGCGACAGTTCACAAACTACCCGCCCATGGTGATCGGATGGCGCTTCAACACAGCGGTTGGGCGTTCCGCTCCCGGCCACAGCACGACTCTGTAATGGTCATCGCCTTCGAGACCGAGATCGTCGATCGTATCCAGCCCGCCGTAGTAGATACGGACGGCATAGGTGCCAGGAGTAACCGGAATTCGAGCGGCATCTGGGTACCAGTCGGTGCATCCCCTTACAACAATGCGACCGCTCGCGATCTCCAGGCTGCATTCGACGATATGGTCCCATCCGGAGAAATCGTCCTCGGGCGCGCGATCAAGCACGTCAACGGTGACCGGGACGGTCATATTCCGAGCTGTGCTGATTGATATGCCATGTGGCACAATCGCCAGCCTATCATTGACAGTCTTCTGAGTCCAGGCGTCCTCCATGGCAAGGCCAACACTTTTGTCTCCGTCATCCTCCAACATGACTTGAAAGTAGTTCGCGAATAGCTGGTAGTGATATTTCACTGTTGGAGTCACCTCCAACACTACGGTGGTATGCCGACAACCATCTCAATCACGGTGCCGTCGAGATACGGATCGGTCTGGCGCTGAACTGAAGCCCCCGCACCGCGATTGTCATGGATGCTGACATGTTTGACACTGCATCCTGCTCCTCCTTCTCTGAACATGGCAGGCGGATACTCATCCCGATCCAGACCGGGTTTCGGCTTCTCGCCAGCGCTACGCATGCAAGCGTCCCGTCGTGCCTTGCTTCCAGGACGGTCGATGGTCAGCAGCCTGGGGTGGCCCGCGGCCTGCGCTTCCCGAACGTGCTCAGCGACGGTCAGATATTTGGTGGGATCGATGTAGATCTTCGGCACACCCGGCGGCTGGCCGCCACTGGTGCTCCCAGTGGTGCTGCTGCCCGTTGTGCTGCTGGGGTTCCGGCCGGTGGTGCCCCCAGTATTGCTGCTGGCTGTGCCTCCGGCGGTCCCGCCGCTGCCTGAGCTGCCCGTGCTCCCGCCGGTGGTGGCCCCCGTGCTGCCTCCAGTGGTGCTTCCACTGGTTCCCCCGCTGCCTGAACCGCCCGTGCTCCCGCCACTACTGCCGCTACCGGTGCTGCTGCCACCCGTCGTGCCACCGCTATTGCCGCCGGTACTGCTGCCACCTGTGCTACCGCCGCCCGTCGAGCCACTGCTGCCCCCGCCGGTGCCGCTGCCGGAGCTGCCGCCACCCGTGCCGCTGCCACTGGTACCGCCGTTGCTCCCGCCGTTACTGCCGTTGCCGCCGTCGCCGGTACTGCTGACCGTGAGGATCGGCTCGACGCGGAAACAGAGCGGATCGAGGATGCAGGCCACCAGCGTGAAGATGATGCCCACGCCGCCCGCCACACTGGCGAGGCCACCGGCCAGCAGCAGCTCGCCGTACTCGATCAAGAGATCGCGACACCAGCCGGTGAGGGCGCAGCCCACCAGCACCAGCCCGAGGATCTTCACGCCCAGTTGCTGGAACTCTTGCAGCGAATAGTGCAGATGGATGAGGTTGCCCAGCACCACGTCGAACGAGAGCTGCACGCTCAGCCCGTGGCCGCTGGGGTCGACCCAGGTCGTGGGGTTGTTGGCGGTGTAGGCGTAGAGGTTGTAGCCCTCGTGCCGGCCGCGTTGGGCACGCTGCTGTCGGCCGAGAGGAAGCGGCCGGTGCTCGGGTCGTAGTAGCGCGATCGCAGGTAGCTGAAGCCGGTCTCCGGGTCGGTCTGTTCGCCCACGAAGCCGAAGACACTGCTGGCGCCGTTGCTGTGGCGCACGCTGCCGAACACGCCGTAGTCGGCGCTGCCGGCCAGGCTGCCGCTGCTGTCCGTGACGCCGCGGACCGAGCCCAGGCCGTCGCCGAGCAGGTACTGCGGCTGCCCCGTGCGCGTGACTTGCTCCTGGACGCCGTCGGCGTGCAGGTAGCTCTGGCTGCCGTCGTCCACCAGCTCCGGGTCCGCCGCCGCGCGGTCCCAGAGGTAGGTGCTGGTCGTGGCGCCGCTGTGTTTGCTCGTGCGCAGGTTGTCGCCGTCGTACTGGTAGCTGGTGGCCGTGCCGCTGGTCGTGCTGGTGGCGAGGCGGTTGGCCCAGTCCCAGGTGTAGGTGTTCGCGCCGGCCGCGGTCAGGTTCCCCGCCGCGTCGTAGGTGTAGCTGTTCGTCCCGTCGCCGGTGAGCTGCCCGGCGGCGTCGTAGGTGTAGGTCGTGGTCGCGCCGTTCAACGTCTGGCTGAGGCGGTTGCCGGCGGGGTCGTAGCTGTAGCTGGCCGTGTCGCCGCCCGGGTAGCTCACGCCGGTGAAGCGGTTCAGCGCATCCAGCGTGTAGCTCTCCGTGCCCGCCAGCGAGGTCACGGCCGTGCGGTTGTCCGCCGCATCGTAGGTATAGCTGAAGCTGGCCAGCGTGCCGCCGGGGCCGCTGTGCGTGATGCCGGTGGCGCGGCCGGCGGCATCGTAGGTCGTGGTGCTGGTAATGCCGTTGGGCCGGGCGATCGTGGTGCGCTGGTCGTCTGCGTCGTAGCCGAAGGTCGTGGCCCGCCCCTGCGGGTCGCCGAGTGACGTGAGCCGGCCTGCCCGGTCATACCCGTAGGTCACCGTGCCCGTGGGCAACAGCAGACTGGCGCGGCTGCCGTCGGCGTTGTAGCCGTAGCCGACCGCGCCCTGCGGCGCCGCCAGGCTGGTCACGCGGTCGGCGGCGTCGTAGCTCCAGCTGGTCGTGCCGCCGGGGTCCACCATGCTGGTGCGCCGGCCCGCGTCGTCGTAAGCGTAGCTGATGCTGCCGCCCGGATAGCTGATGCCGGTGAGGTTGCCGCGGCTGTCGTAGCTGAGCCCAACCGCGACGTTGCGCGCGTCCGTGCGCGCGGTGGGCTGCCCGACCGTGTCGTAGCTGAAGCTGGCCGTGCGCCCCAGCGGATCGGTCTGCGTCAGTGGCTTACCCAGCGCGTTGTAGGTGTAGCTGGTGACCTTGCCGCGCCCGTCGGTGACGCTGGTCTGCTGCCCGGCGGCGTCGTAGGCGTACTGCACTACGCCGTTCAGCGCGTCCGTCATGCTGAGCAGCTCGCCCGCCGCGTCGTAGCTGTAGTGCGTCGCGTGGCCCAGCGGATCGGTCTCGCTCAGCCGTTGCCCGGCCGCGTCGTAGCTGTAGCTCGTGACGTGGTTGAGCGGGTCCGTGACCGACAGCAGCAGGCCGCGCACGTCGTAGGCGAAGGTGGTGGCGGCGCCCGACGGCCTGGCGACCCTGGTCGTGTCGCCGTCGGCGTCGTAGCTGTAGCTGGTCGCGTTGCCGAGCGGGTCGGTCTCGCTGACGACCTGGCCGGCCGCGTCGTAGGCCGTCGCCCAGACATGCCCGAGCGGATCGGTGGCGCTGGTCTGCTGCCCGGCGCGGTCGTAGGCGGAGGTCGTGGTCGCGCCGGCGGCGTCGGTGACGCCCGTTTGCCGGCCGGCGCGGTCGTAGCTGTAGCTGGTGCTGTGATTGAGCGGATCGGTGACGCCGGTGAGCCGGCCGACGGCATCGTAGGTATAGGTCGTGGTTTTGCCCGCGGGATCGGTCTCGCTGATGCGGCGTCCGACCTTGTCGTAGCCGTAGCTGCGCGTATGGCCCAACGGATCGGTGACCGCGATTAACCGATGCGCGGCGTCGTAGGTCGAGGTCACCGTGCCGCCGTTCGGCAGCGTCACGCCGGTCAGACGGCCGCCGGCATCGTAGGCGTAGGTGACCGCTCGGCCCAGCGGGTCCGTGCTGCTGATCAGGCGATTGTTCGTATCGTAGGAAAAGCTGGTGGTATGGCCCAGCGGATCGGTCTTACTGGTCTGCCGCCCGGCCGCATCATAGTGGTAGGTCGTCGTTTGGTTGAGCGGGTCGGTCTCGCCGGTCTTGTTGCGGTTGCCGTCGTAGCTGTAGGTCGTCACCTTGCCCGCGGCATCGGTCATGGTCAGGACCAGACCGCGGGCATCGTAGGTGTAGGTCGTCTGGTTGCCCAGGGGGTCGGCGAGGGTCGTCAGGTTGCCGGCGGCATCGTAGATCGACGTGGTGCGGCGATTGAGCGGGTCGGCGGTGACGAGCAGGTGTCCGGCGAGGTCGTAGGTGTAGGTGGTGCTGTTGCCGAGCGGGTCGGTCTCTTTGAGCACCCGGCCTGTCAGATCGTACTGCCAGCTCCAGCTATCGCCCAGGGCATCGGTCTTGCTGGTGCGGTTGTTTTGGGCGTCGTAGGTGTAGGTCGTCGTCGCGCCGGTGGCGTCGGTTTCGGTCAGCGGGTTGCCGTGGCTGTCGTAGGTCCAGGTGGTCGTGTGCCCGAGCGG
>CALFMN010000180.1 GCA_937879875.1 uncultured Chloroflexota bacterium | reverse complement strand
ACAACCTCCATGTGCTCGCTCGCGCTGCCTGACTACTTGACCGGTGCTCTAGCTGAGCCAGGGCGACATAGAGCGCGTCGTAGATGCTTGAGAGGCGTGCGCTGCGGGCAAGCGCCACGGCCTGCGGGTACAGGCCCGCCGGGCTGCGCTGCTCGATGCGGAACTGCAGGAAGCGCGTCAGGGCGGCGTCGGCTTCGGCATCGGTCAGCCGCTTATCGGGATCGGTGCTGCGCCAACGCTGGTGGAGGGCGTTCGTGACCTCGCCGGTAAAGTGCGGTGGGGCAAGCAGCGGCCGGCGGCGCTGTCGGCCACAAGCGCCCGCGCCTGCGCGGCCAGCGGTTCCAGGACCACCCACTTGACGGCCACGCTGGCATCGACGGCAACGGCATGGTTCATGCTTGCTGGCGCGAGCGTGCCGTGCGGGCGGAGCGGATCAGCGGCCAAGACTCGTCGAAGGGCTTGCCGCCGCGTCGGGCTGCCTGCTGCGCGAGGAGTTCGGCCGAGGCCGCAAGCGCGGCCTCCTGCTGGGCGACGTCCACGTCGGTGAGGGGCGTGAGCGTCGTGGCCGGAACGTCGCGTTCGGGCATCGCGGCCGCCTCCTTGCGGGCGAGGGGTGTCACGACCTGTGCCAGATCCTCGCGGCGAATATGCACGGCCTTCGGGCCGACGTGGAAGGCGGGCAGCCGCCCCTGCCTGAGCCAACGCTGCACGGTGACGGCGCTAACCCGCAGGAGCCGGGCCGCCTCGGCGGTCGTAAGGAGGTCCGGGTCGTGGCCGGCGACCATCACACGATCTCGCTGCGGAGGTGTGCGGGGACAGCAGTTCCATATGCCGTCACATTCTATTATATCGTGTCACGCGGATGGCCGGGTAAGGAGCGCGGGGCTCCTCACTCTACGTGCAACGCGGAGACGAGCGGCAGCCCCTCTTCTTTGCGCACGTTGTTGATAATTTCGAGCACACGCTGGGGAAACGGGGCGTATTGCACCTCGAACTCGTTGAGCAGGCGAGAGTTGTCCATCAGGTAGTTGCCCGAGCGCTCGCGGCCGCCCTCGGCCTGCTCGAACGCGATCTTCGCGTCGGGCAGGTAGCGTGTGACCAGATCCGCGAGTTCTCCGAGGCTGATCGTCTCGCCGCCGGAGTTGTAGATCGGGTGCTGGGTCGCTTCGGCCAGCGTCACGCGCACGAAGACCTCGGCGATGTCGTCGACGTGAATCGGCAGGCGCATCGCGTCGCGGAAGGGGAAATGCACTTCCTGCCCGCGTGCCGGCTGCGTGATGCACTGCACGTGATCCATCGAGCCGCGCACTTTGTCCGGCCCGGTGACGTTGGCCGGCCGCACGCCGGTGATCTGCATCTCATAGGCGCGGTTATACCACTCGGCCTGATGCTCGTTGTAGATCTTGGAGGCGGCGTAGACGCCGTTTCCCAGGCGCAGGTCATCCTCGGTCAGGGCGCGCTCGCCGAAGTGGCGCTGCTGGCCGTACACGGCGAGCGAGCTGGCGTAGATCACGCGCCGGATGCCGCAGAGGCGCGCCGCCTCGAAGCAGTTGTCCATGCCGAGGATGTTGAGGCGCACGGCGAAGTGCGGGTCGTTCTCGCCGGAGCCGAGCAGATAGGCCAGGTTGAGCACGCGGTCGGGTTTGCTATCCAGCATCGCCTCCACCACGTCGTCCATCAGCGTGATGTCGCCGCGCGAGATCTGGATCCGCTCGCGCAGATCGGCAAGCAACGGCGAATTCGTGTTGACGTCCATGCAGGAGACGTCATGGCCGCGGTCCAGCAGCCGCCGCATCACGCGCGGGCCGATGAACCCGGTGCCGCCGAGCACCAGCACTTTCATCTGCGAACTCCGTTGGTCGTAGGGGGCAAGCCCCCTCTTACCCCGGCAATGAGACGGTCTGCGGCCGTGGTGATTGCACTGCGAGGCTCCCGCTGGCTCTTGGACAACGCCGTTGGTCGCAGGGGCTTGCTGTACTGCCGCTCGGTCGCCTCGCTTGCCGCGGCCACGATTTACTCCGCGAGCACGGCCATGAACTCGCACTGGATCAGCGAGGCTCCGCCCAGCGCCTGCGTCATCGTGTGGCGCGAGGGGCGGCTCTCGGCATCCGGAAACATCTTTACCCACTCGGCGTTGATGAACTCGCGATACTGCAGGTCTTTGACGAAGAAGGTCATCGAGACGATATCGTCGGGCGAGCCGCCGGCCTTCGCCATCACCGCGCGCACGTGCTGGAAGATCAGCGCCGCCTGGCGCTCCGGCTCCGGCGGCATGCTGTGCGTGGCCGGGTCCATGCCGAAGATGCCGCCGGTGCGCACGATGTTGCCGACCTTCGACGCAAACGGGATCGGGTTCGAGTGACCCACGCCTTCGATATCGATCGATTGCCGCCGCTTGGCCATGCTGCTGCTCCTTGTGCTCCGTGGGTTTCGTCGGAAGTCGCATTGCTGCGAGAGCCCGGAGACACCTTAACCGCCGCGCAGCCGCGGGTCGAGCACGTCGCGCAGGGCGTCGCCCAGCATATTGAAGCCGAAGACGGCCAGCGAGATCGCCACGCCCGGCCAGACCGCCAATAGCGGCGCCCGGTTGATGAAACGCTCCGCGTTGCCGCTGAGCATCTGGCCCCAAGTGGGGATCGGCGGGGGAATGCCGAAGCCGAGGAAGCTGATGATCGATTCGATCAGGATCACAGCGCCGAGTTGCACGGTCGCGATCACGACGATCGTCGGCAGGACGTTGGGCAGCACGTAGCGAAACAGCATGCGCGGCGTGCCGATGCCCAGCGACCGCGCCGCCTCCATGTAGAGGTTCGTGCGCATCGCCAGCACGGCGCTGCGCACCACGCGCGAGAAGCCGCCCGCGAGAATCAGGCCGATCGCGAGAATGATCTGGAACATGCGCTGGTCCGGCGGTTGCAGCCGCAGCGTGAACGCCCCCAGCGGAATGCTGAACGCGCTGGTGGGCGTGCCGAACATCGCGGCGAAGACGATCAACAACAGGATCGGCGGGAAGGCGATCCAGACGTCGACCAGCCGCTGCACGATCAGATCGACGAGGCCGCCGTAGTAGCCCGCGACCACGCCGACCAGCGTGGCGAGCACGGTCGAGAGCGCCACCGTGCAGACGCCGACGATCATGCTCACGCGCGCCCCGTAGACGATGCGGCTGAACATGTCGCGCCCGACGTCGTCGGTGCCGAGCAGGTGCGCGGGCGAGAAGCCGCTGAGCAGCGAGGCGTAGTCGCGCGTGTCGTAGCCGTAGGGCGCGATCAGCGAGGCGAACAGTCCGGCGACGAACAACGCCAGCACCAGCACACCGCCCACGGCGCCGAGCGGCTTGCGGCGGGCGAAGCGCAGGACCTGGCCCGGCCAGGCGGCCACACCGACCTGGTCGTGCGCCTCGCGGGCGATGACGAGACTCTCGCGCAGCGGTGCGGTGTTCGCCATGCTTGTGGGCAGTGGGCAGCCGGCAGCCGGCAGTGGGGATTGTCAGCGCCCCACAGCACATTGCCTTATGCCATCTCTGCCGAACCTCCTGCCTGCTTCTATGAGCGCCAGCCCGCACTCCATGCTCCGCTCACGAACCCTACGCCCTACGCCCTTCGCCCTCACCCGTAGCGGATGCGCGGATCGAGCAGCGAATAGGTCAGGTCCACGAGCAGGTTCGACAGCACCACCACGGCGGCGATCAGCAGCACGACGGCCTGGATCACCTGAAAGTCGCGGTTCGTCACCGCCGTGATCAGGTAACGCCCGGTGCCCGGCACGCTGAAGATCTGTTCCAGCACCACCGTGCCGCCGAACAGGAACGGCACCTGCAGGCCGATCAGCGTGATGATCGGGATCGCCGCGTTGCGCACGGCGTGGCGGCGCACCACCGAACGCTCGCGCAGCCCCTTCGCCCAGGCCGTGCGGATGTAGTCCTGGCGCAGCACTTCGAGCATCTGGGCGCGCGTCAGCCGCATCACCGTGCCGGAGAGCGCGAGGCCGAGAATGAAGGCGGGCGGGAAGATGACCTGCAGGTTTTGCAGCAGGTTCTCCCACGGCCGCACGTAGGTCAGCGGCGGCGCGTAGCCGAACCAGCGGGCGCCGAAGGTGATCACCAGCGTGCCCACCCAGAAGCTCGGGATCGAGAGCGCGGCGATCGCCAGCGATCGCGCGGCGTAGTCGCTCAGCGTATCCTGGCGCACCGCCGACAGCACGCCGACGGGCACGGCGATCGCCAGCGAGATCAGCAGCGCCAGCGCACCCAACTCCAGCGTCACCGGCATGCGGGCGGCCATGTCGGAACCGATCGAGCGCTTGCTCACGACCGAGGTGCCGAGGTCGCCGTGCAGCACACCGCCGAGCCAGGTGCCGTACTGCGCCAGCACCGGCCGGTCGAGCCCGAGCTGGTGGCGCACGGCGACGAACTGATCGGGCGTTGCCGTGTCGCCCAGAATCGCCGTCTCGACGCCGCCCGGTATCACGCGCAGGATCGCGAAGACCAGCAGCGTGATCCCGAGCAGGGTGATCAGCATCAGGCAGAGGCGCTGCGTCAGGTACGTCCCCATGCCACATCCCCAGTCTCTCTGCGGAAGGCGACGATGCAGCGGGCTTCACGCATTGTACGCGCCGCTGGCCGGGCGCGCGCCGCCCGCTAGTGTGGCGACGCGCGCCGATCCGGCTCCGCACTACGACGTGAGCCAGAGGTTGCCCCAGACGTTCGGGCCGGGGCCGAAGAGGCCGTCTCCCACGGTGTAGTTCTGCACGCGCGGCTGGGTCATCGTGTAGCCGACGCCGTTCACCATAGCCGTGAGCGCCACGACGTTGTCCAGTAAATAGCGTTGCACGTCCTTGTACGCCTTGAGCCGGTCGTCATCGTTCAGGATCGTCCGCGCCTTGTCGATCATCGCGTCGAGCTTCGGGTCGTTCAACTTGGAGATGTTCGTGCTGCCCTTGGAATGCCAGAAGCCGTACAGATACTCGTCCACGTCGAAGCGGATCGCCAGACCCCACCACGCCATCGAATCGACCGGCACGCCGCTGTACAGGTAGCCCTTGCCCCCGTTCTGCCAATCCTTGATGTAGTCGATCGGTACGTACGTCATCTTCCAGGGCAGAGCACTCAGCATGTTGTTGACGGTTTCGCTCTGGTTCTTGAGCAGTGGGTCGGCCGGGCTGCCGACCGGCATCAGGAACTTGATCGCGAGCTTCGATCCACCCGCCGCGTCCATCAGCTGCTTCGCCCGCTTCACGTCCACGTCATACCACTGCTTCGTCTCCTGCGGCAGCTCGTCCCAGGTGATCACCCACTTGCCGAAGTCCGGTGTCACCAAAAAGGTGCGGATGAATTTGTCGCCGTAATACACCTTGCCGTAGGCGTTGCGGTCGACGGCGAGTGACGCCGCCTGGCGCACGCGAATGTCCTGGAAGATCGAACTCTTATCTCCCAGCGGGTAGAACATGATGCCGTTGCCGTTGCCGATGTTCTGGATCAGCTCCGCCTTCGGATTCTGCTTGGTCATCGTCGGCACGTCGTCCTGCAGCGGCGCGACAAGATCCAGGTTGCCGGCCGAGAATTGCGCCAGCCGCTGCGCCGGGTCGGGGATGATCGCCTCTTTTACGCCGTCGATGTACGGCCGCCCCTTCTCGAACCAGTTGGGGTTACGTTTAAAGATCAGCGAGACGTCCGGCGTGTAGCTGTCGAGCGTGAACGGGCCGCTGCCGATCATCTTCTTCGTGGGATCGTAGGTGCCATCCGTGGCTTCGCGCGGCATGATCCACGAGAAGATCGAGGAGGCCATCGTCTTGGAGAAGGGCGCATACGGATAGTTGAGCTTGAACGTGACGGTGGTCTTGTCCGGCGTCTCTATCTTGGCCGGATCGATCATCAGCAGCGAGCCGCGGTTGGCGGCGGTTGGCGCAAGCGCCCGCGTAAACGACGCCTTCACATCGCCGGAGTCGACGATGCGGCCCTTGACGGGGTCGACGTTCTGGAATGCGGCGTCAGGGCGCAGCTTGTAGGTCCAGGTCTGCGCATCCGGCGCCTCGAAGCTCAGTGCCAGGTCCGGCTCGATATCGTGGTTATTTGCGGCCGCGACGTCCCACGATGACTTGAAGCGATAGAGCCGGCTCATCACGGCACTCGCCGCCGACATCGTATTGGCGGAGTTAGTCATGAGCGGGTCGAGCGTGGGCGGGTTGGCGAAGATCGACGTCACAAAGGTGCCGCCCTTCACCGGTGTCTGTCCCGCCGGATTTTTGCCCGTGCGGCTGATCAGGCTGTTGAGCGCCCCCTGCTGATTCGCCGCCTGGGCACCGCTCGGCGCCGGTGTGCCCTTCGCCGCGCCGCTCGTCGCCGGCTTCGTGTTGTTTTTCGACGAGCTGGAGCTGCAGGCCACGGCCCAGGCGCCAAGCACCCCGGTTCCCGCAAAGGCGGCGCCGCGCAGGAAGGTGCGACGGCCGTAGCGCCGCTGCGCCGAACGGGTCCAGTAGTTCTCGCTCTGATCGTTCATTGCTGCCCCTCTCCTCCCTTTCGACCCTCACCCCCAGCCCCTCTCCCAATCCTGGGCGAGGGGCGATCGTGGGTCGAGCGTTCCGATCGCTGAACGGCTAACCCGGCGCCCTGGCGATCAAGCAACTCATGATCGCCCCTTTCCCTCCAGGATTGGGGGAAAGGGGACGGGGGATTGAGGGCCGAGTGCCCGCGAAATTCCTTACACTCTACAGATTCCGGCTGCTTTTCAACACCCCGTACGCTGCTGCCGGCCCGGCGGTTTCATGCACCCCAGACCCGCCGCGCCGTCTGCACCACCAGGCGCAGCTTCGCCTCCTGCTCCTCGGGAGTGATCGGGTTGCCGGCTTCCGCCGAGGCGAAGCCGCACTGCGGGCTCACGGCCAGCCGCTCCAGCGGCAAGAACTGCTCCGCCTCGTGAATGCGCGACTCCACCGTCGCCGCATCCTCCGGACGGCCTTCTTTGGTCGTCAGCAGGCCGAGCACCACGCGCTGCCGCGGCAGCACCTCGCGCAGCGGGCTGAAGTCGCCGGCGCGCGGCGTGTCGTACTCCAGCAGCAGCACGTCAATGTTGGTCAGCAGCGGGAAGAGCTGTACTGCGATCGCGCCGTAGCCGCCCTGCGCGTTCCAGGCGCCGGCGCCGTTGCCGCGGCAGATATGCATCGCGCGGGTGATGCCCCTGGTGCCACCAATGCCGTCGAAGACCGAGTTATCGAGCGCGCCGTCGAACTGCAGGTCCGCGATCGCGCCGCCGCGCCCCTGGCTCTGCATCAATGTCTGGAAGTCGGGATCGCAGGCACGGCCGTAGTTCGGGGCATCGAGCTGCACGTAGTCGCAGCCCAGCGCCACGACCTCGCGCACCACCTGGCGCGTGTAGTCGCGGATCGTGGTGAGAAACTCCTCGGCGGTCGGGTAGGCGGCGCTGGAGCGCTGCTCATGCCAGTGCGTGCGGTAGTAGCTCGGCGCCGGAAAGGTGTACTTCGTGCGGCTGTGCGCGTGCGCCTTGAGGAAGGGATACTCCGCCTGCGCCGCGTCGCGCCGGATCTGCACGCGCTCGGTGACGAACGGCCAGGAGCCGGCGCGGTCGTCCCTGACCTGCGCGTGCTGCGCGTCGCCCGTGCGCCAGCGGTAGCCCGAACCGCCCTGAAAGGAGGTGAACCCCGAGAGCGCGGCGCGCAGCGGCGAGGCCCAGCCGGCTCGCCGCAGCTCCCCGTCGCTGATCACGTCGAGACCGATGCGCTCCTGCAGCGCGATCGCTTCGATCACGGCGCGGTCCTCGACCTCACGCAACTGCGCCTCGCCCAGCGTGCCATCGCGCGCCGCCTGCCGCGCCTCTTTGAGATAGCCGGGCCGCAGGAGGCTGCCCACGATCTCCGCCCGCGCGATGCCGATGCGCGTGTTTGCCGTCATGCTGTCGTCCTCCGTCGTTCCGCCGCCGTTTACTTATTCAGCCACAAGCCGAGCTGATAGAGCGGCAATGTGGCCGGGGAGATCTCGTAGTCGCGCACGTAGTTCCAGCGCGCGAAGAACACCGTGTAATTCTCCGTATAGATCATCGGCGTGTACTTCTGCAGACAAGCGAGCTGAATATCCTTCACCAGCTTGATGCGTGCGTCCTTGTCCAGCGTCACCTCGGATTGCTCGATCAGCTTGTCGACCTCCGGGTCTTTCAGCCCGGCATATTTGTGAATGTGGTGCGTCTGCGTGTGCTGCAGGCGCAGCGGCACCTGCGGCGTGTCGTAGCCCGGCCAGTAGGCGACGAACAGCTCCCAGTTGCCCGTGGCGATGCGCGAGGAGAGCCACTCCGCCAGCGGCATCGGCACAATGTTCACCTTCATACCAACCTGCGAGACCTGCTGCTGGAAGATCTGGCAGCCCTGCGTGTCGCGCGGCCGGTCGATCGCGCTGACCTCGAAGGTGCGGTCGTAGGGAAAGGCGGCGGCATCGAGCAGTTGTTTGGCGGCTTTGGCGTCCTGGCGGAAGAAGGGCTCCGACTGTTTCGGGTCAAGCTGGTAGTCCGTCAGACCCGCGGGCAGCGGCCCGGGCGGCACCTGGCCCTTGCCCTGTTCGAGCAGATCGAGATATTGCTGCCGGTTCACCAGGCGGTAGAGCGCCTCGCGCACGCGCATGTCGTTCCAGGGCGCCTTCGTCACATTGGCGTTGAGCGTCTGCATCGAGAGGGCAAGATACTCGTCCAGGGCGATCTTGCCGGACAGGTCTTTCTTGAGCGGGTCGGCGATCGTGGAGTTGGGCACCGTCCAGACGTCGATCTGCCCGCTGCGGAAGGCGGCCTCCTGCGCCGCCTGGTCCGCAATCACCGTGTACTGCTGCTCGTCCAGATACGGCAGCCCCTTGCCGGCCTCGTGATAGCGGGCGTAGCGGCGGTAGAGATAGCGCTTGTTCAGCTCGTACTCGGCCATCTCATACGGCCCGCTGCCCACCGACCAGGTGGTATCGAGGTTGCCGATCAGCTCCTTCGGGAAGATGCACTGCGCGCCGGGATCGGAGAGCTGCGTGCCGGAAAAGAGATAGGCGTTCGGTCCTTTGAGCCTGAAAGTGACGGTTTGCGCGTCGGGCGCGGTGACGCTGTCCATCGATGCGGTCTGAAACGAGTTGTTGCCGGCGCGCGGCTCGTCGCGGACGTAGAGCTGCGACTTGACCACGTCGTCGCCCTCGACCGCGCGGCCGTTGACCGGGGCGCGGTCCTGGAAGGTGAGGCCGGGCTTTAACTTGAAGGTGACGGTCGTGGGATCCGGCAGTTCGACGCTCTGCGCCGCCTCAAGCAGGTACTCTTTGGCGGAGTCCTTGTTGAGCCGCGTAGAGACGAGCCGGTCCCAGACGTGCAGCGCCCCGAGCGTCAGCCGCTGGCCGGAGTCCGTGATCGGGTTGAGGCTGTTCGTAGAGCTGTCGTAATAGAGGTTGATGCGCCCGCCGCGCTTCGGAGCCGGCGTGCTGCCTCTGGCGGCGGACGTGGCGCTGGCAGCGCCGCCGGACGGACCAGGCGTCGAGCCGCTCGCCGTGCTCTTCGCCGGTTGCTTGTTGTTATTCCCACCACCGCAGGCGAGCAGCAACGAGCCGGCCGTGCCCGCGGCCACCCCAACCCCGCCGCGCAACAGTTGCCGGCGGCCAAACCGGCGCATCGGTCGTTGCACAGGATGGTACGTTTTCATCGCTGCCTCCACACGGGGAATCGCTCACTCCGACCTCGACACCGCGCCGGGCGTGGCCTACCCCTGCCGCCTTACGGCGGCTGTCCCCTTCGCACGGGGAAGGGGTTGTTCGGGAAAGCAAGATTGTCCTTTGTTAGACCTTTCTCCTGTGGGAAAGGGACAGCTTTGGCTGAAGCCAAAGCAGGGATAGGCCCCCGGCTATCCCGATCCCCGTAGCCGCGGGTCGAGCCGGTCGCGCAGCGAGTCGCCCAGCATGTTACAGCAGAAGATCACGATCATCAGAGTCAGCACCGGCGCGTAAAACAGCCACGGCGCCAGCAGCATGTATGTGCGCCCTTGAATGCTGATCAGGCCGCCCCACGAGGCCGCCGGCGGCGCGACGCCGTAGCCGAGAAAGCTTAGCCCCGCCTCGGCCAGGATCGCCATGCCGACGTTGATGCTGGCCAGCACGATGGCGATGGGAAACAGGTTGGGCAGGATGTGCCGCAGCATGATGCGCAGCGGGCCGGCCCCGACTCCACGGGCCACCTCGACGAACGGCTGCGCAGTGATGGTCAACGTCGTGGCCCGCATGACGCGCGAACCGACGATGCCCGCGAGCAGGCCCAGCACCAGGCCGATGGCGAGCACGCTGCGGCCCGCGATCGCCACGAGCGCCAGCAGCAGAATGATGCCCGGCAGCGCCTGCACCACCTCAACGACACGGCCGACGGCGTAGTCCCAGGGGCCGCGGAAGTAGGCGCCCATGACGCCAAGCAACAGCGCCATCGACAGGCTGACGACCATGCTCACGAAGCCGACCGTCATCGAGATACGCGCCCCGTAGATGATGCGGCTGAGCAGATCGCGGCCGAGGTTGTCGGTGCCGAGCAGGTGAGCGCCGCCCGGAGAGCGCAGCTATTCTGTGAGATGGGTCGAGGTAGGCGAGTACGGCGCCAGCTTCGGGGCGAAGATGGCAACCAGGGTGATGGCCACCAGGATGACACCGCAGATCGCACCGAGCGGGTTGGCGCGGACAAGGGCCACGGCGCTGCGCAGGCGACCGCGTTCCCGCTGCGCCAGCTCCTGCAAGATGGGTCTCGCACTCAGTTCGCCGACGTCGCCCAGCATCCCCTACCCCGAACTGCCTCGAGCTACTTTGATGCGGGGATCGATGAAACCGTAGGAGATGTCCACCACCAGGTTCACGAGCATCGTCCAGAGGCCGACGACGACGGTAATTCCCTGAACGATCGGCCAATCCTTGGTGTTGATCGCGCTTACCGCCAGCGTGCCCATACCCGGCAGGCCGAAGATGCTCTCGATCAGCACCGAGCCCGAGATCACGGTCGCGATCTGCAGGCCCAGCACGACCACGACCGGGATCATGCCGTTGCGCAGCGCGTGCCGCACGACCACTTTCGGGCCCGTGAGCCCCTTAGCGCGGGCCGTGCGGATGTAGTCCTGCCGCAGCACCTCCAACATCTGCGTCCGCACGATACGCGTCACAGCGCCGGTCACGCCGACGCCGAGCACCAGGCAGGGCAGGATGAACTGGCTCAGGTGCCCGGCCGGGTCCTTCGAGAAGGCGACGAAGGTTACAGGCGGCGGGTGGTGGAAGTAGACCGCCGGCAGCAACACCACCGCGGTGCCGAGCGCGAAGTTCGGGATGGTAAGACCGACGATGGCGAAGCCGCGCAGCCCCCAGTCCAGGACGCCGTTCTGGTTGATGGCCGCCAGAATGCCGAGCAGCGTGCCGACGCTCCAGCCGATCAGCAGGCCGCCGGCGGTCAGAACGAGCGTCACCTCGATGCGCTCGTCGATCAGCTTCGTTACCGGGTGGGCGTTGTAGAGCGACTTACCAAGGTCGCCCTTCAGCAGCCCGCCGAGGTAATCCACGTACGTGACCGGCAGCGGCTTGTCGAGCCCCAGCCTGGCTTCGAGCTGCGCGCGGTTCGCCTGCGAGACCTTATCTTGCCCCAGGATCACGTCGACGGCGCTCGTCGGCGTCACCCGGCCGAAAACGACCACCGCCAGCACGAGCAGCAACAGCGTCGGCAGGAAGGCCAGCAGCCGCCGCACGATGTACCCGGTCACCCGTTCGCCGCCTTTCGGCGCCACTCAGCCACGGCGTTCCGGTCAGGCGAACCAGAAGTTGGCGCAGAGGATGGCCGCATCGAAGTTGCTGTTGGTGCCGTATCCGGGATTGAACGTGGTGACGCCGCGCACGTTCGGCAGGGTCAGCATCACCGCCTTCTGCTGGTTCATCGGGATGATCCACATGAGGTCGCGCAGTTTCTGCTCCAGCTGATCGACGGTCTGATTGCGCGCGGTAGCATCCGTCTGCGTGTATGCCTTGTCGATCAACGCATCGACGGTGGGATCCTGCCAGCTGGTGTAGTTGCGC
The DNA here is from genome assembly GCA_937879875.1 of uncultured Chloroflexota bacterium. GTDB lineage: Bacteria > Chloroflexota > Dehalococcoidia > CAUJGQ01 > CAUJGQ01 > CALFMN01. The sequence goes on along the minus strand of CALFMN010000180.1, from coordinate 19,115 downwards.
GAGCCGCCCGAGTGATAGTGCAGGCTCGCCTCGAGGATGGGACTTGGCGGCGGCGAGGAGATGTAGTTGACGACCTGATAGCCGGCCTTGCCCAGGGTCGTGGCAAACTCGCCGTTATCCTTCGCCTCACGGATCGTGAACCTGGCCTCGGGGAACGCCTTACTCCACTGGTCCTGCACGATCGGCGTGTACCCGGTCGAGCCCGTCAACGGCAGGGTGAAGATTTCGAGGCTCACGCCCTTGCCATTGGTGAAGCCGGCGGCAGTCATCATCTGTTTGGCATTGGTCATGTCCTGCCGCTTCGTTGCCGGATTCCAGCCCGGCTGCTGCGCCACCTGATCGGAGGTCCAGGTGCCGGGGAAGCCTGCCGGCAGCGGCCCGGTGTAGTTCCAGTAGTTGGGCTCGATCACCCCGTCGTTGAGCGCCTTGTAGTCGATCGCGAGGAACAGCGCCTGCCGCACCCGCTGATCGCCGAGCGGCGTGACCGTCTGGTTGAAGCGCAGATAGTACCAGCTAATCCCCGGATAGACGTACTGCTTCGTATCCGTCTTCTGCTGCAGGATCGTCTTGCGCTGCGAGGCGACGATGCCGAGCCCGGACGAGATGCTGATCTTGCCGCCGAGGAAGGCGGCGATATTGGAGGCGGTGTCGGTGAAGGCCAGGATCTGCGCCGCGTCGAAGTACGGCTTGCCCTGCCGCCAGTATTTGGGGTTGGCCTTGAACGTGGCCTGCCCGGTCAACTGGTCGTACGTGTCGAAAGTGAAGGCGCCCGTGCCGACCAGCCCCGTGTAGTTCGAGAAGTTCGGGTCCGCCTGCACCAGCTCCGGCGGCACGGCCCAGTTTCGCCAGTCCGAGATGCCGTTCAAGAAGAAGGCATTGGGCGTGCTCAGGGTTACCTTCGCCGTCTTGTCGTCCACAACTTCGGCCTTGCTGAGGCCGGTGAGCGTGGCGGCGCGCTGGAACTGTGCCTTGCGGTCCGGATTGAGCAGGCCGGCGATGCGCTGCAGGTTGAAGGCGACGTCGTTGGCGTTGAAGGCGCGGCCGTTGGTGACTTTGCCCTCGTGCCAGGTCACGCCCTGGCGCGGATGCAAGATCACCGTCGCCTGATCCGGCGTCTCCCAGCTCTCGACCAGCGCGCCCCGCAGCGGCTCGATCTTCTGCGGGTCCTGCTCGATCAGCTTGTCGCCGATGAACGACCAGTAGGTGTTGGAGCGAAACAGCGAGGTGTGCGGATCCGGCGGCTCGGTGCTGGCCGAGCCGCCGTCGATGATGTACGTCCCACCCTTTTTGGGCGTGCCTTCGGCCGATGCGCTCGTGGGGCTCGCCACGGCAGCACCGGGAGAGCCGCTTGCCCGTGTGCCCGTGCCACCGGCAGTAGTGGGCGCGGCACGGGTGGCGGTGTTGGCGACTTTGTTGTTGTTACTGCCGCTGCAGGCGAGCAGAAACCCCCCGGCTGTGCCCGCGGCTACCCCGACCCCGCCGCGCAACGCCTGCCGGCGGCCAAACCGGCGCATCGGTCCTCGCACAGGCTGGTCCACCTTCATCGCTGCCTCCATGCGACACGTGGTGACACGTTGCAAGACTTTCTCTTCTCGCCCGTCTCTCCTTGCACGCGGTACGAGTTTGAACGCTTCCGTTCTTCTGGCGCGGCCGGCCACGGTGCGTGGTCGATCTCGGGCCGGTGCGGGTGGGCGGGAGTATAGCCGACGCGGGCGCGGCCGTCTTTGGGGCTGAGCCACAGGATTGACGCCGTGCGCGTTGGGCACTCGACACAAGCGCAGCGCGCCCCGGCGCCTTGTGCACCGCGCACAAGCCGTACGGCAGCCGGTTTGGCGATATAGCCTGATGCATCGCGACGCCGGGTGGTGCAGACTGGCTGCGGTTCGGCGGGCGGCGCGGCCGTTTCCGACACGAGCGGATGCAACGGCGGCAGCACGGGCAGAGAGGGTGCGCGATGGGTGAGATTCTGGGCATCGGCACGACCCATTACCCCGACCTGGTGGGCGTAGACGAAAACCTGGCGGGCCTCGTGCGCACGATCATGCAGGATCCTGGCCTGCCCGAGCGCTACCGCGACCCGGCCAACTGGCCACCCGAAATGCGCGCCGAATACGGCGACGATGGCGGCGTTGCCTCGGCGAAGCAGCACCGCGCCGCGATCGTCAGCCACTTCCGGCGGGCGCGCGAGGAGCTGGACCGCTTCCAGCCGGACGTGGTGATCATCTTCGGCGACGACCAGTACGAGAACTTCCGCGAGGACATCATCCCGCCGTTCTGCGTCGAGGCGTATGACGAGATCACGGTGCGGCCCTACGCCCACCGCCAGGGCGCCAACGCCTGGGGCGAAGCACAGGACACCGAGTTTCACTACACCGGGCACCGCGAGGCGGGCAAGTATCTGACGCGGCGGCTGCTGGAACAGGACATCGACACGGCCTACGCCTACCAGCCGGCGCACGACGCGCTCTCGCACGCCTTCACCAATACACTGCTCTTCCTCGACTACGACCGCAAAGGCTTTCCCTACGCCGTGCTGCCCTTCCAGGTGAACTGCTACGGCAGCAAGGTGATCAGCCAGCGCGGCGGCCGGCGCGGCCTCTCCGAACCAGCGCGCGAAGGCGATCTGGACCCGCCCTCGCCCAGCCCGGCGCGCTGCATGCAGGTGGGGGCGGCCATCACCCGCGCGATGCAGGACAGCCCCTGGAAGGCGGCGCTCGTCGCCTCCAGCAGTTGGTCGCACGCCTTTCTGGTGGACAAGAACTACCAGCTCTATCCGGACACGCCGGCCGACCGCCGCCTGTACGAGGCGCTGAGCGGCGGTGACTTCGACGTCTGGCGGCAGACGCCGCTCGCCAGCTTCGTCGAGTCGGGCGAGCAGGAGATGCTGAACTGGGCGATGCTGGCTGGCGCGATGGCGGCGCTGGGGCGCAAACCGGACGTCTGCGAGTTCGTACAGAGCTGGATCTTCAACTCGAACAAGGTCTTCGCCGTGTTCCGGCCGTAGAGATCGCCTGCTATGCTGCGTCCGGCCGCGCGCTGGCGGCAGCAGGAGGCCTGCCCGTGCCCGTCGTGGATATGCATAACCACATGATCGCGCCCGAAGTCGTCGCCTTTCTGGAACGTGAGGGCGAGCACTTCGAGACGCGGATCATTGAACGCGACGGCGGCCGCTTCTTCCTGATCCAGGAGACGGCCACGCGGCCGATCAACGACAAGATGACGCGCCCGGAGATACGGCTGGCCGACATGGCCGCCGAGGGCGTGGACGTGCAGGCCGTCTCCTGCGTGCCGTTCATCATGTATCCGGACGTGGCGCCGGAGCACGGGCTGGCGATCGCCCAGGTGAACAACGACGCGCTCGCCGCCGTCGGCGCCCGCGACCCGCAGCACTTCCGGCCGCTGGCGTCCGTGCCACTGCAAGCGCCCGCGTTGGCGGCGCGGGAGCTGGAGCGGGCGGCGAAGCTCGGCATGCGCGGCGTCGAGATTCCGCCCAGGATCGGCGAGCAAGGGCTGGACGAGCCGCAGTTCGAAGAGTTCTGGGCGGCGGCCGAAGCGCGCGAGATGGTGGTCTGCATCCATCCGTTCGAGGCTGCACCGCGCGGAGCGCTGGCGCGCTACGGCTTCGGCAACCTGGTGGGCAATTTGTACGACACGGGCCTCGCGGCGGCGCTGCTGATCTACGGCGGCGTGCTGGAGCGCCATCCGCGGCTGCGCGTCGTGCTCTTTCACGCCGGCGGCGCCTTCCCCAGCCTGATCGGACGGCTCGACAACGGTTTCCGCCTGAACATCGCCCGCGAGCACAGCATTACCCGGCCGCCGTCGTCGTTCATCAGCCAGTACTGGTTCGATACGATCGCCTACAACCCGCCGATGCTCGGCTATCTCGCCGCGAGTTATGGCGCCGACCGGCTGGTGCTGGGCAGCGACTATCCGCTCGGTGGCGGCCTGCCCCACCCCGTGGCCGAGGTGAAGCGGGTGGGGCTTGCGCCCGCGGACGAAGCGGCGGTGCTCGGCGGCAACGCCGCGCGGCTGCTGTCGATCGGAGAAGGCTGACGGCGGACCGCACGCAACAGCAGATCGTGAGGACGAGATGACATCGATCCTGATCAGCCCCGAAGGTCACTCCGCGGAGCGCCGCGCCGAGCTGGCGCCCCGGCGGCTCGCCACGCTCGACGGCGCAACCATCGGCTTGCTCGGCAACTCCAAGCTCAACGCCGACGCGATCCTCGGTGCGATCGGCGAGCTTTTGGCCGAGCGCTACGGTCTGGAAACGATCGTGGCGCGTACCAAGCCGAGCTTTTCCCTGCCGGCGCCGGCGGCGATCGTCGACGAGCTGGCGGCGAAGTGCCAGGTGGTGATCGCCGGCGTGGGCGATTGAGGGTCATGCAGCGCGGCCAGTGTGGCCGACGGCACGATCTTCGAGAAGCGGGGCGTTCCGGCGGCGGCGATCGTCACCTCCCGTTTCATCCACACAGCGAACATGATGGCCCGCCGCCACGGCTTTCCCGACTACCGCTACGCGCAGGTGCCCCACCCGATCGGCAACCTGACGCCCGAGCAGGTGCGCGAGCGGGCGCTTGCGGTCTTGCCCGATGTGCTCGCCATCCTCGGTCTGGCTGGCCAGGACGGCGAGCTTTCTCCCGACGAGCACTGATGTCACGCCCGCGGCAGTCGGCCCTCACCCCCTCCCCTCGCCCAATCCTGGGCGAGGGGCGATCCCGGGTTGGAGCGATCCGATCGGCGCCGGGTTAACCGTTCAGTAATCGGAACGCTTCGGGCTGGATCGTCTCCTTCTCTCCAGGATTGGGAGAAGGAGATAAGAGAGGATGAGGGCCGATGGCCGCGGGCACGAACACCGAACTAACCGAAGCGGACGTCCGTGCGGCGCGGCGGGCGATCGAAGCCTGCTACGCGCAGGGCTGGAGCGACGGTCTGCCCGTGGTGCCACCGATCCAGGCGTTCGTGGACGAGTTCCTGGCGCAGACCGAGCGCGACCCCGACGAGGTGCTCGTGACGCAGGAGCACCTGGATCGGAGCTGCACCGTACGGCATGCGGCGATCAACGCCGTGATGGCGGGCTGCCTGCCGGAGTATTTTCCGGTGCTGCTGGCGGCGCTCGACGCCTTCCGCGGCATCGGCGCGGGCAGCGGCCTGCTGCAAAGCACCACCGGCCAGGCGCCGCTGCTGGTGGTCAACGGCCCGATTCGCGCCCGGCTCGGCTTCAATAGCGCCGAGAACATCTTCGGCCCCGGCGACCGGGCGAACGCGACCGTCGGCCGCGCGCTGCGGCTGATCATCATGAACACGCTCGGCATTCGCCCGCACGAGTTCGACCAGAGCACCCATGGCACGCCGCTCAAGTACGGCTGCTGCATCGCTGAGAACGAGGAGGAGAGCCCCTGGGAGCCGCTGCACGTCGAGCGCGGCTTCGCGCCCGAGGAGAGCACGGTCACGATCCAGATGACGCGCAGTGACCTGCACGTCGAACACCGCGGCACGCAGGCGCCGGAAGAGATCCTGCTCACGATCGCCGACTCGATGTCGTACGCCGGCGGCATCTACGAGGCGCCGCCCTACAACCGCACCAGCGGCTCGATCGTGGTCATGTGCCCGGAGCACGCGCAGATCATCGCACGCGGGGGTTGGTCGAAACAGGCGGTGAGGCAATTCCTCTGGGAGCACTTCGGCAAGACCAAACGCGAGCTGCGCCGCTTCGGCAAGATCATCGACCTGGAAGACGAAGCGGAGGATACCTTCATCCACACCGCGCAGTCGCCGGATGCGATCCTGCTGGTGGTCGCGGGGGCGGCCAACGCCGGCGTCTCCACGGTCTGCTCGAACTTCGCCTGGCGCAACGCCACCGCGGCCATCGGCCCTCACCCCCTTCCCCTCTCCCAATCCTGGGCGAGGGGCGAACCCGGGTGAAGCGTTCCGTGGCCGGTGCGGTTAACCCGGCAGCGTCCGAGTCGTGCTGCGCACGATCGCCCCTTGTATGTCTCCGCCCCCGGAGACGCGGTGCGTGGGCGGACAGGACCCTGCGCCCGTAGCGGCAAGGGCGGCGCCCCGGGCGCGGCCGCTGCCCGCTCCGCGCGCACGCCGCCGCCCCGGCAGGCGGCCGCGATGCCCTGACCACCGTCCGCCGCCATCACCCGCTGACACCGTTGCGGTGCTCCCAGACCGCCCCAATCCTCCTGCGGGCTCACGACCGCATGCGTATGGGAGCGCAGGCGGCGGGGTGACGGATACGGCAAAGTCGCGATCCGCCAGCCGGCGCACGAGGCGCTGCCTGGTCCGCTCCTGATCGCGTGGCGTCACGTAGGGGAGGCCCCGATCCTGCTCGGGCGTCTGCTGCCGCAGGAGTTGGTAGGCGATCCCGAGGAGGCTCTGGCCCACGGCCATGGCGGCGCGTTTCGTGCCCCGGCGCGGCACCAGGCGGGCGTCCGGTGCGGCCAGGTCACGCTGTTTTACGGTGCGCGGCGCCGCTTGCCGGCGCGCGCAGCCTTGCCCGGGCACATCCCCGCCCACGCGGCCAGCTGACGGGCCGTCGGGAAGCGCGTCATGGCCGTGCCGATCGCGGCCAGCCGCGCCAGGTCGGCCGCGCCAGGGCGCACGCGCTCCGCGATCGCCGTGCGCACGCGGGTGCGCGGCGCCGAAAGGTCGTCACGCTGCCCCAGCCGCGCGGCCAGCAGGCAGCGCTGCTGGGCAGCGCCCCGGCCGCTGCGGGCGCGTTCCACCGCCCCGCGCTGCGCCCGCAGCGTGCCCTGCGCCAGAGCGGCCAGCGTGGCGGCATGCGGCGGCCCGGCGACGCGGGCCGCCGCATGCCGCGCCCGCCCCGACGTCCCCGGCACGTCGGACGCCACGCGGCTCAGCGTGCGGGTCGCCCCTCCAGCGTCTGCTGCAGGCGGCTGGCCGCGCGCCCGCGCGCGCACCAGGCTGGTGCGGGAGCGTGTCCGTGCGCGCACCGCGTACGCCGGCCGCGCCGGTACGCAGCGCGGGCGCCGCAGGCCGTGCGGCACGCGGGCGGCGCTCCATGCGCAGGCGCGGACAGCGGTCTTGCGCCCCGGCATCGCCTTGCTGGGGCGCGCGTTGACCAGTAGCAGCGTGCAGCGGTCTTCGCGCAAGGTGTCGAGCGGCTGCCCGTCCACCCCGGTCGCTGCCAGCGCCACGTGCGTGCCGCCGGCCTCGGCCAGCCCGTCGCCCAGCGCCAGCAGTGCGTCGCTCATGCTGCCGCAGGTGCGGATCGCTTGGTGCGGCGGGCCAGCGGGGCCGGGCGGCACCCGACCGGCGAGCACCGTCTGCTTGTGGAGATCCAGACCTGCACAGGAGGGCTATCAGCCTTCCAAGGCCGGCGCCTGCGGGCATGGAGCAGCGGGGGCCCGTCCAGACGCGGGTGCTCGGCGTGCTGGCCGGCGGGCCGGCCGCACCAAGCGGTGGCGCCGCAAGACGCCCGGGCCAGGGGGATGACCGGGCTGGGTGCACCAAGCCCCGGCGGCCGCTGCTGCGCATGCCGGCAGCAGACGCGCGCGACACACCCAGTTCCTGCACCGGTGGTGCCGCCGGCATGCGCAGGTTATGAGGACCACCGCGCAACCAGATCGCAGCACAACCCGCAAGGAGACAGCGATGCCGCAGGCGACCGGCTCCCAGCTCGTGGGCGAGCAGCTCAAGCGCGAGGGCGTGGGCACGCTCTTTTCATCATGGGCGATCCGATCATCGACGTGGCCGGCGCCGCCGCCGCCAACGGCATCCGCATCGTCGACGTGCGCCACGAGCAGGCCGCGGCGATGGCCGCCCACGCCTACGCCCGCGCCACGGGCAAGCCGGGCGTCTGCCTCGCCGCCTCCGGTCCTGCGACCACGAACCTGCTCACCGGCATCACCAACGCCTGGACCGACGCCGCGCCGGTGATCGCGCTCGGCGGCGCCTCGCCCACCAACCAGTTCGGCATGGACGCCTTTCGGAGTTCGACCAGGTCGCCTGCTTCCGCTCGGTCACGCGCTGGGCCGAGCGGGCGCTGCACGCGGCGCGGCTGCCGGAACTGGTCAACACCGCCTTCCGCAACGCCACCGGCCAGAAGCCTGGCCCCGTTTACCTCGACCTGCCTGGCGACGTGCTCTACGCCAAAGTCGAGCACGAGCGTGTGCCCTTTCCCGACCCGGTGCAGCATGTGCGCGCCGCCGAGCGGCCGATCGTGCTCTCCGGCAGCGGCGTGCTCTGGGCCGGCGCCGAGCGCGAGCCGGGCGAGTTCGTCGAGCGCGCCGGCATCCCCTTCTACATCACACCGCAGTCGCGCGGCGTGATTCCCGAAGACCACGACCTCGCCTTGCTCGGCGCCCGCAGCACGGCCTTCTCGCAGGCCGACGCGGTGCTGCTGGTGGGCACGCGACCGAACTTCATCATCGGCTACGCCCAGGCGCCGCGTTTCGCGCCCGACGCGAAGTTCGTGATGATCAACTCCGACGCGGCCGAACTGGGCCACAACCGCCGCATCGACGCCGGCATTGTCGGCGATGCAAAGCTGGTGCTGCGGCAACTGCTCGACGGTCTGGACGGCTTTGCCAGCCGGTGCGATAGTGCCTGGGTGCAGACGCTGCGCAAAGCCGACGCTGCCCGCCGCGACCGCTCCGAGGCCGAGATGGGCACGGATCAGGTGCCGATCCACCCGCTGCGCGTCTGCCGCGAGGTGCGCGACGCCCTGCCGCGCGACGGTATTTTGATCGAAGACGGGCACGAGATTTTGAACCTGGCGCGGCAGTCGATTCCGTCGTACGTGCCGCGGGCGCGGCTGAACGCGGGGCCGAACGGCTGCATGGGCGTCTGTCTGCCTTTCGCCGTCGGCGCGCAGGCGGCGAATCCGGGCAGGAAAGTCGTGGCGCTGTGCGGCGACGGCTCGTTCGGCATAAACGTGCAGGAGTTGGACACGGCCGTGCGCCACAATCTGCCGTTCGTGGCTGTAATCTCGCACAACGGCGGCTGGACCGGCGCGATTCAGGGCCGCAAAGTGCCCGGCCGCGACCTGCTGATGACGCGCTACGACAAGGTGGCCGAGGCGTTCGGCTGCCACGGCGAGTATGTAGAACAGCCGGAGGAGATCCGCCCGGCGATCGCGCGCAGCTTCGCCAGCGGCAAGCCGAGCGTGGTGAACGTCGTCGTCGATCCGTTCGTCAAGGCGAAGACGCAGCCCTTCGGCAGCTACTCATCGCGGCTGGACTGAGCGTCACGACGACTGCCGCCGCGGCGCGCTGCACGAGATCCAGCCACGGAGTACGGAGAATGGACGTATGACGGCGAGGGATCGACCAGACGATCTGGGCCGCATCGAATACACGCCGGCCGACGGGCTGCGGATGGGCGAGGCAAGCACGCCGTCCAGTGGGGCATCGATGCCTGCGGCCGCGGAGAGCAGCGGAGAGACGCTGCCGCCCGACCCCGCGCGCGAGCCCGCCGCCGCGCCGCATGAGCCGGAGACTGCTGCGCGTCCCACCGCGGGGGACACAGCAGAGCACCGCTTTCCTGGCATCGACGCGCGTAGCTTCCGCGACCGGCGCGATGCGGAGCGCATGGCGCGGGTGCGCCTGCTCAAGGGGCTGGACTTCGTCTACTCGCGCTTTCTCAACCTCGGCGTCGAAGGGGCGATGGCGCAGGAGACGGCCGCGCAGGCCGTGCAGATCCACGCCGGCCAGGGCGTGGCGCTGTGGGCGCTGCTCGATCGCGCGGCGCGCGTGCTCGACGTGCGCGTGCCCGAGCTGTATCTGGGCCGCTACGACAGCGCCATGCAGACCATCGGCCACGAGCGACCGTTCATCGTCACCGATGTGGATTACGTCGAGTTGCTGGACGGCGACGAGGTGATCTTCGCCTTCGGCCGCGAGCTGGGCCACATCCTGCTCGGCCATGTGACCTACAAGATGCTGGCCCGCTCGATCGGCGCGATCGGCGATACGGTCGGCACCTTCACACTCAACGTCGGCTCGATGGTGACGACGGGGCTGGAGGCGCCGCTGCGCGACTGGGACCAGTTCTCCGAGTTCAGCGCCGACCGCGCCGGGCTGCTGGCTGCCGGCCGGCTGGACGTGGCGCTCTCGGCGCTGTTCAAGCAGGCGGCGGGTGGCCAGCGCTTCTTCGACCAGATGAACCTGCCGGCGTTCGTCGAGCAAGGGCGGCGCGCCCTCTACGCTGAGCGGCCGGCTGGCACGCGGCTCAGCGCGATCGCGCGCAGCCTGCAGGCGGGGGCGCCGCTGCTGGCCGCCCGCGCCGCCGCACTCAGCGAATGGTACGCCGGCGGTGAGTTCAGCGCGATTCTGCGCGGCCAGTACACGCGGCGCGGCGCATAGGGCGCGCCGCCGGCGCGGCGTCCGCTGCTTCAGACACACCGTTCGGCGATAATGGGCGCAGTGTTTCTGCACGAGCGCACGACTGCATCCGCCGGCGGCACGCCCGGCGCTGACGCCCACGGAGCGATTCCGGTGTCCCGGTCTTCAACCGCTGTCCGCCGCCTCGCGCGCCTGCTGACCGCGCTTGTCCTCGCCTTCGCGTTGTCCACGCTGCTGCGCCCGCCAAACGGCGCTCGCGCGGCCTGTGGCGATGCCTTGCCTCCGCTCGGCGCCGTGGCACGCAGCGCTCCGGTGGCCGTGCTGGCCGACGTGCTGCGCGAGCCGGTGAACGATGCGGGCGGCTTCGACGCGACCATGCGCATCCGCGCCGTGATCAAGGGACTGGCGCCGGGTCCGGTGGTGCTGCTGCACAACCTGGGCGATCCGGCCGATCAGAGCTGCGCCAGCGCCCCGGCACTGGTGCGCGGCGGCCGCTACGTGCTCTTCCTCGCCGTTGACGGGCAGGGGCAGAACGCGGTCTGGAGCCTGGTCGATGGCCCGGCTGGTGTCTACCAGCTCTCGGCCAGGGGCACGATCGCGCCGCCCGAACGGGCCGGGGGCAAAGCGCAACTGCTGCCGATCCCGCCCGCCGAGCTGCTGCGGGACATCGGCACGGCCGCGGCCGCAGACACCGCGCACGTCGAAGACATCATCGCCAATAACGCGCTGGCCGAAACCCTGGACCGGCTGCAAACGCCGGCGGCGCCGGCGGCAAAGCCGTTCTGGCAAACGCTGCCGCTGCGCGAGACGGCGCTCGCCGTGGCCGCGGCGGCCGCTGTGATCGCCGCGCTGGTCTATCTGCTCTGGCGGCCGGCGGAGGCGCTTGGCGACCGGCGCTGAGCGGGGCGTCCGCGCTGCCCAATCGATGGCCCGCACGGCTCATAGCAGACGCTGCGCGAAGCCACCCGGTTCCGACGTTGCAGGCCATGCAGCGGAAGGTACGCCGATGATGTCCCCGCCGTCAGTTCAGTCGCCGGGCAAGAGCAGAACCCTGCCGTTCCGGCGTTGGCCCCGGCCGGCGATCGCGCTGATGCCGTTCATACTCGCGTTTGGGGTCTATCTCCTCATCTTCCTCTCGATGCGAACCGCCACGCCAACCGGAGACGAGCCGCACTATCTGCTCTACGCCGACGCGATCGCCCACGGCACCTTTGACCTGCGCGGCGTCTATGCGCACGATGTTTCCCGCTTCTTTCCCGCGCCCACGATCCAGCCCCATGCCTACGTCTACCGCACAGACGGCGCCTTGAGAGGACAGCATCCGCCCGGCCTGCCGCTGCTGTTGGCGCCGATCGTGCGTCTGGGAGCGGGAGCCAACAAGGCGCGCATGTTCATGATCGTGTTATCGGCGTGGCTGGCGCAGGAACTGTTCGGTTTGCTGCGCGAGGCAACGCCCGCCCGCCGAACGGTTCTCTGGTCGGCATGGGCCGTCACTGCGCTGCTGCTGCCGTTACTGATCTACAGCAGCCAAATTTATCCCGATGGGCCGGCGGCGCTGATTATCGTGGCAACGACGCGGCGGCTCTTGCGCCGGCGCACGACGGTCTTCGATGGGCTGATCGTAGTCATAGGGCCAGCGCTGCTGCCCTGGCTGCATCCACGCTTCCTCGCCTTCGCCGTCGGGTTGACTGCCTGGGCGGTGTTGCGTGGTTTTCGCGTGCTGGCGCCGCTGGCGCTCGGCGTCAGCATCATGCTGCTTGGCGGCTGCTTCTGGTACTGGTATGGCTCGCCCGATCCGCGCCAGGCGTACGCGCCGAGCGGCGGCCAGCACTGGTCGTTGGCGGCCTTCTACCAGCACAGTGTGGGGCTGATCTTCTCGCCAGACTTCGGCTGGCTGCCCTTCGCGCCCGTGCAGCTCGTCGGCGTCGCTGGCACCGGCCTGCTGCTGCGCCGCTACGGCCCGGGTGTGCTGGCCGGGCTGGCCGTCATCGGGCTCTATCTCGTCACGCTCGGCACGGAGAACGCGACCATCGGCTACAGCTATCCCGGGCGCTACGCGGTGGCGTTCGTGCCGCTGATTGCGTTGCCGCTGGCGTTCGCCCTGACCCGGCGCAGATATCTCTGGGCGCTCTTCGTGCCGTTGGCGGTGCTGAGCCTCGCGATCTCCGCGCGTGGTGTGCGTCGCTGGTTCGATCTGTACGCGGCGGGCCAAAAGACAACCATCCCGATCGCCCGCTCGCTCGCGCCGCTGTGGCCACGCACCGATATGCCGGCCGGCCAGGACTTCCCGCACTGGCCGCTGGCCACGATCTGGATCGCCGCGCTGACGGGTACCGCGCTCGCCGTGTCCCTGCCGCGGCGACCTGGCCGGAGGATCTCTTCCGGGGATGAGAGCGCCACGACCGCTTCGGTATCCGCTGGATCGTGATCGACAGCGCCCGCGACGAGGCGTTAGCAGCCCGCCGGGTTGCCTGTTCCAGCGCCGCTGATGCCTACTGAGAGTATGGAACCGTCCGCCGAATCCGTGCCGGAGTCGCCCTTGCCGACGCCCGGCGAAAAGCGCCGCATCGAGCTGAACCGCCGCCGGGCGGTGATCCGCGCCGAGCGCATCGACGTGCGGCCCTCGCGCGGGGCGATCGTGCCGCCGCTGCTCGGCTTCGTGCTCGGCGCCGGCTGCATCGCCCTGATCGTGTGGGGTGTCGTCGCCGATACGTTGCCCTACTGGCTGCTGGCGATCCTGTTGCTGTTCGCCCTGCTGGCCGTGCCGCTGGCGGGCATCACGCTGGTCTACGCCCTCTTCGGCGCAAACGTCGTCTTCGACAAGGCCAAGCAGTCGGGCGCCTGGCAACAGGGGTTTTTGGGCATGGGCATCGGCACGACTGAACTGGTGCCGTTCTGGAAGATCGCCGCGATCGAGGTGGCCGAATCGGGCCAAAGCGAGGGCACTCCCGGCCGGCCCACCGAAGAGTTCGTGCAGTGGGAGGCGGCGCTGATCAAGCAGAGCGGCAAGCGGCTGCGCATCGCCGGCATGACCGTGCCACGGCCGTTCGCGCGCGGCGGCTTCGCAGAGGTGCGCGAGTTGGCCGCCGCGATCGCCGCGCTCACCGGCGCGCCGCTGCGTATCGCCGGGCCGGAGCCACCCGCCGAAGCGGAGGAACAAGCCGCCGCGTCGGAGCAGCAGGCAGCACCGCTTCCGGCGCGCCGGCGGGCCACAGCTCCCGCGCCGCGGCGCAAGCGAGCGCGCCGCCGCTAGCGTGGCCTCGTTCAAGGTCTCCGACGGTTGCGCTGCGGTCATCTGAAGTCTCCGACGGTTGCGCTGCGCTCTGGCCCCGGCCCCCTCTCCAGCAGGGCTGGAGAGGGGAGGCTGCGGTACTTGTCATGCGAATTGGGCGTCGAGCACTCAGCTATTCCCTCTCCCCACTCCCTCCCCTACCGTGGAAAACGGTGTGCGGGCGGCGCGAACGGGCGCCGAACCGAAACACTCACACAGGGAGCACGGCATGACCACGACCGAGCAGACGACGTACGAGAACATCCTCTACGAGGCGCGCGGGCGCATTCGCATCGTCACGATTAACCGGCCGGACCGCATGAACGCGATCAACCCGGAAACCAGCGCCGAGCTGCAAGATGCCTGGAACCGCTTCAAAGACGACAACGAAGCCTGGGTGGCGATCCTGACCGGCGCGGGCGAGCGGGCTTTCTCCGCGGGCAATGACCTCGTCGCCACGGCCCGGGCCAGCCGTGGCGAGCAGTCGACAGCGGCGCGGGCGGCGGCACGGGCGCCGTTCGGCGGCAACACGCGCGGTCTCGAGCTGTGGAAGCCGACGATCGCCGCGATTAATGGCTACTGCCTGGCCGGCGGGCTGGAGATGGCGCTGGCCTGCGACATCCGCATCGCCGCCGAGCACGCGCAATTCGGTCTGCCGGAAACCACCTGGGCGCTGATTCCCGGCGCGGGCGGCACGCAGCGGCTGCCGCGCGCCCTGCCGCTGGCCGTGGCGATGGACGTGATCCTCACCGCCGAGCGCATCACGGCGCAGGACGCCTTCCGCTGGGGTCTGGTCAGCCGCCTGGTAGCAGGCGCGGAGTTGATGCCGCTGGCGCTGCGCCTGGCGGAGACGATCTGCACGCGCGGCCCGTTGGCCGTGCGCTGGGCGAAAGAGGCGATGCTGCGCGGCAAGGACATGACGCTTGAGCAGGGGCTGGCGCTGGAAGCCGGCTTCGGACGGTTGATCGCCGCCTCCGAGGACGCCAGAGAAGGCCCGCGCGCCTTCGCCGAAAAGCGCCCGCCCAACTTTCAGGGACGGTAAGCCGAGTGGCCGGGAGATCGACGCACGCCGGCGTAAGAAGCGCGAGCGGTGAAAGCGTGGCCGGATCGGAGCGGCGTGCCCGAGCGTGATCGCTGCGCCAGGCCAGATAGGGCAGATGAGGATAGCCTTCTACCTGGACGCGGATCAATCGCCGAAGTCCGCACTCGCCGCGCGCCGGCTTGGTCTCGATGTGACCTCGGCACGCGAACTTGGCCGGGGTGATCTGCGGGACGACGAACAGCTTGCGTTCGCGGCGGCGGAACGCCGCGTGCTCGTGACTCGCAACTACAGCGACTTCGATTTCTGGACCGCGCGATTCATGGAGAACGCCCGTCCGCACGCGGGCGTACTGTTTGTTCCGCAAGGGCTGGCGACCGACAACTTTGGCGGGATGGCGGCCGCGCTCGCCCGCTACGCCATGGCATATCCGAACGGGATGCCCGCCTACATGATCGACTACCTGCCGCGCGCTAGTTCGTCGGCGGCCAGCCTGGAGTAACGCGCCTTGATCGCCGCTGGACTCAGCCTGGCGTCGCCTGCCAGCCGCGCCTCAATCTCTTGCGGGTACAGTGCATAATAGCGAAACGCCGCATCGATCTGAGCGGAGGTGAGCCAATCGAACGCCGCGGCGAGCCGGGCAAGATCCTTGCCGCAGGAACGGTAGGCCTGAATAACTTCGGAAACGTCGAGGCCAGATCCACTGACGCGCGCCCGCGCGCCTGCCGGATCCTCGACGATTTCGATACCGGGCACGGATCGTCCGGTCGCCGCTTCTCTCATAGGCTTCGCCATCGCCAGTGCTCCGCTACAGCACAAGTGTATCAGGCGGCGGCAGCGGATGGAGAGAGCAACAGCGCACTGCGGCCGTGTGCGGTTACCACGAGCCTCGCGCTCCGCGCGCCTTCCAGGGACGCTGACCTCCGTGGCCGCCGTCGCGCCGCATGGACTGACCGCGAGCGACGTGGTATCGATACGCCGAAGGCGGTGAGCGGCGGTGTTTGATCACGTACGCCGATGGTTTGTGCGGCTGCGCGGCGGCGCGGGGGAGCAGGCCGACACTATGATCGTGATCGGGCTGCTGCCCAATGACGGCGACGCCGACATCGCGCTCAATAACCTGGCCGAGGCCGACTTCTCGCCTCAGCAGATCTCGGTCCTCACGACCGACCCGCTCCGCACCGCGGCCCTCACCGATACGCCCGGCGACTGGGGCCGGCAGACGCCCGATGCCGCCCTGGAACGCATGCGGGTGCTCGGTGTGACGGATGCCGACCGCGAAACCTATCGGTCCGGCCTTGCCGCCGGCGGCGTGCTGATCGTGATCCGCACCACGAGCGACACCGCAAACGCCGCGCAGGCGCTGCTCTCCGATCAGCAGGCCAGCCTTGTGCGCGTGTTGCAGGAGCGCCGAGGTGCCGGATGAACAGCCGCGCAACCCAGCTCGCCAGCATCGTCGCTGTCGTCGTGCTGGCGGCGATCGTGATCGTGCTTATTGTGGCCAGCAGCAGCGGCGCTTCAAAGACACCGCCCGCGGCCACCCAGGTGGCATCGCCCGCGTCCACTGCCAGCTCCGCGACGCCCGGCAGCACAGGCATTGCGTCCACTGCGACGCCGGCGCTGGGGCAGCGCACGAAGACGGAGGGCTGCATCATCAACGGTGCGCTGCAGGACCTCGCCTGCACACCCGGCGCCGTCTTCCCAAACGTGACGAAGGCGCAGATCTGTACGCCCGGCTACGCGAAGTCGGTGCGCAACGTGCCGCAAGCCGAGAAGGATCAGGTCTACGCCGAGTACGGCATCGCCCATCACAAGGCCGGCGACTACGAAGTCGACCACCTCGTCAGCCTTGAGCTGGGCGGCTCGAACGAGATCGCCAACCTCTGGCCGGAGGCCGCCTCGCCAACACCGGGCTTTCACCAGAAGGACCGCTACGAGAATTATCTGCACGACCAGGTCTGCAGCGGCGCGATCAGCCTGCAAGAAGCGCAGCGCCGCATCGCGCAGAACTGGCTGCAGTACTGGCAGGAAGCGGGCCAGCCGTAGCGACGTGGGGCGCGCCCGGGCTGCGAGCGCGAGCCCGATCTTCTGGACGGCGCCGGGCAATCAGACGCCGGCGCGCGGCCGGCGGAAGGCCGGCCTGCGCTGTTCGCGGAAGGCGGCGACGGGCCGTTCGCGAACGACCCCTACCGACCGCTGGAGAGCCTGTCGGGAGCGTTGCCGCGTTCCGGCCGCAAATGAGCGCAGTGCTCAGCCGAGAATCAAAAGACCCTCGTTCGGGCGAGCCGCAGCATTGACGAGGCAGCATCTACCTGGTATAGAATTACAGGGTATTCCCCCTGGGTCTTCGGCCCCAGGGTAGAGGCCGCCTTCGGGCGGTCTCTGCTGTTGTATGGCGAGTAATGATCGTCAACGTTTATGTCGATGGCTTCAATCTGTACTACGGATCGCTCAAAGGCACACCTTACCGTTGGCTCGATCTTCGCAGACTCAGCGGGCGACTACTTTCCAACGATACGATTCAGCGCGTCCGCTACTTCACCGCCTTTATTTCGGCCAGACCCGGCGATCCGGTCAACGATCCCGGACGCCGGCAACGACAACAGACGTATCTGCGGGCGCTGCGCACCATCCCCAACCTCAGCATCCATACAGGACATTACCTGTCGAGTACAAAGCGGAGGCCACTTGCCCATCCTCCCCAGCATGGGCCGCGCATCGTCGAGGTTCTCGACTCGCAGGAAAAGGGCTCAGACGTCAACCTTGCAAGCTACCTGCTGCTTGATGCGTTCGACAGAGACTGCGAGGCGATGGCGATCATCTCCAACGATTCAGATCTCAGGTTTCCTGTAGAGATCGTCCGGACACGATTCGGTCTGCCCGCCGGCATCTTCAACCCACAGGCAAATGCCAGCCGCACGCTGCGAGCGACGGCATCGTTCTATCGCCAGATACACCCGGCCGACTTGCGCGCCTCCCAGTTGCCAGCCGTGCTTGCCGATGTACACGGAACGATTCGGAAGCCAGCCGGGTGGTAGCGCAGGGTTTCCTCTTTATACCCGCAATACCCGCAGCCTGCGGAAGGCCGGCCTGCGCTGTTCGCGGAAGGCGGCGACGGCCTCGCGCGGTCCGGCTGGGCCGCATTCGCTGCTGCCCTCTCAGAGTAGAAGTACCCACAGAACTGCCATGCTGCCGCGCCGATCGATAATACCGATAGCGGCAACGGAGCGCAGATGACGATCGCCTATCATCCGGAGGCCTGGCAGGCGTTGTTCGGGACGGTGGCCGGCGCTTCGGCGGCGCTGCTCGGGCTGCTGTTCGTCGCGCTCTCGCTCAACCCGCGGCAGATCATGCCCGACCCGGCGCACGCGGCTCGGGCGCGCGAGGCGCTGGGCGGCCTGCTGATTCTCGTGCTGCTGGCGGTGATCGTGCTGATTCCGGGGCAGGATCGACGCGCGCTGGGCGTGGAGTTGCTGGCGCTCGGCGTCGTGCTCGTTGGGCTGAGCATCCGGCTGCAGAGCCGCACCGTGCGGCGCCTGAGGCGCCGGCAGCGGCTGGAGTGGGCGGTCCGGATTCTGCCCTTCAACCTCGCCACGCTGGCCGTGCTCGCGGCGGGCGGCAGCCTGCTCGCCGGGCGCTTCGGCGGGCTGTACTGGCTGGTGCCCACGCTGCTGATCTATCTGCTGCGCTCGGTGCTCAATGCCTGGACGCTGCTGGTGCGGGTGGCGGGATCGTAGCCTCACCCCCTGACCCCCTCTCCAGCCAAGCTGGAGAGGGAGAATTGAGGAGGCTCTTCGTTTGAAGCTGGCCGATTCAGCGCGTAGGTCTGGCCTTCGTCAGTTGGAGGGGAGATTGAGTAGTTTTGAGTGTGAAGAAGGGGCTCAGCGCAGGCCGTAGGCGGTGTACTGGCCGGTGGAGACGAAGCCGAGCTGGCGGGCGAGCGCGGAGGACATCGGGTTGGCCGCGTCCCAGCAGGGCTCCAGCCCCTGTTCGAGGCACCAGAGCACCATCGCCGCGCCGACGACCCGCGCCAGACCACGCCGGCGGAAGTCCGGATGCGTGTCGATCTCGATCTCCAGCGTGCCGCCGCCGATGCCGAAGGACGAGCAGCCCGCGACAAAGCGCCCCTCGTGCAGCACGCCGAAGCCGACGCCGTGCGCGGCAAAATCTTCGTGCGAGGCGAAGTTATGCACCAGATCGATCTCGACCTCCGCAAAGGCGGCCACCTGCTCGGGCTGCACGCGCACCAGCTCGAAGCCGGGCGTCAACTCGGCGCGGAAGCGGCGCAGCGTCTCCAGATTGAAGCGGCCGGCTTTGAACGCCTCGCGTGGATCGTCGCGCAGCTCGCCGGCATAGTTCGCCGCCAGCAGCCGGCGCCACGTGTCGCTCGGCACAATCGCAGAGCCGGGGCCCGGTTGCAGCAGCCGCACGAGGTCGGCCGCCGCTGGCGCTGCCACGTCACCGCCGAAGAGGCTGAAGTCCATTACCAGCA
>CALFMN010000179.1 GCA_937879875.1 uncultured Chloroflexota bacterium | reverse complement strand
CTGCTGCACAGTGCGCTCCCGCTCCTGGCCGATAGTTCATAACAGCCTCTAGCCGGTGCACACACGCCCGAGCGCCGGACCGCGCCGGGGCGCAACCGCGCGGCGCGGTCGCCGAATGTGTTGCTAAAGCCTTGCCCGACGACTTCGATACTTACGTCGCGGAGCCAGTGCCCGGCGGCTGCTACCACATCTGCCCGCGCGACTGCAAGATAGCAATTGCAAAGTCGGCCGAGATGGCCCCGTTCCGTTGCTGATGGTCACATTTTTGCAAGGTGCACTGGATCTCGTAAGACGAAGTGCATTTTGGACCGATTCGCACGCTAAGGAGGTCTACGATGCGCGTTCCCAGAATAGGTGGCCAGTGCCTGGCCAGGTTGGTGCCCGCCGCGGTGGCCGGCGTGGCGCTGCTAAGCGCCGGCCTGGTGCAGAGCGGCGCGGCGGAGGCGAGCTGGGGCTGGTGCGCGGACGATCCGATCGTGCTCGTGAACGGCGCCCCGCTGCAAACCACGGTGGGCGTCTACGCCGACTCCACAACGGTTTCCAGGCAGGTGCGAGGCGCCACCGTCACCTACACCGTGCCGGCTAGCGTAAGCATCTCGCTGAAGATGGCCAACAACGTCTACTGGCCGGAGAACGTGGTGCTGGCGCACAGCAACGCGGCATGGTCGCCGGGGCAGCCCGTGTCCGTGAGCGTGTCGGTGACGTTCGACAGTGCGGCATCCTTGCCGGCGCAGCTCTTGAACGTCTCCGGCGGCACGGTCTATCCGGCCGTGGACGGCACGACGGCCGCAATGATCTCGACGTCGTTCTCCGTGGCAGGCAACATGCCAACGGGCGCGGTGTCGAGCGCCTTCGCGGCACGCTAGCCCGGCGGCCCAGCCCATCGAACATCGCCCCCTGATCGGAACATTGTCCTTCAGCGTGTGATCGCGGCTTCGATACTGGTATGAGGGATGCCGCGCCGTTGAGTGGCCGGGGGAACATCTTTCCGACCGGCGCCAGCGGGCCGGTGCGGCAGGCCAGACAGAGGCCGCGGATGGTTCGCGGATGACTGCTTCACCTCGCAGGGCAGGGCCACCGCGTCGCGTACGCCTGTACGTGGCGGCGGTGGTGGCGTTGGCGCTGGCACTGGCGCCGCTGAGCGCGCTGCTGGGCGAGCGCTGGCATGGCGCCGCCATTGCAGAGGCAGCGCTGCTCGCGGTGCTGATCGCGGCGGCGCGCCGGCGGCCGGTGCTGATCGGGTTGAAGCGGACGATCGATGTGGGCACCGCGCCGGAAGTGGCCGCGGTGCTGCTGCTGCCTGGTCCGCTGGTGCTGGCAACGCTGGTCACCGGCACGCTGGCCGGCGAGCACCGGGCGCCCTTTATTCAGCGCGTGTTCAATAGTGCGGTCGCGGCGCTGCGCGGGCTCGCCGCCCTGGCGGTATGGACGGGTCTGCGACGGTTGGGGCTCGGCAGCACGGGCCAGCTGGCGGCGGCGCTGGCCGCGCCTCTGGTGATGTATGGCACCGGCTTCACGCTGGTGCTCAGCATCGCGGCGGTGCAACTGCGCGAGAACCCGCTGCGACGGGCGTGGGACGTGCCGCACGATACGCTGGTGGCCGACCTGACGCTGGGACTGACGGGGGTTCTGGCGGCGCTGGCCACGCGCGAGCAACTGTGGGCACTGCCGTTGCTGATCGCGCCGGCGGCCATCGCCCAGCGGGCTCTGCGCGATGGCGTGGCGCTGCGGGCGCAGACGCGGCTGGCGTTGGAAGACCTTGCCGACATCGTTGATATGCGCGACCATTACACGTTCCAGCATTCGCAGCGCGTGGCCGAACTGGCGCGGGCGACGGCGCGGGCACTCGGTCTGTCTGCGACT
Source organism: uncultured Chloroflexota bacterium (assembly GCA_937879875.1). Classification (GTDB taxonomy): domain Bacteria; phylum Chloroflexota; class Dehalococcoidia; order CAUJGQ01; family CAUJGQ01; genus CALFMN01. The sequence continues at coordinate 17,200 of CALFMN010000179.1, read as the reverse complement.
GAGGTCGAGCTGATCACGATGGCCGGCCGCGTGCACGACGTGGGCAAGATTGGGATCAAGTCCACGGTACTGTTGAATCCGGGTGCGCTCTCCGAGCGCGAGTTCGCGGAGATGCGCTCGCATCCGGAGGTGGGGGCACGGCTGATCGGGCGCTTCCCGCAGTTTGCCGAGGGTCGCGTCTACGTGCGCCATCATCACGAGCGCTTTGACGGCAAAGGCTATCCCGACCGGCTGGCCGGCAGCGCGATTCCCTTCGGCGCGCGCGTGCTGGCCGTGGCGGATGCCTGGGACGCGATGACCTCGCACCGGGCATATCGCAAGGCGCTGCCGATCGAGCAGGTCCATGGAGAACTCGAACGCGGGCACGACACGCAGTTCGACTCGGCGGTGCTGGACGCCTTCCTGCGCGTGCTGCGCGAGCGGCCCGACCTGGCGGTGTATCACATCGCCGAAGCGCAGGATGTGGACGGGGCGCTGCCGTTGGAATCCGGTCCTCAGCGTGGGCCCGTGGCGAGCGCACAGCCCGCGGCCTGAGCCGGCGGCGGCAGCGCCGGGGCAGATCGCCAAAATTACCGATCGCCATCTATCGCGGCGCCCCTGGATGTGGTAAGATACACATGGGGAACTCTTCCGCCATGCGCCGCGCTCGTCGCACCGTGTGCCTCGCTCCGCGCTCGATGACCGAAGCCGACCCACATTTCACGAAAGGGTCATCGAGTGACGTACACCGACAAGACCTTGACCTGCGCCGACTGCGGCGCCTCCTTCACCTTCACGGCGGGCGAACAGGAGTTCCACGCCCAGAAGGGGTTCACCAATGAGCCGCGTCGCTGCCCGGAGTGCCGTTCGGCGCGGCGCCAGAGCCGCGACAGCTACGGCTCCGGCGGCGGCGGCGGCTACAGCTCCGGTGGCGGGTATAGCTCGGGCGGCGGCTACGGCGGTCAGCGCGAGATGTTCAGCGCTACCTGCGCGAGCTGCGGCAAAGAGGCGCGCGTGCCCTTCGAGCCGCGCGGCGACAAGCCCGTCTACTGCTCCGACTGCTTCCGCAGCCAGGGCGGCGGCGGTGGCGGCGCCCGCTCTTCGGGCGGTGGTGGCCGCCGCGAACGCTGGTAGACAGTTCGCCTCAGGTGATGCGAAGAGCCGGGTCCATCAGGATCCAGCTCTTTCCGTGTCGTCGGTCTCGCCGCCGGCCAGCCAGCGATCGAAGAATGCGACCACGCGCGCGGCATACTCTTCGCGCAGGCAGTTGTAGGCGAGCGCGTGCGGGGCGCTGGGAATGCGCCAGAACGCCTTGGGGCCGCCCGCACGGGCGAAGATCGCCTCGCTGTCTCGAATCGAGATCACACGATCGTCGGCCGCGTGGATCAACAGCACCGCACAGCGGCGCAGCTTGCCGACCTCGAGCTCCGGCGCGACGAGGCGGGCGCTGACGTGCTGGCGCCACTCGGCGAGGCGCGTGGTCAGCTCGGCCCAGGGAAAGCTGGGCAGGTGCGTAAAGCGGCGGAAGTTCTGCCGGATGGCGCTGCGTACCGAGCGGAAGGCTGATTCGGCGACGACGGCGCGCACGGCCGGAGAATCGCAGGCCGCGAGCAGGGCCAGCGCGGCGCCGAGCGAAAGGCCAAGCACGCCAAGGCCATCGGCGTCGATATCCTGACGAGACTGCAGGTAGCCGAGCGCCGCGCGCACGTCGTCGCGCTCGTGGCCGCCCAGCGTGACCACGCTGCCGGCAGACTCCCCGCAGGCGCGCAGATCGAGCAGAAAGAGGCTGTAGCCGGCCTCGTGCAGAAAGGCAGCGTGCGAAAGCATATCGTCTTTGCAGGCCGTGTAGCCGTGCAGCAACAACACCGCCTGCCGCCGCGTACCGGGAATGAACCAGGCGGCGAGCCGGGTACCGTCGCGGCTGGTGAGCGAAACCGGCTCGCGCGGCAGGGCGTCGCCGAGCCGGGGCGCGTCGAACACACCGTGGTGCGGATGCGTGGCGGCGCGGTAGGCCCAGAGGGTCATGCCGAGTCCGGCGAGCAGCATCAGCACGAGAACCAGGCACGCGGTAAGCCCGAGCCACAGCAGCGCGGTCACGGCATTCTCCAGAGCGGTTCGGGGCCGCGTGTGCACCGCCCGGCGGCCCCGATCCCAGCGTACGCCTTCACGAGGGCTCTCAGAACCTGCTCCTGCCGGTTGCGGCGCCCCGGCCGCTTAGGCTTGAGGGTCTAGCGAGGGGCATGCAGGCGCGGCCGGCCGCGCCCCGCACGGATCGCATCGCCCTCCCGAAACCCTTCACCCCATACCCTGAACCGTGTTCCCCTATTCCCTCATCCCCCGCGACCCGGCTACCATAGCTTGAAGCCGCCCCCAGGCGCCGCCGCCGGGCAACAGCGCCTGCGGGGTCTTCTGTTGCCTCGGTAGCGGCGCGGTAAGCGCGATTCGCGTGGAGACTACCGGAAACGGAGACCTGAGCAGTGCCCAAGCGCACCTATCAACCCAAACGCATTCCTCGCAAGCGAGAACACGGCTTCATGAAGCGGATGAGCACGCGCAACGGCCGCAACGTGCTCAAGCGGCGGCGGCTGCAGGGGCGCGCCCGGCTCACCGTCGTCTAGCCGGGTGTGCGGGCGGACGGGCGCGGACGGGTGTGTATGAAGCGCGAACAGCGGCTGCGCCGTGCGGCCGACTTCACGGCCGTACACCGCCGCGGCCGCAGCGTTGCCGGCGAGGCGCTGGCGCTGCGCAGCCTGCACACCGGCGCCGTGCCGTCGCGCGTTGGCTTCGCCGTCGGCAAGCGGGTTGGCGGCGCCGTGGTGCGCAATCGCATCAAGCGCCGGCTGCGTGCGATCGTGGCCTCCCTGCCGCTGGCGCCGGGCCGCGATCTCGTGATCAGCGCCCGGCCGCCGGCCGCCGGCCGCGACTTTTGGGCACTGCGCGCCGAAGTCTGCGCCCTGTTGCAACAGGCGCGGCTGTTGAGCGAGACGAGCGGACCATCCCGGCCAGATTCCGGCCAATCTCCGGCGCGCCGCCCGATCGATGCCGGGCCGCAGCCGTGATCGGCGCGGGCTACTGTACACTGAGAGATGAATGGCCGCGATCGACGCGGCGGCAAGGCATGGCTGAAGAACGGCGCGATTGGATGAAACGCCTCTTGCTCACGCTGATCCGGTTCTATCAGCGGCGCGTCTCGCCCGGTCTGGGCACGGTCTGCCGCTACGAGCCGAGCTGCTCGCGCTACGCCTACGAGGCGATCCAGCGCTACGGCGCCCTGCGCGGCGGCTGGCTTGCGGCGCGGCGGCTCGGGCGCTGCGTGCCCTGGAAGCCGGGCGGTTACGACCCCGTGCCCGGCGCGCCGGCCGCGGATGGCAGCGTGAGACACGCGTCGTGAGCAAAGGCTGATGGCAGGCCGGCGGCATCGCGCCCCGCTGCTAGAAACGGATGGTCGATGAACCCCTTCCACCGATCGCTGATCGTGATCGCGCCTGTCGCCCTGCTCGGCCTGCTCGCGCTCGGCTGCACCAGCATTTCGCAGCCGCAGGGTTGGGCCGCACCGGTCGTCACCGATGCCGGCTACCTCACCAGCCTGCACCGCGGCAAACTCGAACTGGTGGACAAGACCACGAAGGCCATCACCTGGGAGTTTCCGCCCGCGTCCGACAACAGCCTGCCGCTCGCCTACCGTCAGACCAAACTCAACGGCATCTACAGCACCCCCGCCGTGGCCGGCGGCGACACGGTGGTTCTCGGCGCCTACAACGGCAAGGTCTATGCGCTGAAGCTGGCCGACGGCACGCCGATCTGGAAGCAGCCGGTCGATACGGGCGGCGCCATCGTCGGCAACGTGGCGATCGATAACGGCGTGGCCTACGTCGGCAACTCCGAGGGCGATCTGCTCGCGATTAAAGTCGCCGACGGTTCGCTGGTGTGGAATAAGCCGTTCAAGGCTGGGGACCGCATCTGGTCCACGCCCGTCGTCGACAATGGCGTGATCTACGTCACCTCGATGGACCGGCACGTCTACGCGCTCAAGGAAGACAGCGGCACGGAGATCTGGAAGAACAGCGACTCCGGCGGCGCGATTACGTCCACGCCCTCGTTGGACTCCGGCCGTCTCTACTTCGGCGCCTTCGACAAGCACCTCTACGCCCTGGACACCCAGAAGAACGGCGCGGAGGTCTGGAAAAGCAGCCCCAGCGCCGATAACTGGCTGTGGGGCCACCCGCTGGTGCAGAACGGCATGGTCTTTACCGGCAGTCTGGCCGGCACGGTCTATGGCGTGAGCGCTCAGGACGGCACCGTACAATGGCAGCAGAAGCTGGGCACGTCGATTCGCGGCCGGCCGACGATCGCCCAGGGCGTGCTGGTGGTGGCCGATCGCAACGGGCGCGTAGACGGCTACGACCCCGCCAGCGGCGCGCCGAAGTGGTCGAAGCCGACCGAGCTCGGTTCGCATTCGCTCGGCGATCTCGTCGCGCAGAGCGATGGCAGCGTACTCGTGCTGACCGACGGCGGCACGAACGGCACGCGGCTGGTCAGCATCGATCCGCTCACCGGCACGGCGACCGACGTGGCGAAGCCATGAGCCGATATATGGATGCGGCGCAGCCCGGGCGCGTGCAGCAGCCTGAGAAAGTAGGACGCCCGTGCTTGAAGTGATCAGCTTCGTCTGGAACCAGATCCTGATCACGCCCTCCACGAACCTGATCGTGGTGCTGGACCGGCTGCTGTTCGGCAGCTACGGCCTGGCGATCATCGTCTTCACGCTGCTGCTGCGCCTCGTCACGCTGCCGCTCACCATGCGCCAGATCCAGAGCTCGAAGAAGATGCAGACGCTGCAGCCGAAGCTGCAGGAGATTCAGAAGAAGTACAGCGATCCCAAACGCCGTTCCGAAGAGACGATGAAGCTCTATAAAGAGCAAGGCGTCAATCCGGCCGGCTGCCTCGTGCCTACACTGATCCAGTTCCCGATCTGGATCGCACTCTACTCCGTGATCCGCACCACGCTCGGCAGCACGCCGGAGAGCCTGATCACCCTGTCCCACACGCTCTATCCGTGGAGCTTCATCCAGCACGCCGTACCGCTGACCAGCCACTTCCTCTGGCTGAACCTCGGCGCCGCCGATAAGACCTACATTCTGCCGGTCCTCGTCTTCGCCACCATGTGGGTGCAGCAAAAGCTGACGATGACGCAGCAGACGATGGCGGCCAACTCGCAGACGGCGCAGACGAACCAGATGATGCTCTGGTTCATGCCGCTGCTCTTTGCTTGGTTTTCGGTATCCGTGCCCAGCGGCCTGGCGGTCTACTGGGTGATTACCAACCTGGCCGGCATCGGCCTCAACTACTATGTGTTCGAGTGGCGCGGCAAGCCCGTCTCCGAAATGCTGGGCGTCGGCAGTTTCAGCCTGGGCAATCTCAAGAACCTGCTGCTCGCCTCGCCGCAGCCGAAGAACAAGCGCAGCCCAACCAACCGTGTGCCGCAGCGGCGGGCGCCGCGCGGCGAGCGCGAGCCGCGCGAGGAACGCGACTCCACCGATCTGCTGGCCGGTGCCCTGGATGAGCCGAGCGCAAGCGTTCAGCCCAACGGCCGCAATGGCCGCTCGGGGCAGGCGCGCCGCAGAGGCGGCGGCGCACCGCCAAAACTGCAGCCGAAAGCTCCCCCCGTGACCCGCCCGGCGCCAGCGCCGCGCCGCACCGGCCGCATCGACAGCGATCCGGCCGCCAGCAACGGAGGGGCAGAAACGAGGTCCACAGATGGCAGAGACGCCTGATCAGGGAGGGCAGGGCACGATCGAAGCCAGCGGCCGCAACCTGGAGGAAGCGATCCGCCGCGGGCTCGTCGAACTCGGCGTTGCCCGCGAGCAGGCCGAGATCGAGGTACTGAGCGAGGGACGGCCCGGCATTCTCGGCGTTGGCGCCCAGCCGGCGCGCGTGCGGCTCTCCGCCCGGCCGCAGCCGGCGGCCGCCCAGCGCCCCACCGCTGCAGACAGCACCCCTGAACCGGTCGCCGCGCCGGCGCGTGCGCGTCGCGCGCCGCGCACAACGGCGCCGTCCGCTCCAAGCGCAGCCGAGGCCGAACCGGCCGAAGCGCCCGCGGACCGGCTGGACGACGCCTTTGTCAATCAGGGCGCGGGCACGCCGCGGCAGGCGCTCGCACTGGATGCAGACCTCGTCACCGAATCGGCGGTGGATGTGCTGGAGACGTTGCTCTCGCTGATGGATGTCGACGCGGACGTGGCGGCGCGCGAGCCGGTGACGCCGGGCGACGGCGCCGGTATGGTCGCCGCCGTGCTGGACGTGACCGGCGTCGACGACGAAGAGCAAGGGCTGATCATCGGCCGGCGCGGCGAGACGCTGTCGGCGCTGCAGTATGTGCTCAACCTGATCGTCAACCACCAGACCCGCTCGCACAGCCTCTTCGGCGTGGATGTCGAAGGCTACCGCCGGCGCCGCGAGACCGCGCTGGGCGATCTGGCCCGCCGCGTGGCCGAGCGCGTGCGCCAGAACGGCCAGGCGATGACGCTGGAGCCGATGCCGCCCGCCGAGCGCCGCATCGTGCATCTCGCCCTCTCCGAAGACCCGGACGTGGAGACGATCAGCATCGGCGAGGGCGAGGCGCGCAAAGTCGCGATCACGCCCAAGCGGTAGCGATCATCTGCTGGGGCGCCCGCGGCCAGCGGCCCTCACCCCCGTCCCCTCTCCCAATCCTGGGCGAGGGGCGATCCGGCCTGCAGCGTTCCGATCGCTAAACGGTTAACCCGGCGTCTTTCGGATCGCGCCAACCCGGGATCGCCCCTTTCTCCATCCCAGATCGCGCTTTGCGCGATGTGAACGATTGGGAGAAAGGGGAAGGGGGTTTGAGGGCCGCTGGCCGCGGGCGCCCCGGCCGTGAGGCGTACATTGACGCCTGCAGGTGCGCCAACGTTCCTCGTCATCGGCCACATCACCCGCGACCGGGTGGCCGGCAAAGAGCGCCCCGGCGGCACGGCCAGCTACGCTGCTGCCGTGGCAGCGCGGCTGGGCGTACCCACGGCCGTGCTCACCAGCGCCGCGGACGATGTCGAGCTGCCCGCCGAGCTGGCCGGCGTGCGCATCGAGCGGCTGCCGGCGCCACAAACTACGCTGATGGAGCACGTGTGGCGCGGGCGCGCCCGCGAGCAGTTCGTGCGCGCCCGCGCCGCGCCGCTCGGGCCGTCGGCCGTGCCGGCGGATCTGCGCGAGGCGCCCATCGTCCTGTTTGGCTCGGTGACGGGTGAGGTCGCGACAGATACGGCCGGCGCCTTCCCGCATGCGCTGCGCGGCGCCACGTTGCAGGGCTGGTTACGCCGCATCGCAACGGATGATCGCGTCGAGGCAGTCGCGCCGGCCGAGGCAGGCATCGAGCACGTGTTTGGCGATCTCGATGCCGCCTTCCTCAGCGAAGAAGACCTCGGCGCCTCGTTCGAGGCGCTGCGGCCGTTGCTCGACGGCTGGGCGCGGCGCGTGCGCGTGCTGGCGGTAACGCGCGGCGATCTCGGCTCGCTGATCGCCATCGATGGCGTCTGGCACGAGATCGGCGTCTTCCCGGCGCACGAGGTTGAGGGCACGGGCGCGGGCGATGCCTTCGCCGCCGCCTTTCTGATCCGCTACCATGAAACGGCGGCGGCTGCCGCCGGGGCAGTCATGACGGCGATTGCCGATGCTGCCCGCTTCGCCGCGGCGACCGCGAGCTTTGTGGTGGAGGCGCACGGCGTGGCCGGTGCGCCAGTGCGGGCGCGGGTGGAGGCGCGGCTTGCCGCGTATCCCGATGTGCAACTGCGGCTGCTCTGAAGCCGGCGGTCGGGTCGATCACGGTCCACCGACCAGGCACCGAGGCCCCGTGGCCAGGGAGAGATGCACCCCGCATGGCAGAAGTGATCGCCCTGGCCAATCAGAAGGGCGGCGTGGGCAAGACCACGACGGCGATCAATCTCGGCGCCTGCCTGGCGCGGCGCGGCCTGCGCGTGCTGCTGGTGGATGTCGATCCGCAGGCGAACGCCACCAGCGGCCTTGGTGGCTCCAATGAAAGCGGCAGCCTCTACGACGCGCTCGGCGGCGCGGCGCGGCTCGAAGACCTGATCGTGCCCAGCAGCGAGCCCGGCCTCTCGCTTGTACCATCCTCGCCCGACCTTGCCGGCGCCGAGATTGAACTGGTCGACGCCGATCGCCGCGAGTACGTGCTGCGCGAGCTGCTGCTGCCGCTGCGCCCGCGCTGGGACTTCATCCTGCTCGACTGCCCGCCTTCGCTGGGGCTGCTCACGGTCAACGCGCTCACCGCCGCGGATGCCGTCGTGATTCCCGTGCAGTGCGAGTATCTGGCGCTCGAAGGGCTGGGCCACCTCGCCGCGACGCTTGAACGTGTGCGGCATACGCTCAACGGCTCGCTGCGGCTCGAAGGGCTGGTGATGACGATGTTCGACCCGCGCACCACGCTGGCGCAGCAGGTGGTTGCCGAAGTGCGCGGTCACTTCGCCCAGACGTTTCGCACCGTGGTGCCGCGCAGCGTGCGTCTCTCCGAAGCGCCCTCGCACGGCCTCTCAATCGTCGCCTACGCGCCGCATTCGGCCGGCGCCGCCGCCTACGCCGGCGTTGCGGATGAACTGCTGGCCCGCAGGGTCGCCTCGTGAGCCGGCAGCAGGGTGAAGCGGGTGGCGCGCGGCCGGCCGCGCGCGGGCGGGGTCTTGGCCGCGGGCTGAGCGCGCTGATCCCCCAAACGCAGGCGATGCGACCCGAAGAGGCTGACCGGCCGGAAGCCGGCGCGGGCGCCGTCCAGCGCAGCGGCGCCGTAACGGTGGACATCGACCTGATCGCGCCCAATCCGCGCCAGCCACGCAGCGCGATCGATCCGGAGACCGTGAGCGAGCTGGCCGAAAGCATTCGCCAGCACGGGATCCTGCAGCCGCTGGTCGTCAGCCGGCGCGAGCGGGCGGGCGCCGGCGTCAGCTACCAGCTCATCGCCGGCGAGCGGCGACTGCACGCCGCGCGCGCCGCGGGCCTGCTGCGTGTGCCTGTCGTCGTGCGCGAGGCGACGCCGCAGGAACAGCTCGAACTGGCGCTGGTGGAGAACATCCAGCGCGCCGATCTGAATCCGCTGGAAGAGGCGCTGGCGTTTCAGCGGCTCGGCGCGGAGTTCGGCCTGACGCAGGAGGCGCTGGCACGGCGTGTGGGCCGAAGCCGCACGGCGGTGGCGAACACGCTGCGCCTGCTGGGCCTCGCCGAGGAGATCAAGGCGAGCCTGGCCGTGGGCGAGATCAGCGAAGGGCACGCGCGCGCCCTGCTCGGGCTGACGGACCCGGCGCAGCGGATTCAGCTCTGGCGGCAGATCGTGGAACGCGGCCTCTCCGTGCGGCAGACCGAAGCGCTGGTGCGGCGTTTGCGCGAGCAACCGGCCGCGCCGCGGCAGACGCGTCGCACCGCCGATCCGGAGCTGGCACATTGGGCCGAGCGGCTCCAGAGCGCTCTCGGCACCACCGTGCAGATCGAGCGCGGGCGGCGCGGCGGGCGCGTGGTGATCCAGTTCTACAGCGACGAGGAGTTAACAGCACTGCTCGAAAGCCTCTTGCGCGACGATCCCAGCGACCGGTAGAGGCGCACACCATACGTTCGCGCGGGCGTCCGGCCTCCGCAGCCAGGGCCGGGGCACCGAGGGCGAGTGCGAGCGGGGCGGCGGCGGCACAGCATCGACACAGCGCCTGCCGGCTGATCGCGATGCCTGTGCGGGCGGCTGGCGGCTGGCGCTGGAGCCAGCGCCGGCACTCTTCCTCGCAGCGTTCGGCGGTGGCCAGCGCAGCGGCGCCGGTCGCTGACGTTCAGGCGCCGCCCGGATGTCGTGCCGCCGTACCGCAACCCTCCGTGTCTAACGCCTGACCCCTGTCCCCTGCTCGCCCAACTGTCGGCCAGGCGACAGTGCATCTGTCCGCCGCCGGATAACGCAAGCCGCGGCCGTGACGCAGCATGGCCCCATCGGAGCGGTGACGTGGTGGCCGGCTACGGCCGGAGATCGGGAGGGCACGGTCATGTACAGCAATCCACTCGACCTGCGGGCCATCGACGGCGAGCGTGAAGAGTTGGTTGCCCGCTATCGCCGCGAGCAGGCGGCCTGGCGCACCATCGCGCCGAACGGGCATACGCACCACCGGCGCCTGCGTGCCGTCCATGCCTTCACCGCCGTGCTGCGGCCGCTGCGGCTGATTCGCCGGTCTCGCCCTGCTCCTGAGCACGGCACTGTGAGCGCCAGCCAGTCCACCACAGCATCTCGTTGATGCGACCGGGCGCGCAAACAAAAAACGGCCCGGTTCGGCGCCGCGATTGGGGTTCGCGGCGCCGAACCGAACCGGAAGCAGGGGGGCGGGCCCGGCGGGGAGGCAACCGCCGGGTCCAGCGAGTGTTGAAGCGCTCCCTCGGGTTGCGCCCGCGCTGCCGACAGGGGAAATCGGCCTCGCACCATCATCATGCCAGCGCCCGTGCAGGCGTGCATGACCTCCCGATTACATCTGGCTGACATTCGCCTGACACCATCCTCCGGCGGGCAATCAAGGAGCGCGTGATGGCCGTCTACGAAGGGTACGAAACGACGAGTGGCTTTACTGCCGAGCGTGGCCGGCTCGCTGTCGCATCGGCACCGGGCCGGCGTGCCCGTATCGCGGCGCTGCTGGCGCGGCTGCTCGCGGCGTGGCTGGACGGCATATCGCGGATCGGTGAGGCCGAGGCGGGCTGGTACTTCGAGTAAGGCGAAGCACACGCGGCGGGACAACCGGGCAGGCTGGTAGAATGGCGGCGCCATCGGGAAGCGCCGCCAGCGAGGCCGCCGGATGTCCGCCCTGCCCACAGGTACGATCACCTTTCTGTTCACCGACGTGGAAGGCAGCACCCGCCTGTGGGAAGCACACCCTGCGGCGATGCGGGCCGTCATGGTCCGCCACGACGCGCTGCTGACGAGCGTCTTCAAGCGGCACGACGGTGTGGTGGTGCGCCCGCGCGGCGAGGGCGACTCGCTCTTCGCCGTCTTCGTCCGCGCCTCGGCTGCCGTCGCCGCGGCGCTGGCCGGGCAGCGGGCACTCGTGGCCGAAGACTGGGGCGAGGTCGGGCCGCTGCGGGTGCGGATGGGGCTGCACACGGGCGAAGCGGATCTGCGCGAGGGCGACTACTACGGCTCGGCCGTGAACCGCTGCGCCCGCATCCGCGCGGCTGGCCACGGCGGCCAGATCCTCATCTCCGAGGCGACGGCGAAGCTCGTGCGCGGCATGCTGCCAGATGGTGCGAGCCTGCGTGATCTGGGTCGCCACCGCCTGCGCGACCTGAGTGAGCCCGAACTGCTCTTCCAGCTCAACGTGCCGGACCTTCCCGACACGTTTCCGCCGCTTGCGACGCTGGACGCCCGCCCCAACAACCTGCCGCTGCAGCTCACCAGCTTCCTCGGCCGCGAGCGTGAACTGGCCGAGATCGCGAACCTGCTGAAAACGGCGCGCCTGCTGACGCTCACCGGCCCCGGCGGCACGGGCAAAACACGGCTTGCGTTGCAGGCCGCCGCCGAGTTGCTGGACGCCTTCCCCGATGGCGTCTTCTTCGTCGACCTGGCGTCGCTCACCGACGCCGACCTGGTTCCCGCTGCCGTGGCTCGTGCCCTCGGCGTGCCGCAGAACCCCGATCTGCCGGTACGCGACGCCGTCGTGCGCTTCCTGCGCGGCCGCAGGCTGTTGCTCGCCCTCGACAATTTCGAACATCTGCTGCCTGCCGCCGAGTTCGTCGGTGTGCTGTTGCAGGCCGCGGCGGAACTGACGGTGCTCGCCACCAGCCGCGCCCCGCTGCGCGTGGCGGGCGAGCAGGAATATCCGGTCCCGCCGCTCGCGTTGCCGGATGAATCCGCGGACATGCTGAATTGGGACCCGAGCGCAGAGCGTGCGGCCCGATTTCCGCCTCACCGCGGAGAACGCTGCTGCCGTGGCCACGATCTGCCGGCAGCTTGACGGCCTGCCGCTCGCGATCGAACTCGCCGCGGCGCGCATCCGGGTCCTGCCGCCGTCGGCGATGCTGAGCAGGCTCTCCCAGCGGCTGCCGTTCCTCACCGGCGGTGCCCGCACCGTACCGGCGCGGCAGCAGACCCTCCGCGACGCCATCGCCTGGAGCTATGACCTTCTGGCGCCCACTGAACAGCGTCTCTTCCGTCGCCTGGCGGTGTTCGCCGGCGGCTGCACGCTGGAGCTTGCCGAGGCGGTGTGCGACGCCGACGGCGACCTCGGCCTCGACGTGCTGGACGGCGTCAGTTCGCTGGTCGAGAAGAGCCTGCTGCAAGAAGGTGAAGGGCACGCGGGGGAGCCACGCTACCGCATGCTGGAGACGATCCACGAGTTCGCCGCCGGTGAGCTGGAGGCAAGCGGTGAGGCGTACGAAGTTCAACGACGTCATGCAGCCTCCTGCTTGCATCTTGCGCGGGCAGCCCGGCCGCACTATCGCACTGCCCAGCAAAGGGTCTGGTTGGACCGGCTCGAACAGGAGCACGGCAATCTGCGCGCCGCGCTGAGGTATTCGCTCGGCGCCGGCGATGCTCACGTGGGTTTCAAGTTGGCGGCGATCCTGGCGCAGTTCTGGGTCTCACACGGGCATCTGACCGAAGGGAGCAACTGGCTTGTTCAGGTGCTGGATCGGGTGGAAGCTGCTACATCGCGGGAGCGCGCTGACCTCCTGCGAGCGGCGGGGTATCTGGCCTACTACGCGCGGGCCGACCACGCGACGCAGCGCCGCTTTGATGAAGAGAGCCTCGCCCTTTACCGCGAGCTTGGCGACAAACGGGGGATGGCCGGTACTCTCAACAGCCTCGGAGTAGCGGCGTGGCTCACCGGCGATTACGAGTCGGCGCGCCGGTGGCTTGAGGAGAGCGTGTCCCTTTACCAGGCGAGTGGCGAACGGCAGTATATAGGTGGGCCGCTGGCCAACCTGGGATACGTGGCGTGGACAAGCGGTGACCTGCCCCTGGCGCAGTCACAGCTGATGACGAGTCTTGCCCTTACCCGCGAGAGCGGTGACAAGATCGGCCAGGCCTTCTCACTGCTCGGTCTCGGGCTGGTGGCGTTGTCGCGTAGCGACGCCCCTGCCGCGCACGCCCTGTTTGCAGAGAGTCTGGCAATCCGCTACCAAGTTCGCGACCTTTGGGGCACGACCGACGCGCTGGAGCACGTGGCCGGAGCGTGTGTCGCGCTGGGCGACCGGTGCGTGCGGTGCTACTGTTCGGCTCGGCGAAGGCGCTGCGCGACGTTACGGGTGCAGCCGTCCCCGGGTACGACAAGGTCGAGTATGAGCGGAGCGTCGTGAACGCACGTGCCGCGCTGGATGAACAGACCTTCGCGGCGGCCTGGGCCGAGGGCGAGGCGCTTTCGCTGGAACAGGCCACGGCGCTGGCGCTTGAGACGCTTCCCGCACACGCCAACGAGTAAACGGGCGCAGCCGTGGCGGCGAGTGCGCCATACTGGATGTACCTGACCACCTCGTATCACGATCGAACGGAAGAAATCCATGGTCGCTAAACAAGCCGAGCAGCCCGAGCCAGAAGTGATGCTCCAGCGGCGCCACTTCAGCGCGGACGAGTACGAGCGCATGATCGAGGCCGGCATCCTGCGCGACGACGAACGCCTCGAACTGTTGATAAGGGGCGATCCTCGTCGGCCAGAGCGGCTAAGCCGGATTGCGGCGGTGGGATGAAGGCCCGACACTGGAAGCAGCGGAAGCAGCGCGGCGAACGCTGCGGCTGGCGGGTGGGGATTGACAGTGGTTGCGCGAGAGTACGAGCGGCGATTGCTCACCGTCGATGAATACGAGCAGATGATCGCAGCCGGCATCCTGCACGAGGACGAACGGATCGAACTGCTGGAAGGAGAACTCGTGCGCATGGCGCCCATCGGTATCCCGCATGCCTGGGTGGTGACGTTCCTGGCGAACTGGTTCTTGCGGCGGCTGCCTGAGTCCATGCTTGTCCGCGTGCAGGATCCCATTCATATTCCGCTGTACTCGGAGCCGGAGCCCGATCTCGTGATCGTGCCGGCGAGCCTTGCTATCGGGCGCACCGGCCATCCCAACCCCGCGAACATCCTCCTGCTGATCGAGGTAGCCGATACCTCGCTGCGCTACGACCGCGACGAGAAGCTGCCGCTCTACGCCGAAGCCGGCATTGTCGAGAGCTGGATCTTCGACCTGCCCGGCCAACGTATTCTCGTCCACCGCGAGCCGAAGGCTGGGCGCTACACGAAGATTGAGATCGTTGAACGCGGCGGCACGCTCTCCCCCCTCGCCTTTCCCAACCTCGTGCTCGCGCTTGACGACGTGCTCGGCCCGCGCGGCTGAGCCGTGATGCACTGCCGCCGCGCTACACTGGACAGGCGGCGACACAGCGCAACCCGGCCGCAAGGATTGCCCATGCAATCGCTAACTAGGCCGCGCGAGCACGCCGCCGCCAACCGACCCACCGGCCGCGTCGCCGTGCTCTACACCAGCTCCCGTACCGTGCTGCCTGACATCGCCCGGCTGATGGAATTGGCCGGCGTGCGCGAGGCGCTGGATCCCGCCGCGCCCACCGCGCTCAAGGTCAACATCTCCTGGCAGCGCTACTATCCCGCCTGCTCCACCAGCCCCTGGCAGCTCGATGGCACGATCCGAGGCCTGCGTCGCGCCGGCTACCACGACCTGGTCGCCGTGCAGAACGGCACCGTTGTGGTCGATTCGCACGAGGGCGAGCGGCGCAACAAGCAGCTCGCCGTGCTGCAGCGCAATCGCGTGCCCAGCGTCCACGTCACCGACCCCGGCACGAAGCGCGTGCGCTACGCACCGAAGGCCGAGTTGCTGGCGCTGGACCGCATCTTCCCCGACGGCATCGAGATTCCCGAAGTGCTGTTCGGCAAGAACGTCGTGCACCTGCCCACGGTCAAGACGCACGTCTTCACCACGATCACCGGCGCCATGAAGAACGGCTTCGGTGGCCTGCTGGATAACAACCGCCACTGGGCACACACGCAGATCCACGAGACGCTGGTCGATCTGCTGGCGATTCAGCAGGAGATCCACGCCGGACTCTTCGCCGTGATGGACGGCACGATCGCCGGCGATGGCCCCGGCCCGCGCGCCATGCGCCCGCACGTCAAGAACCTGCTGATCGCCGGCAGCGATCTCGTCGCGATCGACGCGGTCTCCGCGAAGCTGCAAGGCTTCGATCCGCTTTCGCTGCCGTTCATCCGCCTGGCGCACGAGCGCGGTCTGGGCGTGGGCGACCCGGCGCAGATCGAGGTCGTGGGTATGGACATCAGCGGCATCGACTTCGGCTTCAGCAAGAACGAGAACACGTTCGCCAGCCGCGGCCAGAAGCTGATCTACTGGGGGCCGCTGAAGTGCTTCGAGCATGCGCTGCTGCGCTCGCGCATCGCGCCGTGGTCGTTCGTCGCCTCGAACCTGTATCACAACGCCTTCTGGTACCCGTTCGTCGGCCGCCGCCGCGCCGCGCAGATGCGGGATACCGAGTGGGGCCGGCTGTTCCGGCGCTATCGCTGAAGAGGGTCAGCAGAGAGTGGTGAGTAGTGAAGGGTGAGCTGCCTCGCTCGCTCCCTTCACCACTCACCATTCACTCCTCACCCCCATTCCGCAGCGTTATCCTGTTGACAGCATCCGAGTCCGAGGTGTAGCGTAGCGAACACTTCGCTCGCGGCACACCACCTGGTTTCGCCGCAGAAAGCGGGTCCGTGATGCGTCCCCCGCCGGACCGTCTCTGTCCTTAGCGTCTGTGTCTGCGCCTTACTTTTCGCCTTGGCGGCCGCGTCCGCCGCGCGCTCCGGCCTCGCCGGTCCGGCGCAGCAGGCGGCGACCGCAGCACCGCTGCTGACGCCGCCGCCCCCGCCGCTGCCGAGCCGAGCGCCGCTTCCGGCGATGCCGCCGCCCGTTCCGCCGGCTCATGGACAGCAGCCAGGCCTTGACGTGGCCGGCAGTCCGGTGCCGCGGCAACCGCCGCTGAGCGCCGACCCGGCCAACCATCCATTGGGTCCGGTGCGGACGCCGGCGTCCGTCGGAAGCGGACCACCGCATCCACCCGCCGGACCTCTCCAGACGCCGGCTTCGCGTCCCACTCCCGCTCCGAACTCTTCCTATGCGCCGCCGCGGCCCGCCACACCGCCGGGCAGGGATGACCGCGCGGTGCTCGACGCCGCGCCATCGCCACCCCCCGCGCCGGGGCCGGCGATCCCGCCGCCGCACCGCCGCTCGCCGCGCCGGCCAAGGACACGGGCGAGTTGACGACCACCCCTGTCTTGCCGTGGTCTTTACCCGGTTTCGTGGACACCGCGAGACTGGGCGTGCTGCCCGGAGCAGGAGTCCACCATGCCGAAGCGTCACGCACCCGATCCGGAGGCGTTCCGCGCCGCTGCCGTCGCGTTGCTGCGGCGCGGCGGGCAGCGCATCAGCGAGGTCGCTGCCGATCTCGGCGTGTCCGGCGAGTCGCTGCGCAAGGGGGGGCAGCAGGCCAACGTCGACGCCGGTGAAGGACCGCCTGGCGCCCTGAGCGCCGCGGAACGGGCGGCGCTGCGGCGGCTGCGCCGCGAGGTCAAACCACGCGCGATGGAGCGGGAGATGCTGCGAAAAGCCGCGGCCTGCTTCGCGAGGGAGGCGTGGTAGACCGCATGCGGTTCATCGACGCGGAGCAGGCCAGCGATCCGATCACCATGCTGTGCCGGCTCGTCGACGTCTCGCGGGCGGGGTACTACGCCTGGGCACAGCGTGGATCGAGCGAGCGGGCACAGGCGGACGCGACACGTACGGAGGCGATTCGCAGCATCCATGCCCAGAGTCGACAGACGTACGGGTTGTCCCAGGTGCACGCCACGCGGCGTGCCCAGGGGCAGCGGGTGAGCCACAAGCGGGTGGCACGGCTGCTGCGGGCGGCAGGTGCGCACGACGGCGAGCCGGGCGTGCTCACCCTCTGGCGCGGCCGCACCCGCCTCCAGGACAGCGCTGCCGCTTTCCGCCGCTTCCATCAACGCCGCTGAGCGTTACGAGATGTGGATAATGCAAAGCCGAAACTGGAGGGGACAGACGGCGACGCCGTCAGGGGTAGGCGCCCCGCCAGCCGAAGCACTCACGCGCAGCCAACGTAACGTACGAAGCAGCAAAGGACGACATCGCCATGACGAGCGCAGTAGCCCGCATCCGCACGTTTCAAACGGGCGAGCTG
>CALFMN010000178.1 GCA_937879875.1 uncultured Chloroflexota bacterium | reverse complement strand
TGCCGCCTTCGCCCAGCGGCTCCCGCACCTCGTACTGCCCGAACCTCGTTCCCGCGGGGAGCATCACACCTCTGCTTTAGCTGGACCGCCGGCAGACTCACGTGCCGGTAAACAGGTCCAGCATACACGGCCTGTTGAGTGGCGGCATGCCGATATGCCTTCACCAAACGGAAACTGCTGATCGAACGCTCCATTTTATGCAATCGGCAGCGGGACGACGCACAGCAGCGCCCTGGGGACGGGCAGTTCGCCGCGGCCTATACTGACTTCGGGCCGCTATCGCCGGTCCGATGCAGTGAGGTGCGCTATGGCAGAGCACGACGCGACGCCGCCACCGCCCATCCGCCGGGCCTGGAACTTGCTGGAGATCGCGCCGGGCGCCCGCGTACGTCTCTCCGGCGACGCGATCGGCGAGGTTGTGCGCAACCCGCGGGACGGCGCCTGGCTGCTGGTACGCTACCTCAGCACACCGTCGGACCCCGCGCTGGAAGGCAGCGAGGAGCTGGTCTTCGCCGACGACGTGATCGGGCCGGAGTAGCGCCGATGACCACCGCTGCGGGCGCCGCGCCGTCGGCCTCGGGTGAGGAGCTGATCCGGGCGGCGCGGGCGCTGGCACCGCAGATCGTCGCGCGGCGCGACGAGATCGAGCGCGGCCGGCGGGTGCCGCTGTCGCTGATCGAGGCGATGAAGGCGGCCGGGCTCTTCCGCATCCTGCTGCCGCGGGCGCTGGGCGGCATCGATGGCCATCCGCTCACGGCGATCCGCGTGATCGAGGAGGTTTCGCGCGCGGACGGCGCCGCAGGCTGGAACCTGATGATCGGCATGGAGCAGGCGATGTTCGCCGGCTTCGTGCGCGAGGACGTGGCCCGCGCCATCTGGGGGCCGAACCCGGACGCGATCACTGCGGGCAGCGGCCAGCCCCGCGGGCGCGCCCTGGCCGTGGCCGGCGGCTACCGCGTGAGCGGCCAGTGGCCGTTCAACAGCGGCTGCCACCACGCGAGCTGGCTGTGGGGCAACTGCCGTCTCTACGACGATGAGGTGACGCCGCGCAGCCGGACGGACGGCGCAGCGATCTTTCGCTTCGTGCTCTTCCCCGCCGATCAGGTGGAGATCATCGAAACCTGGCACACGGGCGGCCTGCGCGGCACCGGCAGCGACGACTTCGCCGTGCGCGACCTGTTCGTGCCGGAGGAGCATACCTTCACGCGCCTCACGGCGGACCCTGCCGACCGCCCCTGGCCAGACGATCCGCTCTTCTGCTTCCCCTACATGAGCATCGCCGCCGTGACGGTCTGCGCCGTGCCGCTCGGCATTGCCCGCGCCGCGATCGACGCGCTGCTGGCACTGGCGCAGGCGAAGACACCGACAGGCCAAACGAGCCTGCTGCGCGAGCGCGCCGCCGTGCAGGCCGACGTAGCCCGCGCCGAGGCCTTGCTGCGCGCGGCCGATGCCTTTCTCCGCGAGACGGTGGAGCAGACCTGGGCCTGCGCCCTGGGCGGCGCGCCGGCCACGCTGGAGCAGCGCGCGCTGCTGCGGCTGGCGGCCACACACGCGGGCATCACCGCGGCACAGGTGGTCGATCTGATGTACAACGCCGGCGGCGCGACCAGCATCTACGAGACGAGCCCGCTGGAGCGCTGCTTCCGCGACGTGCACACGGCCACGGCACACGCGCAGATCTGGCCGGCGAACTTCGAGACGGTGGGGCAGTTCCTGCTCGGCCTGCCGCCAAGCGGAGCGTATCTGTAGGCCGGGGCGGCGCGGCCCTCATAATCCCCTTCCCCTTCTCTCCCATACACAACGACGTTGAGATCTGCTGCGGATTGAGGGCTGTATGGGAGAGAAGGGGCGATCGTGGGGTGCTGAAACGAAGGGCGTCGGGCTGCCAGACGTTGGTAGGGGCCGTTCGTGAACGGCCCGTCGTGGCCGCAGCCGCGAGCAGCAGCGCGCCGCTCTCACGGTGCCGTCCGCTTATCCTCAGGCCAGCCAGTCGGCCAGCTCGGCCAGTGAGAAGACTTCGCGCGTGGGCCGCGCCGTGCCGGACGGCGCCTCGCGCGTGCGATTCACCCATGCCGTCGGAATGCCGAGCGCTTGCGCCGGGGCGACATCGTGGAAATAGCTCTGCGCAACGTGCAGCCACGGCCGGCCGTCGATGCGCCGCCGCGCCGTCAGAAAGTGGCCGTGCGCCGGCTTGTATGAACTGACCTGCTGCGCGGTAATGCTGAACTCGAAGGGCACGCTGAACTGCTGCCGCGTGCCCGAGAGCAGATCGTCGTCCACGTTGGAGAGGATGCCGAGCCGGTAGCCGGCGGCGACCAGACGCGCCAGCGCCGGGTTCGTATCCGCAAACACGGGCCAGTGCGGCAGGCTCTCGGCGAGGAAGTCCGCTCGTTCTTGCGCAAGCGGCCAGCCGAGCCGGACCGCCACACGCCGCGCCGTCTCGCGCAGCACCGCGCGATAGCTGCGGAACGCCTCGGCTTCAACGACCGGCTCGATCGCGTGATAGGCCGTCAGCACCGCCGCGCGTTCGAGCGCCACGCCGTCCTGCCGCGCCGCGTCCACGAAGGCGCCGGCGATGCCGCCATCCCAGTCGATCAGCGTGCCGTAGCAGTCGAAGGTAATGACGTCGTAGGGCAACGCGCGTGCGTTCGTCATGGCGCGGGCGATCATAGCACGGTGAACTGGCGGCAGCTCGACGCGCCGCCAACAGGAGCATTGACTCTCAAGTCACTTGGGCGATTAACCTGTCGATGTCTTGTCCACCCCGTCCGGCTCGCCGTGGAGCTGGCATCCATGACCGCGCTCTCCGCCCTGGGCGATGCGCTGCGCACTGCCTTCGAGATGTTCTGGGAGATCCTCTGGCCGCTGGTGCTGGGCTTCACGCTCTCCGGCGTCGTGCAGGCGGCCGTCTCGCACCAGTCGATGGCGCGCTTGCTGGGCAAGGACTCGCCGAGCCGGCTCTGTCTCTCCGGCCTGTTCGGCGCGGCCTCCAGCTCCTGCTCCTACGCCGCCGTGGCGCTGGCGCGCAGCATCTTCCGCAAAGGCGCCAGCTTCACCAACGCGATGGCCTTCGAGCTGGCCTCCACCAACCTGGTGATCGAGCTGGGCATCATCCTCATCGTGCTGCTGGGCTGGCAGTTCACGGCCGCCGAATTTGCCGGCGGCATCCTCATGGTGATCTTCATCGCCCTCGTCTTCCGCTTCACCCTGACCCGTGCGCTCGTGCAGCAGGCGCAGGCGCAGGCTGAACGGGGCGCAGCCGGACGCATGGAGGGCCACGCCGCGATGGACATGAGCGTGACCGAGGGCTCGCTGCTCTCGCGGCTCACCAGCCCGCGCGGCGTCACGCCGATCAGCCACTACTTCGTGATGGACTGGGCGAGCGTCTGGCAGGACATCGTGCTGGGCCTGCTGATCGCCGGGGCGCTGGCCGCCTGGGTGCCCGAGCGCTTCTGGCAGGACTTCTTCCTGACCAGCCACCCGGCCTGGGCGAAGATCGAGGGGCCGCTGGTGGGGCCGCTCGTCGCCGTGATCAGCTTCGTCTGCTCGGTGGGCAATGTGCCGCTGGCGGCGGTGCTGTGGCGCGGCGGCATCAGCTTCGGCGGCGTGGTCAGCTTCATCTTCGCCGACCTGATCGTGCTGCCGGTGCTGGACATCTACCGCAAGTACTACGGCTGGCACGTGATGCTCTACATTCTGACGACCTTCTACCTGACGATGGCCGCCGCCGGTTACGTCGTGGAGGTCGTCTTCGGGGCGCTCGGCATCATTCCGAGCGACCGCAACGTGGCGAAGATCAGCGAGGGGATCTCCTTCAACTACACCAGCGTGCTCAACATCGTCTTCCTGCTGCTGGCGGCGCTGCTGGTCTGGCGTTTCCTGCGCACCGGCGGCCCGGCGATGCTGCGCATGATGAGCAAACCGATGACGGAGATGGCCGACGAGGCGCTGGTCACCGATCCCGTCTGCGGGATGACGATCAAGCCGCTGGACGCCGCGGGCACGAGCGAGTACCAGGGACAGACGTACTACTTCTGCTCCACGAGCGATAAGCAAACGTTCGACCGCGATCCGGCACGCTACGCCGGGCAAGCAGAACCCGGCGCCGCTGCTGGAGCACCGCAGATACAAGCACACCGGCACGATGGCTAGCCCTCCGATCGGCAGCGGCGAGCCGTGGCGGCGCAGCGGGCCTGTGCCGCGCGTCCTGACGGCCACGCAGCGCCGCCTGCTGCTGCTGGTCGTCGCGGCCGCCGCGTTGGCGCTGGCTGCTACCGTGGGCGTGGGCTGGCGGCTCGAACGTAATGAGCACAGCCCGCTCGTGCGCGTGGGCGAGCCGGCGCCGGACTTTACGCTCACGGCCAGCGACGGCGGCAGCGTAACGCTGCGCGATCAGCGCGGCCACCCGCTGCTGCTGGCCTTCCTGCCCTCGGTCCAGTGCGGCGTCTGCCAGCAGCGGCTCCGCGCCCTGCGCGAGGCGCTGCCGCGGCTAACCGAGCAGGGCGTCACGCTGTACGTGATCTCCACGGACGAGCCGGAGGTGCAGCGCACCGTGGCGCGCAGCCTGCACCTGGGCTTTCCGCTGCTGGCCGAGAACGTGATCGTCGATCGGCATCCGGCAGGACGGGCCTATGGCGTCTTCCATGAGCCGGGGGCGCAGCAAGGGCCGGTTGATGCCGCGGCGCTGGTGCTGATCGACGCCGGCGGCAGTGTGCGCGCGCTCGACAACCGGCCGGCGGGCGAGCTGTCGGCCGCCGATCTGGTGCGCTTCGTGGCGGACGGGCTGGCGAACAGCGGAGCAGCCCGGTGACGCTCCCGGACCGGCGCGGGCTGCTCGTCCTCTGCGGCCCCTCGCTGTTGCTGCTGGCGCCGTTCGCCTTCTACCAGCGCTTCGGCGGCCTGCCGCACTTCGCCTTGCACACGCTGATGGGCTGGGACGTGGGGCTGATCGTGCTGCTGGTCGTGGCGCTGCGCGGCGCTCGCCGGCGGCGTTGGGAAGGCGTCGTGCCGCTCGCGCTCGCCTTCTGGGCGATGGCGCCGGACTTCATATATGTGCTTGGTCCCTACCACCGCGACTGGATGGACGTATTTCTCTTCCACGTCTCGCTGGACGAGATCCTGCCGTACGCCGTGGCCGTCGAAGCGATCGTCTGGCCGGTGCTGGTTGGCGCCTACGGCTGCGCCCGGCTGCGCGAAGCAGAGCCACCAGCGAACCGAGCGTGAGCCGAGCGCCAGGACGGCGCACCGTTCGCGCCGGGCTCATGCCGTGACAGGTGTGCTCGCCGGCTATTGACGTGTTTGCTACGCTGTTCATACCCTACCCAGTGGGGAGGGGTTTTCACTCCGGAGAGACACTATGCAGGCAGAGAAAAGCCAGGTGCTCAAGCGCCTCGCCTACATCGAGGGACACCTCAAAGGCATCCGCAAGATGGTCGAGGAAGACCAGTACTGCGTCGACATCCTCAAGCAGACCTACGCCGTCAAGCGGGCGCTGGACAAGTTCGACGCGCTCTTGCTGCGCACGCACCTGGATACCTGTGTGCGCGACGGCTTTGCCGAGGGCCGCGGCGAACAGGTCGTCGCCGAGCTGACCGACCTGTTCGCGCTCTCCCAGCGCTAGCCGGACAGCTTCGCATAACCGCGGGGCAGCAGCCACGCAACAGGAAGTTCACGGGAAGTTCGAGGAACATCGCCATGACCACGGCACATCAGCACGCACCGCCGGAGCAGCACGGCGCCACCATCAGCCAGACCTTCCGCGCCGAGTTCGCCTGCGTCGAGTGCGCGGAGGCGGCGGAGCGCGCCCTTCGCGCCAATCCGCACATCATCGGCGTGCACGTCGACTACGCGGGCAAGACGGTCCACGTGACCTCCCACGCCGGCATGATCGGCGCCGAGGCGATCAGCGCAATCATTTCGCAAAGCGCCCACGGCTGCCGCTGCACGCCGGCCGGCGAACCGAGCGCCGGCACGGGCGGCCGGCTTGAGGCTCGCGCCCACCACGCGGACATGGCCGCCGTCACCATGAACACGGCCGCCGACCGCATGCAATACGAGTTCCCCTCGACCGCGGCCGGCAAGCAGCACAACGCCGGCCATGCCGATCATGGGGCTCACATGGCCTCTGCGCCGGCCCCGGCTGCGGAACACGCCGAGCACGCCGGCCACGCGATGATGGATCACCCCGGCATGGCAGCGCCCGCGATGGAGCACCAGGCGCACACGGGCCACGCCGGCATGGGCCACGACATGTCCGACCCGACGATGGCGAAGTCCATGGAAGCGGACATGCGCAACCGCTTCTTCGTCGCCCTGCTGCTGACCATTCCGACCGTGCTCTTCTCACCGCTGGCGAAGAACACGTTCGGTATCGAGATCGTCGGCACGAGCTGGGCCAACTGGCTCGCGCTGGTCTTCTCCACGCCGGTCGTCTTCTGGGCGGGCTGGCCCTTCATCGGCGGCGCCGCTGCCTCGCTGCGCTACCGCCAGCTCAACATGAGCGTGCTGATCGCCACCGGCGTGCTCGCCGCCTGGGGCTTCAGCTTGCTGATCACGGTGCTCGGCCAGGGCGAGACCTTCTACGAAGCGGCGGCGATGCTCGTCACCTTCGTGCTCTTCGGGCACTGGCTGGAAATGAAGAGCCGCCGTGGCACGACGGACGCCCTGCGCGCCCTCTTCGACCTCGTGCCGCCGGCCGCGATCGTGATCCGCAACGGGGTAGAGCAGGAAGTGCCGACCAGCGAACTGGTGGCAGGCGACCGCATCCGCCTGCGCCCCGGAGCCAAGGTACCGGTCGATGGCGTGCTGGTCGAGGGCGGCACCAGCATCGACGAGTCGCTCGTCACCGGCGAGTCGGTCCCGGTCGAGAAGCAGCCGGGCGACGCGCTGATCGGCGGCTCGATCAACCGCGCCGGCTCGGTGGTGATGGAGGCGACCAAAGTTGGCAGCGAGACGGCGCTGGCGCAGATCGTGGCGCTCGTGCAGCAGGCGCAAAGCTCGAAAGCGCCGGGCCAGCGCCTGGCGGACCGGGCGGCGGCCTATCTCGTGGTGCTGGCCGTGGGCGCGGGGCTGCTGACCTTCGTGCTCTGGTACGTGCTGGGCGGCACGTCCGCGATCACGGCGCTCACCTTTGCGATCTCAGCCATCGTGATCGCCTGCCCGGACGCGCTGGGGCTGGCCACGCCGACCGCGGTGGCCGTCGGCACAGGGCTGGGCGCGAGGCACAACATCCTCATCAAAGACGCGGCCACGCTGGAGGGCGTCTCCGCGATCGACGCGATCGTGCTCGACAAGACCGGCACGCTGACCGAGGGCAAGCCGGCGCTCACCGATGTCGTGGTCGCCGGAAGCGACGGCTGGCAGCCTGGCAGCGAGAACGGCCTGCTCGCGCTCGTGGCCGCGGCGGAGCAGGGCTCGGAGCACCCGCTGGCAAGCGCGATCGTGCGCGGCGCAAACGAACGCGGCCTCGCACTCACCCCGGCGCGCGACTTCACCGCGATCAGCGGCAAGGGGCTGCGGGCAGAGGTCGATGGCCACCAGATTCTGGCCGGTAACGCCGCGTTGCTGGCCGATGCCGGCATCGCGCCCGGCCCGCTGAGCGAAACGGCGGCAACGATTGCGGCGGCCGGCAAGACGCCGATGTACATCGCCGTCGACGGCGCGGCCGCCGGCCTCGTCGCCGTGGCCGACACGATCAAGCCGAGCGCCCGCCTGCTGATCCCGCTCCTGAACGAGGCGAGCATCGAGGTCGCGATGATGACGGGCGACAACCGCCGCACCGCCGAGGCTGTCGCCGCCGAGCTGGGCATCGCGCGCGTCTTTGCCGAGGTTCTGCCCGAGCAGAAGGCGGGCTATGTGCGCCAGTTGCAGGGCGAGGGCAAGCGCGTGGCGATGGTCGGCGACGGCGTCAACGATGCGCCGGCGCTGGCGCAGGCCGACGTCGGCATCGCGATCGGCGCGGGCACCGACGTAGCGATCGAGACGGCGAAAGTCGTCCTGATGAAGAGCGACCCGCTGGACATCGTGCGGGCCTGGCGCCTCTCGCGCGCCACGGTGCGCAAGATGAAGCAGAACCTGTTCTGGGCCAGCATCTACAACCTGGCGGCGATCCCGGTTGCCGCGGGTGTGCTGTTCCCGCGCTTCGGCATCATGCTGCAGCCCGAATGGTCGGCGCTGCTGATGAGCGCCAGCTCGATCATCGTTGCCACCAACGCCGTGCTCTTGAAGCGCGAGAACGGCGATCTGGAGCGCGTCGGCCAGGCGCCGGCCTGAGCCGCTTCAAGCAGACGCGCCACGGGCCGTCCATTGCGGGCGACCCGTTACTTGTCGATACGACCGCAGGCTGTAGATCAGCCGGCGATGGCCGGCTCGCGGTGCGCGGCGTCCGGGTCCATCTCGGGCAGCAGCGCCTCACGCCAGGCCGTGCCGCGCGGCAGGATCGCCTCCCAGGCGCGCAGGGCGTAGTAGCTGTCGCCTGTGCCGGGCGGGTCGCCGCCCTCGCGCACCGTGCGCACGGCCTGCAGCAGCAGTTGCCGCATGGTGATGATCGCGCGGTCTGCCGGCCCCAGATGCTCGCGGCTGCGGTCCACGATCGCGCCCATGCTCTCCTGCACGGCGCGGTCCTGCTGGTTGATACCGTCGATGCCGGAGAAGTTGACGCTGCGCTGCCTGGCGCGGTCGATGCCCCAGTCGTTCCAGCGGCCGTGGCGCGAGCGGTAGGCGTTGGCCGCATCGACGAAGTCTGGTCCGTTGCCCGTGCCGCGCTCCAGCCGCTCCGCCTCGGTCAGCGGCTCGTCGCCCGCCGTGAGCAGCCAGTTCCAGACCATGGTGTTGTCGTCGTCCATCGGCACCCACATGTGGCCGGCGATCATCGGGTGGCGCGGCCCGCCGTCGAGGCCGCGGTTGGGCACCTGCTGCGGGCGCAGCTGGTGGAAGGGCATGACGTAGTGGTAACCGCGCACGTAGGTCTGGTCGCCGTCCAGCTCGCGAATGCCGGCGTAGCGGAAGCCGTAGTCGGTCGCGTCCACGTCGAGCGTCGGCGCCTTGCCGCGCACGAAGGGCGAGTCGGGCGAGATGCCGGCGCCGTTGGCGGCGAGGGCGCGGTGCAGGATCGGCGCGTGCGAGGTATCGATGCCGCCTTCCAGCGCCTGAACCCAGTTGCACTCCTGCCAGACTTTGGAGACGTGGCGCCGCGTGGCGGCGGCGCGCGTCCACTCGAAGTGCGGCGGGGGCGGCGTCGCTTCTTTCGGGCCGAGATAGGCCCAGACCACGTCGCCGGCCTCGCAGGTTGGGTAGGCCGTGAGCCGGATCTTCTCGGCGAAGCTCTCCGGCTCGTTCATCTGCTCGACGCAGTTGCCATCGGCGTCATACTTCCAGCCGTGGTAGATGCAGCGCAGGCCGCAGCCCTCGTTGCGTGCCAGCCAGAGCGAGGCGCCACGGTGCGGACAGTACTCGTCCACCAGCCCAACGCGCCCGCTGGTATCGCGGAAGGCGACGAGCTTTTCGCCCAGCAGCCGCACGCGTACGGGCGCGCCGTCTGGCTCGGGCAGCTCGTCGCGCATGGCGATCGGCAGCCAGTAGCGGCGCAGCGTTTCGCCCATCGGCGTGCCAGGTCCGACGCGGCTGATCAGCTCGTTCTGCTCTGCCGAAAGCATCGCTCTGCCTCCAGTTGTTGCCGGCGCGCTCGATACCGTTTGGCGTCCATACTACGCCGTGCGGCGACACTCGCGGCCGATCTTGATAGCGGCGCGCGGCGGGCTGGCGGGGCACCTAATCCTGACCTCGCAAGCGAGGTCTGTCCCTTCCCGAGCCGGGAAGGGACTTCCGGAGCGTTCCATACACCGTGCGACGGCGGCGGGGCTTCGGTGTCCTCGCGGGACAGGCGGCAGTTGTCTCATCGGCGGGGAGTCCTCGAATCGTAACCCTTCCCGTGTCGGGAAGGGACAGACCTCGCTTGCGAGGTCAGGGTTAGGTGCCCCGCTAGCCTGCCTCCATACCCATCGCTTGCCGGTAGGCGCGCGCGATCTCCGCGGGCTGGCCGGCCTGAAAGACGAAGTCGCGGCCGTAGAAGAGGCCGGCCACCTGCTCGTTCATCAGCTCCGCCTTCGAGAAGCCGTTGACGTAGCGGTCGCGGCCGATGATCGGCAGGCGCACGCAGGCGTTCTCCGCCGGGTCGCGCACGAGGCCCTTCGGCTCGCCGCCGTCGGCAACCACGCGCGCCTGCTCCAGCAGCTTCTTGCGCATCGCAATGATGCCACGGTCGCTCTCGCCCAGGTGCTCCCGCGTGCGGTCGGCGATCGCGCCCTGCCCCACCCAGGCGATGAAGTCCTGGTTCATCACGTGCGAGCTGATCCAGCGGCCGGTCTGCGGATCCTTGATCGGGCCGTGCCAGTAGGGGATGCGACCTTGAACGAACGGCTCCTGCTCTTTGGGCACGCGGTTGAAGAACCAGCCGACGCTGAGCATGTGATCGTCGTCGATCGGCACGCGCCACTCGAAGTGCTCGCCGGTGAACAGCGCGTTGGGCCAGAGGCAGACGCGGCCCACGGTCCAGAGCGGGTCGTCTTCGTTCGTGTCCTCGCGCACGCGGCGGTAGGTGAAGCCGTACTCGAACTCGTCGAAGGCGAGCTTGAGGTGCGTGGGCGCTCTTGGGCCGTCCTCGCCGCGCAGCACCGCGCCCCAGTTGGAGTGCAGCCACTCGAAGTGCACGGGGTCGATCGAGTTCTCCTGGCCCTGGAACCAGCTGCAGGGCACTTCGGCAAAGACGATCTGCACGAAGCCGTTCCGCCAGGTGAACGGCTCCCAGGTGGGCAAAAGCGGCGCCGGCGCTGGGCCGAGATAGGCCCAGAGCAGGCCGGCCTTCGCCTCCACCGGATAGGCTTTGATCGTGACGCGCTCTTTGTAGCGCGCCTCCGGGCGGGCGACCTCTTCGAACGGCTGCTGGCGGCAGGCGCCGGTCTCATCCCAGAGCCAGCCGTGGTAGTTGCAGCGCAGGCCGCAGTCTTCGACGATGCCGTACGAGAGGTCGGCGCGGCGGTGCGGGCAGTGCTGGTCGACCAGGCCGTAGGTGCCGCTCTTGTCCTTGTAGAGCACGAGGTTCTCGCCCATCAGGCGCACGTTTTTGATCGGGTTATCGTCCAGCTCGGCCACGGCGGCGATCGGCTGCCAGTAGCGGCGCAGCAGCTCGCCCATCGGCGTGCCGGTGCCGGTCTCGATCAGCGCGCGGTTTTCCTCTTCCCTGAGCACGGCCGTGCCCTCCGTTTGCAGGATGCAGCTTTGTGCCCCGATTGTACGCCAGCCGCACGATAGTGCAGAGCGCGGAGCGTGCACCGGCAGAGAGGGTCAGGGAACTGAGAAGGCAGGCGCCGTTCAATCGCACGTGGCGCTCGGCGCAGCGCGCGTTCCCGGTCGTCGCCGGAGTCAGGCGACATCGCGGCGAGCTGTCGCCACCCAGCCGGCGGCCGCTGCAGCCGCCGCGTAGAGTGCGAGCAGAAACATTGCGAGGCCAGGAGTGAGCAACGGATCCTGTCCGCTTGCCGCTTTCCCCAGCGCTCCCGGCATGAACCGGCCGACGTCGCCGACGAGGCCGACATCGCCGAGCAGCAGACCCTCGACGAACAGCAGCCAGGCGCAAATGCCGACCACGGTCGTCACCTGACTTCGCACGAGGGCGCCGAGGCCGACGCCGATCGCTGCCCACAACGCTGCTGCCACGCCGCAGCCGGCGAGCAGGAGCGCGTAATCGCCGCCGTCGAGCCGGATCTCCAGGCCGCGCATGGTGAGGGCCGCGCTGCCCACGCCGGTTGCGACGGCCGCGGCGATCACCCCGAAGGCGCTGCCAAACAGCATGCACGCCCACACTTTGGCCGCCACGACGCGGCCGCGCCGCGGCGTCACGAGGAACGTCGGGCGGATCGTGCCGTGGCGAAATTCGCCGGTGATCGACAGCGCACCGAGCAGGGCGGCAAACAGCGATCCAAGCAGCGCCGCCCACCCGAACACCAACTTCAGCTGGTTGGAGCGATGGCTGATGCGCTCCACCGGGACACTGAACCCGTGCAACAAGACGACGAAGAGGACGAGGCCGAGCAGCGCCAAGAAGAGGCCCAGATTGGTCTGGGTCGAGCGCAGCTTCAACAGCTCGGCGCGAAGCTGAGCGGTCACGATGCCTCCCGCACGGTCAGCTTGAGGTAGGTGTTCTCGAGGGTTTCGCCGCGACCGGCGAGCTCGTCCAGGCGCGCCGTCGCTACGAGCCGACCGCGATCGATGATCATGACCTGGTCAACCGTCTGCGCGACCTCGGCGAGCACATGGCTGGCGATCAGCACCGTGCCGCCCTGGTCCGCAAACCGGCGCAAGAACGTGCGCAGCCAATGGACGCCAGCAGGGTCGAGCCCGTTGGCCGGTTCGTCGAGGACGAGAAGCTCGGGATCGCCGAGCAGGGCGCCGGCAAGACCGAGTCGCTGGCGCATACCAAGCGAGTACGTCCGCACCCGCCGGTCAGCCGCCCGTGCGAGCTCGACGAGCTGCAGCACCTCTTCGACACGGCCGGGCGGAATCTCGGCCGCGAGCGCAAGCGCGCGCAGGTGGTTGGGCCCGGAGCGCCCCGGATCGAAGTCGTTGGACTCGAGCACCGCGCCGACCCGCCGCGCCGGCTCGTCGAGAGCGCGATAGCGGCGGCCAAAGACGTGCGCCTCCCCTGTCGTGGGCTCGGCAAGCCCCAACAGCAGCCGCAGCGTGGTCGACTTGCCGGCACCGTTGGGGCCGAGGAAACCTGTCACAGTGCCCCGGTCGAGTGAGAACGTCACATCCTCGATCGCGGCGAACGCACCGTACCGCTTCGTCAGCGAGCTCACCCTGACGACCGGCTCGACAAGCGAGGGTTCCGTGGCCGTCGCCGCGGCACCAGTCAAACTCATGCCGATCACCTTCGCGGAGGAGCGGTGCGATGACACGATGAAGCGTACGCTGCTGAACGCTGCACCCGGCTCGCTCGACGGTCTTCAGCGCTGCCGCCGCCTCGGCCGCCAAACCGGCACCATGCACCGTTTCTTCCGCCTCACTGGTCTCCGCGTTAGCTAACCATGGAGACCAGCGCCCATGGTGCCAGTGAGATGCAAGATGACAATCAGCAGAAGCAGGGCGAGCGCGATGGCGATCCCAAGCACGGACACCCAGAGCGGTGTACTGCGTGGCGATCCGCGGTCGGGGCTGGCGCTGGTGTCGTCGTCCATGTAGGCGTCGGTGTCGGAACGGCCAGTCATGTGTATCCTCTGTCGCGCGTGGTGATCACCGTCTTCATTGCGTTGATGCCCAGCGTAGGCAGCAGCAGTCCACGGGACATGACCCGTGGAAGGCAGAGGAGAGAAGAAAAGGGCTATCTATGCGAAACGTGCGGCATCGAGAGGAAGATGCTAACGACGCCGTATGGGGCGGGGCAGCCAGCCACGCGCGACGCCGTAGGCAGCTGCCTGGTGGCGGTTCTGAAGGTGAAGCTTGGAGAGGATGCTCTTTATGTGATTCTTGACCGTGTGCTCACTGATCACCAGACGCTCGGCGATCTCCGCGTTGGAGAGGCGCGCCGCCACCAGCTCGAGCACCTCCAGCTCGCGGGCGGTGGGCGCTTCCTCGGGCCCGAAGGGCTCGGTTTGGCCGCGAATCTCTTCCAGAATCCGGCCAGCCATGCGACGCGAGATCGCCGCTTCGCCACGCGCCAGTCCCCGGAGCCGCTCCAGCAGCTCGCGGGAGCGCACGTTCTTCACCAGATAGCCCTGCGCCCCCGCCTTGATGGCCTCGAAGAGGGTCTGACTGTCGTCGTGCACCGTCAGCATCACGACGCAGATGGCCGGCAGTTCCATCGTCAGCCGGCGGGTCGCGGCAACGCCGTCTTCTCCCGTCAGTTCGATGTCCATCAGCACGATATCCGGCGCAAGCGCACGCGCCTGAGCCAGGGCGCTCTCAGCGTCTTCGGCCTCGCCAACGACGGTGAAATCCTCCTGATAGGAGAGCAGCGAGATGAGCCCCTCGCGAAAGAGCGCGTGGTCGTCAACCAGCAGGAGTCGCAGCGGCTGCATGCGCGTGCTCCGTCATTGTTCGTGGCAGGGGGTTCGTGGCATGGGGATGACGGCCGTCACCTGTGTACCTGAACCGGGCTGGCTCTGTACCTGGAATGTACCGCCGAGCGCTTCTGCCCGCTCTCGCATACTGATAAAGCCCACGGGCCGCGCTTTGCCGTTCCTTTGAAGCCCATGAAGACCATGAAGCCCAGGGGTGAAGCCTTGCCCATCGTCGGCAATGATGACCGTTAGCTGCTCTGTCCCGTTGGACATAAGCCTGACGGTGGCCTCCCGTGCCGCGGCGTGTTTGCGAACGTTGGTCAGGGCTTCCTGGACGATCCGGAAGAGCTGGAACGCTGCGAGCGGGGGAAACTGGTCGGCCGCCTCGTCCGCACGGAGGCACGTGGGAATCTGGTGCCGTTCTTCAAATTGGTCCACGTAGTCCTGCAGGGCGCAGATCAACCCGCGTTCGGTCACCCTGGTGCGGAGCCCGGCGATCGACTCCCCGATATCCTCATAGATGGCGTCCGCAACCCCGTGCAATCGCTCAAGCTCAGCTTCCGCCTCCTGTGGTCGGTCGCCCTCCACCAAATCCTTGATGACATCCAGGCGCAAGAGCATGTGCGCGACGAGTTGGGCCACACCATCGTGCAGTTCCCTGCTCAGCCGCTCCCGTTCCTGCATCACACCGTTCATGGTCAGGATGTCCTGCTCGCGGGCCAGCGCCTCGACCTGCAGCCTCCGAAGAACCCGGAACAGCGCCTCGACGAAGGTGTAGGCCAGCACCAACGTCACGACGGTGACAAGCGATGTCACCAGCACGGTCTGTGCAACTCCGTCCACCGTGTGTCCCAGCACGCGATGGCCCACCGCGTGCCCCAGCAGGCTGTGGCCCAGCGCGACCGTAATGGGAGGTATGAGGACCATGAGCCACTTGAACAGGAGCAGTCTGCGTTGCGTCATCACAGCGCGATGCGTTTCAACCATGACGCCTGTCCAGTCGGGTCAGGTTGCATCCTGACTGGAGGGAGTGTCAGAACACCGAGGAGGGTACGACACCCCATCCCTGGCAAGCATAGCGTGAACCCAGGCGTCACCAGAACAGCAGGAGGAGGCGAGGCCGTGGTTCGGTGACAAGGGATCAGGAGCGCCTCATCCGGGCTGCTCGCAGATGTCCCTCCACGTCAGCCAGCGCGCACGCCTTGAAGCCGTCCGCATTGGCGAACGTGGCACCGGTGCCACCGCAAAGGCAGCGTACGCGCCTGGCTAACCGCTGGCTACTCCACAGCCCGCCCGGCGGCAAGCGCCAGCCGCAGGAAGGCTTCGGCGCGCGGGTCGGGCGGGCTGGCGCGACGGCGCACGACGCAGAGCGGCCGTTCCGCCAGCAGTTCGCCACGGCGCAGCCCGGTCGCCTCGGGGCCGCCCTCCGCGATCGCCGGCGGAAGCACGCTCCAGCCCAGACCCATCGCCACCATCTGGCGCAGCACCTGCGGGTTGCCGCTCTCCAGCGCGATCTCGGGCCGGATGCCCGCCCGCACGAAGGCGGCGTCGATGATGCCGCGCGTGTGCGAGCCTTCGGGGTAGAGCACCCAGCGCGCGGCTTTCGGATCGAGCAGGTCGCCGGCGGGGGCGTAAAGATAGAGCGGCTCGCGCAGTACTTCGACGGCGTGCAGATCGGGCGCCTCTGCCGGGCCGACCACGAAGGCCAGGTCGAGGGCGAAGGCACGCAGCCGCGCCAGCAGCTCCTCGCTGGTAGCAACCGTCAGCTTCAGCTCCACGCCCGGATGCTCGCCGCGGAAGCGGCGCACCACGTCGGGCAGCACGTAGAGGCTGGCGGCATCGATCATGCCGACGCTGAGCGGCCCAGCCTCGCCGCCGCGGTAGGCATCGAGCCGCTGTTCCAGCGCCTCGGCCAGCGCCAGCGCTTCCTCGGCGAAGGCGATCAGCTCGCGGCCGGCGGCAGTGGGCCGGCGGCCGCGGCCGGCCTTCTCAAACAGCGCCAGGCCGAGCCGCCGCTCCAGCTCGGCCAGCGCCTGCGAGAGCGCCGGCTGGCTGACGTGCAACGCCTCGGCGGCGCGCGTGAGGCTGCCCTGCCGCGCTACCTCGCGCAGGTAGGCGAGTTGCTGCAAGTGCAGGTTCGGCGCGGCGCGCTCCGGGCGGATGGCGTCGCCGGCAGGCTCGCTCATCGCTCACACACGTCGTCGGTACATAAGCCATCATTACATCATCAATAAGATACATCAGGTTGGCGGAAGTATGGGATACGGGTACGGTGGCTGTAAGGCCCGCGGGGCCCCTAACCCTGCTTTGCCTGACGCCAAAGCGGTCCCTTCCCGGCTCGGGAAGGGACTTCTGGAGCGTTCCCAGCGGCGCCGGACGGCGGCGGGACCGGGGTGTCCTTATGAGACAGGCGGCCGGCTCGTCTCCCTCTTCCATTGATCCTCGAATCAACCCTTCCTGTGTCGGGAAGGGACAGACTTCCCGTCAGGGAAGTCAGGGTTAGGTGCCCCGCTATGGCGCCGCACAACGTCACAGCAACACAGGGAGCACACACCATGCCGCGAACCACCGACATCCGCCCGGCCGGCGGCCGCCTCGGCATTCTCACGCCCGGCATGGGCGCCGTCGCCACCACGACCTACGCCGGCATCCTCGCCGTGCGCCAGGGCCGCGCGAAGCCGATCGGCTCACTCACGCAGATGGGGCGCATCCGCCTCGGCAAGCGCACCGAGCACCGCAACCCGCTGATCAAGGACTTCGTGCCGCTGGCGGGCCTGGATAACCTCGTCTTCGGCGGCTGGGACCCGTTCCCCGACAACGCCTTCGAGGCCGCCTGCAAGGCCGGCGTGCTTTCGGCAGCCGACCTGCTGCCGCTGCGCGACGAGCTGGACGCGATCCGCCCGATGCCCGCCGTCTTCGACCGCGCCTACGTGCGCAATCTCGACGGCAGCAACGTCAAGCAGGGCGAGACGAAAATGGATCTGGCGAACCAGATCATGGAGGACATGCAGCGCTTCAAAGCTGAGCAGCGCTGCGACCGGCTCGCCGTGGTCTGGTGCGCCAGCACGGAGATCTTCGCCGAGCCAACGGACGTGCACCGCAGCGTCGAGGCGTTCGAGCGCGGCCTGCGCAACAGCGACCCGAACATCGCCCCCAGCCAGATCTACGCCTACGCCGCGCTCTCGCTCGGCATCCCCTTCGCCAACGGCGCCCCGAACCTGACCGTGGACACGCCGGCCATGATCGAGCTGGCGCAGCACAACGGTGTGCCGATCTGCGGCAAAGACTTCAAAACCGGCCAGACACTGATGAAGACCATTCTTGCGCCGGGCTTCAAGGCGCGCATGCTCGGCGTGCAGGGCTGGTTCAGCACCAACATCCTCGGCAACCGCGACGGCGAAGTGTTGGACGACCCGGACAGTTTTAAGACCAAAGAGGTGAGCAAGCTCGGCGTGCTGGAGACGATCCTGCAGCCCGACCAGTATCCCGAGCTGTACGGCAACATCTATCACAAGGTGCGGATCAACTACTATCCGCCGCGCGGCGACAACAAAGAGGGCTGGGACAACATCGACATCGTCGGCTGGCTCGGCTACCCGATGCAGATCAAGGTCGACTTCCTCTGCCGCGACAGCATTCTCGCCGCGCCGATCGTGCTGGATCTCGCGCTGTTCATGGACCTCGCCAGCCGCGCCGGCCAGCACGGCATCCAGGAGTGGCTGAGCTTCTACTTCAAGAGCCCGCAGGCCGCGGCCGAGCTGTATCCGGAGCACGACCTCTTCATCCAGCAGACGAAGCTGAAGAACACGCTGCGCCACTGGCTGGGCGAAGCGCCGATCACGCACCTGGGCACGGAGTATTACGAGGAGGACTGAGGTGCGGATGCCCGATCCTGATGATGACAACAGCCACGACAGTCAGGCACTTGCGCTCGCTGGCCTGGGCGGGCTACGCGGCCTTTGTCTGGGCCGTGCTCTTCGCCGCGCTGAGCTTTTACTGGGCGGCGGGCGCCGCCGCGGGCGTCGACATGAACGCGCCGGCGATCACGCGGCCGGTGCTGGCGCGCGATCCGGGCTGGATCGCGATCCTGTGGGCCACGGGCGGTTTGAAAGTGATCGCCGGGCTGCTCGCGCTCGCGCTGGTGCGGCAGTGGGGACGCGTGCTGCCGCGCCGGTTGCTGCTTGCCGCCGGCTGGAGCGCCTTTGCGATCATGGCGCTGTACGAAGGCGCGGCAAGTCTTGTGCAGCACGCGCTGATGGTCGCCGGAGCAATCGCCACGCCGGCAGGATTGGGCGAAACCTCCGCCCGCTGGCATCTCTTCCTCTGGGATCCGTGGTGGCTGCTCGGGGGTGTCCTGTTCGGACTCGCCGCCTGGCACTGCCAGCGCAGGCCGCAGGCAGGCGGCGGCAGGTGCCACGATGCCGATCGCTGAGGGGCCTGGTCGAGCCGGCAGGAGGGCGGAGTCGTCACCCCGCCCCCTGTACGGTTGTACTGCCGGCGCGTCCGGCCTACGACCAGCCCACACCGTAGGGGCCGTAGATACTGGTCAGATAGGCCGAGGGGTTGTAGATGTTGCGGGCCAGCACGCGGTTCTGATACGCGGTTCCCACGCCGAGGCCGTAGGTGAAGGCCGCGTAATCGGCGGCCATCGTGCCGCCGTACCAGTTGTTGTAAGCCCCTTGCAGAGAGGCCAGGTAGGAATCATTCACGGCATACCTCGCTTTACTGACAGGTGATACGGGAATGGGTGCCCAGGCCCGCTCAGTATCGCCTGCCCACGCCGCGGCACGCTTGACTCCAGGCTCACAGCCGCCTTACAGCGCCGTTCGCGTTGCACCTGCACAAGCGGGCGGGCAGCCCCGCCCCGAGGCCGCTGCTGCGCGTAGCCTTGCGCTAGTTTTACAGTGACCCTTTCATGGGAACGGCCTCTATTCGTGCTCAAAACGGCCGCCGCCTGCACGCCCGACGATGCCCGTCGCCTGGCGGCGTGAACCTGTGGTGAA
>CALFMN010000177.1 GCA_937879875.1 uncultured Chloroflexota bacterium | reverse complement strand
GTCGCCGGGAAGGCTACCTCCCCCGCATAACCTGTCAAGAGCTATCCGGTTACAGATCGGTTAGCAAACGGTAAATGTTAGGAGAAGAGCACGTACATCTCGCCGAAGATTCGCCTGTCAATTCACGGCTGAAGATGCACCGGGGCTTTGCGGCCAAGCTGCACCATGTGGCGACGGCGGGGCAGCGCGCACTCCTGCGCGTACGTGACGATGGGGGCACGGGCGACGGGCTCAGGGTGCAGGCATCGTGTCCTCCTTTGGCTCCGGCCGTTGGCTGAGGCGATAGCTCTTGCCGGTGATCGTGACCACGGTCGCCCCATGCGCCAGCCGGTCGAGGCCGGCGCTCGCCAGCAGCGGGTCGCCCCAGAGTTCCGGCCACTCTGCGGGGGCACGGTTGCTGGTCAGGATGATGCTGCCCCGCTCGTAGCGGCCGTTGATCACGTCGTAGAGATCGGCGGGGCCGGACGGCGGCAGCGGCTTGAGGCCGAAGTCATCGATGACCAAGAGCGCCGGCTTGAGGTAGCTGGCCAGCCGCCGCTCGTTCGTCCCGTCGGCCCGCCCGGCGTGAATGTGCAGCAGCATGGCGTGCGCGTCGGTGCAAACCACGTCGAAGCCCTGCCGTGCCGCTTCGTTGGCCAGCGCCTGTGCCAGGTGGCTCTTGCCCACGCCGGTCTGCCCGCAGATCAGCACGTTGCGGCGGCTGCGCACGAAGGCACAGCTCGCCAGGTCCAGCAATTGCTGGCGATTGATCCCAGGATTGAAGCGCCAGTCGAAGCTCTCCAGGGTCTTGCTGGGCAGCACTTTGCCGCGGCGCAGGCGCTGGTCAAGCTGCTTCTGCTGGCGGCGCTCGGCTTCGTCCTGGAGCACGCGCAGCAGGTACTCACCGAAGCCCCACTGCTCGCGAATCGCCTGGTCGGTGCGGACTTCGAGCGTGGCCAGCACGCCGGAGAGGCGCAGCTGCTTGAGGTAGGGGGTGAGTTGATGGTCGCTCGTCATTTCGCACCACCAAACAGACTGGCGACGAAGTCACTGGCCTGCCGCACGAAGGTGAAGGAGCGGCTCGGGGCTGGCAGCGCCGCGGCACTGCCAGCCGGTGTGGGCGCGGCCGGCGGCAACGGCTCCGTCTCCCGCCCCTCGGCGAGGATGCGCCGGAGGACGCGATAATCGGCCTCGCCGAAGTACTCGGCCCGGGCGCAGGCCCGTTCGAGCCGCTGCGCCCCATAGCGATCGGCAAGCTGCACGATGCGGCCGGCGGTGCGCAGGCGATCCACGGGCCGCGAGGCCAGCAGCGTGCGCACGATCGCGGCCGTCGCCGGCCCGATCGCGTCGGCTTGCTCCTGACAGCGCTCCCGCGTCAGCACCAGGCCGGGCACTTTGGCCGGTGGGAGATGGTCCAGGATCGTCTTACGCTCGCCGGGCTGGGTGGCGCGGTCGTGTGTGGCGACGAGTTGGTGGCTGGCATCGTAGAGCTGCACCGTGCGGGCGCCGGCCCGCAGCCAGAGCTGCTGACCCACGAGCCGGAACGGGGCCGAGTAGAAGCTGCCCTCGAACACGACGTGGCAGTCGCGGTGCAGCAGCACCTGTTTCCAGACGGCGAGGTCGTAGGGCGTGGCCGGCAAGGGCAGCAGGGCGCCCTGTTCGAAAGTTCGAAAGAGCAGCAGCGGCGGCTGTTTGGTGGTGCCGTGCAGGCGCTGCCCGGCGACGTCCGTCGTCCACTGCCGTAAGGCGGTGTTCGCCCGATCAAGCGGCCCCAACTCGCGACCGGCGAGGAAGTTGCGTTTGACGTCGTGGACGCCGCTTTCGACCTTGCCCTTCAGGCGCGGTGTGCGGGGCGGATTGGGGTCGATCAGAAAGCCATAGTGCGCCGCACACTCCCGGTACGCCCGCTGGACCACCGGATCGTGCACGCAGGCGTCGAGGATGGCGGCTTTGAGGTTATCCAGCACGACCCGGCGTGGCACGCCGCCGAAGGCAGCAAAGGCATGCACATGGCAAAGCAGCCACGTTTCCACACGCTGGTCGAAGACGAGTTCCGCGTAGTGATGGCGGCTGTGGCTGAGCACCATGACGAACACCCAGGCCCGGCGCTGCTCCCCGGTCGCCGGATCGAGGGCGCGGCCGGCGTAGCCGAAATCGATCTGCGCCTCGCTGCCGGGCGGAACCTCCACCCGCACGAAGGTCTCCGGTACCCCGGGCTCCAGGTGCTGCACCAGGCGCCAGATGGCGCTGTAGCTGATGGGCTCGCCATGGCGTTCGGCCAGGCGGGTCCGTATGGCGGCGATCTCCACCCCCTGCGCCCGCAGGCTCGCGATCTCGTCGCGGTAAACGGCGACGCTGGAGGTCTGCTGGGGTGGCGACACCGGCGGCAGGGTGCGGTCGAGCAGCGCTTGGATCGTGGCGGCGTCCGGCAGAGCTGTGGCCGGATCGAGCAGGCTCTGGGTTTGTGCCCAGGCGCGGTAGCGGTGAATGGTGCGGCGGTTGTAGCCCAAGAGCGCGGTGATGCTGCGTTCGCTCTCGCCGGCGCGGAGCAGGCGGAGCAATTCATGAATCTCCATGGTCGGCAATCTCCGGAATGCCACGGCGCACATCCCCGTCTGGGGAGAGCGTCGGCAAAGCCGCGGGAGGACTGCCGCCTCAGGCCGCTACATCAGGCTGGTACACCTTGGCCGCAAACCGGCCGGTGCAGCTTGGCCGAGAACGCTTGGTGCAGTATCGGGCGCGAAATGACATCGCCATTCGGCGAAGTCCCGCTCGATCGCTGTGCCGGACCGCCGCAGGTTGCTCCGAGCGGATCCGCAGTTCGCCGACGAGCCGATTCCTGCAGCCGGGCCGATCGCCGCGCCCAGCGAACTGGACTTTGTGACCGGGCTGCCGAAGACGCGCAGCGGCAAGATCATGCGCCGCCTGCTCAAGGCGCGCGAGCTGGGACTCGACCCTGGGGATATCACGACGCTGGAGGAGTAGCGGACCCCGATCCTGCGCACGACGGCGTATGAACCGCTGGAGGGGTTGTACCGGCGCGTGCCGTCCTCGCTTACTCGACGGCGGGCACGGCGACGGCGCGCGGGGCGAGCGCGTGGCGTTCGGGCGGGCGCAGCGCCACGACGCAGGCCACGGCCAGCACGTTCACGGCGATGCCGGCGGCGATCGCGATCGTGTAGTGGCCGGTCTGGTCGTAGATGTCGCCGGCGATCACCGGGCCGATCAGGTTGCCCACGGCGGCGCTGGTGTAGAGCCGGCCGATGATCGCGCCTGCCCGCGCCGCGCCGAAATAGTCGGCCGTGATCGCCGGGAAGAGCGCGACGAAGCCGCCGTAGCCGAGGCCGAAGAGCACTGAGAAGATGCTGAGCTGCCAGGCCGAGTGC
Organism: uncultured Chloroflexota bacterium; assembly: GCA_937879875.1. Taxonomy (GTDB): domain Bacteria; phylum Chloroflexota; class Dehalococcoidia; order CAUJGQ01; family CAUJGQ01; genus CALFMN01. The sequence goes on along the minus strand of CALFMN010000177.1, from coordinate 2,534 downwards.
GAGAACAGCCACCAGACCATCATCACCGCCATCAGCGCGTAGGCACCGCCCAGCGAGCGCCGCCGGCCCAGCCTGTCCGCGGCCGTGCCGAGAAAGAGCCGGCCGCTGAAGCTGCCGACGCCGATCAGCCCGAGGATCCAGGCTGCGCCCGACGAGGAGATCCCTTCCGCCTTCGCGTACGAATCGAGATGCACGAACGGCACGAACAGCGCCAGCGAGCAGAAGAGGCAGGAGCCATACAACAGCCAGAACGGCGCCGTGCTGTAGACGGGCGAGGCATTGTCCTCCGGGCGCAGCGCCACGGCGCCGGCAAGGGGCGCCGCGCCCGGCGCATCGCCGTCCGGCGCGAGGCCGCGTGCCGCCGGCTTCGCCTCCATGCGCAGCAGCGCCACGGCCAGCGCCACGGCCGAGCCGAGGCCCAACAGGAGATAGGTCGTACGCCAGCCGGTAGCCGCGATCAGCGCCTCGGCCAGCGGCGGCCCGGCCAGCGTGCCGGCGCCGATGCCGGCCACGGCCAGCCCGGTGGCGAAACCGCGGCGCCGCCGAAACCATTGCTGCACCGCGCTCACCGCGGGTACATACATGAAACCGAGCCCCACGCCCACGCCGCCGCCGTAGAACAGGTAGAGCTGCCAGAGCGCGTTCGCCCGGCTCGAAAGCAGCAGGCCCAGCACGGTCAGCGCCGCGCCCGCGCCGACGATGCGCCGCGGGCCGTAGCGGTCGCTCAACGGCCCGCTGAGGGCGCCGAGCGTGAAGTACAGGGCGCCGGTGACCGAGAACAGCCCGGAGACAGCGGCCTTGTCCGCGCCGAAGGCGTGGCGCAGCGGGTCCAGAAACGCCCCGAAGGTATAGACCACGCCGAAGCCGGTGAGCAGCAGCAAAAAGCCGCTGGCCACGACGTACCAACCGTAGAAAACGGGCTGTTGGCGACCGGATCGCATGGGGAGACCTCGTCCGGTGTGCGGCTTGCGTCGCAGCGTGCGAGTCGCGGCTGCGCCGCGAAGGGCGCATGCCATGCGCCCCTACGCCCTACGCCCTCGTAATCTCGCGAATCGCATCGCGCAGCGTGGAGACGGCGAAGTCGATCTCGTCTTCGTTGATGCAGAGTGGCGGCGCCAGCGCGATTACGTCACCGCGGTTGCGTGTGACGAGGCCACGCTCGCGCGCCGCGGCGATCACGCGGTCGCCGACTTTGGCGGCGGCAGGGAGGGCTTGCTTCGTCTTCACGTCTTCCACCAGCTCGACGCGCGTGAGCAGGCCGATGCCGCGCACGTCGCCCACGTTGGGCAGCTCGCGCAGCTCTTCCAGACGCGCCAGCAGCCTCTCGCCCATCTGCGCGCTGCGCCGCACCAGGCCGTCGCGCTCGATGATGTCGAGGTTCGCCATCGCCACGGCGCAGGCGGTCGGATGCGCGGAGTAGGTGTAGGCGTGCATCCATTTCACGTCCGGTGGCTGCGCGGCCAGCACTGCCTGGATGCGCTCGGAAACCATCAGCCCGCCGAGCTGCTGGTAGCCGCTGGTGACGCCCTTGGCGAACGCCATCATGTCGGCCTGCACGCCGAACTGCTCCATGCCGAACCACGTCCCGGTGCGGCCGAAGCCCGTGATCACTTCGTCCGCGATCAGGTAGATCTGATGCCGGTCGCAGAGCGCCCGCAGGCCGCGCATGTAGGCGTCGGGCGGGATGATCACGCCGCCGGCGCCCTGGATCGGCTCGGCGATGATCGCCGCGATCGTGTCCGCGCCTTCGCGTGCGACGATCTCCTCGATCGAGTCGAGCGCGAGCTTCGCCGTCTCCTCGGGCGAGTTGCCGAGGCGGTATGGGTTGGGCGCGGCGGCGTGCAGGAAGCCAGGCGCCGGCGGGCCGAAGCGCTCCCAGTAAGGAGCCATGCCCGTGGCCGCCATCGCCGCCGTCGTCACGCCGTGGTAGGCGTCGAAGCGGGCGATGACTTTGAGCTTCTCCGGCTTGCCCTGCACATTCCAGAGGAAGCGGGCCATCTTGAAGGCCGACTCGTTCGACTCGCCGCCGCCGCTGGTGAAGAAGACCGCGTTCAGGTCGCCCGGCGCGAGCTTCGCCAGCCGCTCGGCCAGCCGGATCGCGGGAATATTGGAGAAGCCGGTGTAGCCGTTGGCGAAGGCGAGCGTGCTCATCTGCTCGCGCGCCGCCTCGGCCACCTCTTTGCGCCCGTGGCCGATGTTCACGTTCCAGAGGCACGAGAGGCCGTCCAGGTAGCGCTTGCCGTTCGTGTCCCACAGCCAGACGCCCTCGCCGCGTTCAAAAATCACCGCGCCCTCGTGCGCCGTGGGATGGTAGAGCGGGTGGATCAGGTGCTCCAAATCGGCGCGGGCCAGCTCGTCGGTCTGCACGGTGGTGGTCATGGCATACCTCTGTTCGATCGGATGGGGATGTGGGCGAAGGTTCTGCCCGCCATCATAGCAAGCCGTCACCTACCCTTGCCTCGCCTAAAGGCTCGGCTGTCCCCTCCCCTGTGGGCTCATCGTTACCCAGATTGTGTAACAGTGGGGGCACGGCG
>CALFMN010000176.1 GCA_937879875.1 uncultured Chloroflexota bacterium | reverse complement strand
TATCCCAACGGCGCCCGGCCGCTGACCTACGCCTACGACGCCGCCAACCGCCTGACGAGCGTCACCGACTGGAGCCAGAACGCGATCAGCTACGGCTACGACAGCGCCAACCGGCTCACCGGCGTCACCTTCCCGGCCAGCACCGGCGTCACGATCGCCGCCGCCAGCTACCTGCTGGACCCCGCCGGCAATCGGACGAGCAAGACGCTTTCCGGCAGCTACCTGCCCAGCGGCAGCGCCGGCAGCGAGTACTACTGCCTGGACATTCTCAACCGGCTGACCAGCGTGCGCACGGCGGCGGGCTGCACGGGTGGCACGCAGACCACGGGCTACGCCTACGATGCCAACGGCAACCAGGCGAACAAGGGCGTGGGCGCGACCTTTAGCTGGAACGCGCTCAACCAGCTGACCAGCGCCACGCAGAGCGGCGACACCACCACCAACACCTTCAACGGCGACGGCTTCCGCCTCTCGCGCCACGACTCCAACGACAACAGCACCAGCAGCTACACCTGGGATACGGCCGGCAATGGCCAAATCCTGGACGACAGCGGCGACCAGTACCTGTACGGGGCCACGGGGCTCTATGCGCACGTTCACGGCGACGGCACGACGTACTATTACCTCAGCGACGGCCTCGGCTCCGTCCTCGCAGAAGTGACGAGCAGCGGGGCCAACGCGGTCAGCTATCAGTACGACGTCTACGGCAACGTGCTTGCCCAGAGCGGCAGCCTCTACGACGAGCGCCAGTTCGCCGGCGAGCAGGCCGACCCGACGGGCCTCACCTACCTCCGCGCCCGACGACGCGCCTGCCGTGTTTTACGACCCATGACACGCGGCGCCGTGCGCCTGGTCCCGCGCGAGTACCCGCACATACCGCGTCGCGAGCTGGTCGGCGCGTAGCGGGCAGACGGCCCCCACGCCTCAACGTGGGGCTGCCGCACACGGCGGTGCCCTGGTCGCGGTCTAACCCGCGCCCGTGGCCAGGCCAGGTACGACCGTGCGCAGCGCCTCGACCGTGACGGCGCCGAGACGCAGGACGCGCGGCGGTTCGACGCTCGTATCGACGATCGTCGAGGCAACGCCGCCGCTGCACCGCCCGCCGTCGAGCACGGCGGCGATGCGGCCGTCGAGTTGCCGCACGACTTCGGCCGCGGTGGTCGCCGGCGGCGCGCCGGAGATATTGGCGCTCGTCACCGCCAGCGTGCCGCCCGCCAGCCGGATCAGTTCACGCGCCAGCTCGTGGTCGGGCATGCGCAGGGCGACCGTGGGCAGGTCATCGGGTCGCGTTCGCTGGCGCGGGACGATGATCGTCAGCGCGCCAGGCCAGAAGCGTCGCGCAAGCAGTCGCGCAGCATCGGCGATGCGCTCGCCCACGAGATCCAGACCGTCCGGCTCGGCCAGCAGCAACGGTATCGCTTTGTCCAGCGGGCGGCGCTTGGCTTCGAACAGCCGCGCGATCGCTGCGGGGCTGCCGGCATCGGCCGCCACGCCGTACACGGTGTCCGTAGGAATGGCGACCACCGCGCCACGAAGCAACAAATCGGCGGCATGGGCGATCTGGTGCGCCCCCAACAACTGAGTAAGCATCTCAGCGGTTGATCGTTCCTCCCTTGACCGGGCAGCCGGCGGCTGTTACGGTATCTACATCGTGAACCGGCGGTATCTGATTCAGCGGCCCAGCAGGAGAACGCCGACGATGCATCAGCGTGCGGGCGCAGTCGCAACCGGCCAGGCGGCGATGCACGGGTCCACCGGCAGTACAACCAGCGCCGATACGGTCGTCATTCTCGATTTCGGCTCGCAGTACAGTATGCTGATCGCCCGCCGCGTGCGCGAGTGCGGCGTCTACTGCGAGCTGCTGCCGCACGACGCCCCGGCGGCGCGCGTCGCCGCGCTGCGGCCGAAGGGCTTCATTCTTTCCGGCGGTCCGGCGAGCGTCTACGACGCCGATGCGCCGCTGATCCCCGATCACGTCTTCGCCTCGGGGCTGCCGGTGCTCGGCATCTGCTACGGCATGCAGTTGCTCGCCCACCAGTTGGGCGGCGAGGTTGCGCCGGGCAGCGCCCGCGAATACGGTACGGCAACCGTGCAGCCGCTGCCCGACGCTTCGCCCATCTTCGCCGGTCTGAACAGCGCCTTGCTGGTCTGGATGAGCCACGGCGACCGCATCACGCGGCTGCCGCACGGGTTCGCACCGATCGGCACGTCCGTCAACTCGCCGATCGCGGCGATGGGCAACGGCGCCGGCTACGTCGGCTTGCAGTTCCATCCCGAAGTGGTGCATACGCCGGCGGGCAAGCAGATCCTGGAGAACTTCCTGCTGCGCATCTGCCGCTGCGAGCCGATCTGGACGCCCGGCAGCTTCATCGAGCAGAGCGTCGGCGCCATCCGGGAACAGGTCGCCGGCGGGCGCGTAATCTGCGCCCTCTCCGGCGGCGTCGATTCGGCCGTGGCGGCGGCGCTGATCCACCGCGCGGTCGGCGATCAGCTCGTCTGCATCTTCGTCGACAACGGCCTGTTGCGGCAGAGCGAGGCCGCGCAGGTCGTGGAGACGTTCCGGCGTCACATGCAAATTCCGCTGGTGCACGTCGACGCCGCCGATCGCTTCCTCGACCGCCTCGACGGCGTGGTCGAGCCGGAGGCGAAGCGGCGCGCGATCGGCAATACCTTCATTCACGTCTTCGAAGACGAAGCGGCAAAACTCGGCCGGATCGACTTCATCGCCCAGGGCACGACCTATCCCGATGTGGTCGAAAGCGCCTCGACCGGACACGGCGCTACGGCCAAGATCAAGACGCACCACAACGTCGGCGGTCTGCCGCCGGAGATGCAGCTCGAGTTGGTCGAGCCGCTGCGCTTTCTGTTCAAAGACGAGGTGCGGCGGGTGGGCCTTGAGCTCGGGCTGCCGCCCGAGATGGTCCACCGCCAGCCGTTCCCAGGCCCCGGCCTCGCCATCCGCGTGATCGGCGAGGTCACACGGCAGAAGCTCGACGTGCTGCGCCAGGCCGATGCGATCGTGATGGACGAAGTGCGCGCCGCCGGGCTGTATGAGAGCCTCTGGCAGGCGTTCGCCGTGCTCACCGATACGCACACGGTCGGCGTGCAGGGCGACTTCCGCACCTACGGCTATGCACTCGCCATTCGCGCCGTTACCGCCGACGATGCGATGACGGCGGACTGGGCGCGGCTGCCCTTCGACGTGCTCGCCCGCATCTCCTCGCGCATCACCAACGAGGTGCGCGGCGTCAACCGCGTCGTCTACGACATCACCAGCAAGCCGCCGGGCACGATCGAGTGGGAATGACCGTCGCGCTCGGCGATGCGCGGTTTGGGCTGTGCCGAAGCAGCTAACCCAAGCCGCTTGCGGCGTAGCGGAGGTCTGCCGTCCATGAACGTGCTGATCGTCGGGGGCGGCGCCCGCGAGCACGTGCTGGCCTGGAAACTGCGCCAGAGCCCGCTGCTCACCGATCTCTTCGTCGCGCCCGGCAACGCGGGGACGAGCGTGATCGCTCAGAACCTGCCGGCGGGCGAGATGGATTTCGCGGGACTCCACGCGGCCGCGGTCGAGCATCGCGTCGAGTTGGTCGTGATCGGCCCGGAGGCGCCGCTGGCCGCCGGCCTCGCGGACTATCTGCTGGCGCGCGGTCTGCTCGTGTACGGCCCGACGCGCGCCGCCGCCGAAATCGAGTCGAGCAAGGTCTGGGCGAAGCAGTTGATGCGCCGTGCCGGCATTCCCACCGCCGCGGCGTCCGCCTTCGAGGATGTCGCGGCGGCGCGCCGCTTCGCGTTGGCAAGCGACAGGCCGCCGGTCGTGAAGGCCGACGGACTGGCAGCGGGCAAGGGGGTCGTCGTCGCAGAGAGCCAAAGCGAAGCGCTTGCCGCGATCGACGCCGCGATGACCGACGGCGCATTCGGCGAGGCCGGCCGGCGCCTGCTGCTGGAGGAGCGGCTGACCGGGGTCGAGGTCAGCGCCCACGTCTTCAGCGACGGCACGCGGGCGCTGCCGATGCCCTTCGCCTGTGATCACAAGCGCATCTTCGACGGCGATCGCGGCCCGAATACGGGCGGCATGGGCGCCTTCTCCCCGCCGCCGTTTGTGAGCGACGCGTTGGCGCAGCAGCTCCTCGCGGGCATCAGCCAGCCGGCCGTCAGCGCCCTCGCAGACGCCGGCCGGCCCTTCCGCGGCACGTTGTACCCCGGCCTGATGCTGACCGACGGCGGGCCGCGCGTGATCGAGTTCAACTGCCGCTTCGGCGATCCGGAGACGCAGGTGCTGCTGCCGCGGCTTGCGTCCGATCTCTTGCCGCTCTTACTCGGCGCCGCCAGAGGCGACCTATCCGAAGCGGCGCTTGAATGGGACGCCGCCGCCTGCGTGGGTGTGGTCATCGCTTCCGGCGGCTACCCAGGTGCGTACGCGACCGGCCTGCCGGTGGATGGCCTCGACGAGCTGGACGACGACATGCTCGTGTTCCACGCCGGCACGGTCAGCGAGGGTGGACGCGTGCTGACGGCGGGCGGGCGCGTGTTGACGCTGGTGGGGCGCGGTGCGACGATCGCGGCGGCGCGGGAGCGCGTCTACGCCAATATTGACCGCATTCACTTCACCGGGGCGCAGTATCGTGGCGACATCGGTCTGCGCGGCCTCTAAGCGCAGGGCACACGGCACATGGGGTTGTAATTTCGTGGCTCCTCGCGGGGCTTCAACCGGCTGGAGGGAAACGATGCTGACCGCGCGGGAGAGCGTCCGGCCCGTGGAGATGTTCCCCGGTATTTCGCGCCGCACGCTGAACAGCGGCGTCAACGCCACGCTGGTCGAGGTCTGCATCGCGGCCGGCGCGGTTGTGCCTGAGCACGCGCATCCGCATGAGCAGATCGGCTATTTGGTCAGCGGGCGCGTGCGTTTTGTGATCGGCGACGAGCAGCGGATTCTCGGCCCCGGCGATAGCTGGTTGGTGCCGGGCGGTGTGCCGCACGTGGTCACCGCCCTCGAAGATGCCGTCGCCATCGATGTCTTTTCGCCGGTGCGGCATGAGTATCTGTGACGGCGGCGCAGCGGCGCCGATCGAAAGAGTGGACGCGTGATCGAGCGCTACGCCCGGCCGAAGATGCGCCGCATCTGGTCGGAGAAAAGCAAGCTGGAGCAGTGGCTGGCGGTGGAGAAGGCCGCCGTGCGCGCCTGGGCGGAGTTGGGCGAGATTCCGCGCGAGGACGCCGAAGCGGTGCAGCGTGCCACGGTAGACGAGGAGGTCGTCAACCGCTACCAGGCGGAGACGCACCACGACATGACGGCCTTCCTGCGCTCCGTGGCGGACAGCCTCGGCCCCGAAAGCCGCTGGGTGCATCATGGCCTGACGTCGTCCGATGTGATGGACACGGCCACCAGCCTGCAACTCATCGCCGCCGCCGATCTGTTGCTGGACGAGTTGGCGCGGCTCGAAGCGGTGCTTGGCCGGCGCGCGATCGAGTTCAAAGACACGCTGATGATGGGCCGCACGCACGGCGTCCACGCCGAGCCGCTGACCTTCGGCCTGAAGCTGGCGCTGTGGACCGACGAAACGCGCCGCAACATCACCCGGCTGCAGCAGGCGCGGCGCGTGATCGCGGTCGGCAAGATCAGCGGCCCGGTCGGCACGCACGCCTCGGTGCCGCCGCGCGTCGAGGAGCTGACCTGCGCGGCGCTCGGCCTCGAGGTCGCGCCCGTCTCCAACCAGATTATCCAGCGCGACCGCCACGCGCAGTACGTGATGACGCTTGCGCTGATCGGCGCGTCGCTCGAGAAGTTCGCCACCGAGATCCGCGCCCTGCAACGCACGGAGCTGCTCGAAGCGGAGGAACCGTTCGTCGCCGGGCAGACCGGCTCCAGCTCGATGCCGCACAAGCGCAACCCGGAGAAGGCGGAGCGCGTCTGCGGACTGGCGCGGGTGCTGCGCGGCTACATGGTGACGGCCACGGAGAACGTGGCGCTCTGGCACGAGCGCGACATCTCGCATTCGTCGGCCGAGCGCATCATCCTGCCCGATGGCTGCGGCCTGCTCGACTACGCCCTGCACCTTTTCACCGGCATCATCGAGGGCCTGCAGGTGTATCCGGAGCGCATGCGCGCGAACGTCGAGCTGACGCAGGGCCTCACCTTTTCGCCGCAGATCCTGCTCGCGCTGGTGGAGAAAGGCATGCTGCGCGAAGCGGCGTACACAATCGTGCAGCGCAACAGCATGGCGGCGTGGCAGGAACGCCGGCCGCTGAAGGAACTGCTGGCAGCCGACCCCGAGGTTGCGGCGCGCCTTTCGCGGGATGAGTTGGACCGGCTCTTCGACTACGGTTATTACGTCAAGCATATCGACACGGCGTTCGAGCGACTCGGGCTGCTGCCAGGTGTGCCGGCGTGAGTGCGGCCAGGCTGCAACGACCGCTGACGCTGCCGGACATCGTGTCGGCGGCGTTCCAGTTGTATATGCATGATCCGCTCACGTTTCTCGTCCTGGCGCTGCCGAAGGCCGCGTTCGTGCTGGCGCTGTCGCTCGGCAACGTTGCCCTCTTCGATGCGCTCGGCATCAGCAGCAAGACCTCGTCCGACGCCAGGATCAGCGGCGGCACGCTGGCGCTGACGGCGCTGACGATCATCGGTTTCTCGATTCTCAGCATCGGGTCCGATGCGTTCGGCGACTCCTTCCTTGTGCCGGCGGCACTCGCCGCGCTGCAGCGCAGGTCCTGCGGCGTCAGGGCGGCGCTCGTCTGCTGGCGGCCGTTGGCCGGAGCCGCGATCGTCGTGAGCCTGCTGATCGGTGTGCGCGTCGCGGTGACGGCACTGACGGTGCTGCTCGTGCCGGTGGCCGTGTTTCTGTACGTGCGTTGGTCCCTGGCGATGCCGGCGCTGTTCGCTGAACGGCGCGGCGGCGCCGCGAGCCTTACCAGGAGCGCGGCGCTGGTTTCCGGTAGCTGGTGGCGCGTCTTCGGCATTGTCGTGGCGATCGGCGCGCTGACGCTCGCACCGCAGGCCGGCCTGCAACGCGCCTTCGACGGCGCCGATACGCTGGTCAGCGCCGCGGTCATCTTCGTGGCGGCCTGGCTGGTTGCGCCGTTCGCCGCGATCGCGCGCACGCTGCTCTATCTCGACGTGCTGCAGCGCAAAGGCGCGACCGCGCAGCCGCCCAGCTCACTGGCCAGCTAGCCGGATACCGGAGGAGCGATGACCGCCGTGCTGATGCAGGCCGAGATTCCCGGCATGGAGCCCGTCCATCGCGGCAAGGTGCGCGATACGTTCGACCTGGGCGATCGGCTGCTGATGGTGGCGACCGACCGCGTCTCGGCGTTCGACGTGGTCATGGCGCAGGGCATTCCCGGCAAGGGCGAGCTGCTCAGCCGGCTCTCAGCCTTCTGGTTCGATAAGCTCGATGCGGTCGTGCCGACCCATTTTCTCCGCGTCGCCACGGGCGCACCCGAGGACGAGCTGCCGTTTGCACTGCCGCCGGCGCTCGCGGGTCGCTCGCTGATCGTGCGCAAGGCCGAGCGCGTGAACGCGGAGTGCATCGTGCGCGGCTATCTCGCCGGCTCCGGCTGGGCGGAGTATCAGCAGCGCGGACAGGTCTGCGGCATTCGCTTGATGCCCGGTCTCGAGGAGAGCCAGGCGCTGCCCGACCCGATCTTTACGCCGTCGACCAAAGCGGAGCACGGCCACGACCGCAATATCAGCTACGCCGAGTTCGTGCAGCTCGTCGGCCAGGACGCGGCCAACGTGATCCGCCTGCGCAGCCTGGCGGCCTATCGCTTCGTGGCTGAATACGCCCGCCAGCGCGGCCTGATCCTGGCCGACACCAAGTTCGAGTTCGGCGACATCGACGGCGAACTGTGCCTGATCGACGAGGCGCTGACGCCGGACTCCAGCCGCTTCTGGCCGCTGGCGGGCTACCGTCCCGGGCGGTCGCAGCCCAGCTTCGACAAACAGGTGCTGCGCGACTGGCTGAGTGCGAGCGGCTGGAACAAAGAGCCGCCGCCGCCCGATCTGCCGCCGGAGATCGTCGAGCGCACCGCTGAGGCGTACCAGCACGCGTACCGGCAG
>CALFMN010000175.1 GCA_937879875.1 uncultured Chloroflexota bacterium | reverse complement strand
GAGCCGGAACCAAAGCTGTGCCTAATGGCTAACAGCGAGGCAAGTGACCCACTAGGTAGTCGTCGATCGTCGCGACCAGTCCCCCGGCGCCGGAGGGGAAGGCGGGCGGACGGCTCCATTGGCCGCCTGCGGCCTCGTCGTAGAGTTCGAGCGCCCCCGTTTCAGCATTGGTCCAATAGCTGGTCGCCAGTCGGTTGATGTTCTCCGCCGGCACGCTGAAGCCGGTGTCCTGCATGCCGAGTGGCTCAAAGATACGTTCGCGCAAGAACGTCTCCAGCGGCTGGCCCGCGGCCCGCGCGATCAGCACGCCCAGCACGTCGGACCCGGTGTTGTACAGCCAGCGCTCGCCCGGCTGGTGCATCAGCGGCAGCGTGCCCAGGCGGCGCAGCCACTCGTCCGGCGCGGGCATGGCCGACGGAGTCGGCGGCCCCATGCCGATCTGCAGATCGCTCGCGGCCTTGAGGATCGGATACGCATCGGGCGGCGCCAGCATCTGGCCGAAGCCCATGCGGAAGGTCAGCAGGTCACGCACGCTGATCGGCCGGTTGGCGGGCACGGTCTCGTCGAGCGGCCCGTCGAGCCGTTTCAGCACCGTGCGGCCGGCCAGCTCGGGCAGCAGCCGATCCACCGGCTCGTCCAGCCGCAGCCGGCATTCCTCCACGAGGATCATGGTTGCCGCGGCCACGATCGGCTTGGTCATCGAGCTGATGCGGAAGATCGTGTCGCGCCGCATCGGCTCGCTGCCGCCGGCCGTCTTCATGCCGATCGCATCGACGTGCGCCTCGCCGCGCCGGCTGACCAGCGCGACGAGGCCGGGAAGTTCGCCGCGCTCGGCATAACCGGCCAGCACGGCGTGCATGCGGTCCAGCCGCGCTTTGGACAAGCCTCCGCTGCTCATCGCCTGCTCACTCCACCCCGTTTCATCTGGAGTCCTGGTTCATTGCACCGCTTTCGTTCATTTCCGTGCGTGGCCACGCCGAAGCAGCAGCCCGCGAGGCGGCGATTTCGCCGGCCGCTGCTTCGCGCTGCGCCAGCCCATGGCCGCCATCAAGACCTCCGCGCCGCCCAGCCGATGGCGCGGGCGGCGGCAGCGCGATCCGCTTGCGCTTTCTCAGCAACTCCCGCTAGAAGCGCCAGCGGGTTTGGCTGAACGAATCGCCCTTGCCGAAGCCGAAGGCCTTCACCGGCGTGACGGCGTACAGCTCGGCGGTGTTGCCGTCGTCGCCATGAAAAGCACCGTCGCGCACCGAATAATGCCAGCCGTACTTCGCAGCGTAGGCGTCGGCCACGCGCTGGAGCGTTGCCTCGTCGCTCACCTTTGCAGCGTCGCCTTCAACCACAAGGTCGAGCCCCTGGATGGTGTTACAGCCGGTCGTGAGGACGCAGTGTGCGTTGTGCGCGAGGTTTTTCGCCTTGCGTTCATCCCGGCCTGTGCAGAAGTACAGGGTGTCATCCAGCCAGACGGAAAACAGCGGTGTGACGTGCGGGCGTCCGTCGGGACGCACCGTCGCCAGCCAGAACACCTCGGCCTGCTCAAGCAGCCCGCGCGCCTCGGCCCACGCCGTCGCAGCCGCACCGTCGCCGCTGAAGTCCGGGTGCAACTCGGCAACCGGATCGTGCATCGCCATCACGCATCGCCTTTCCCATCCGCACCCCGATCGGGCCGCGGCAGATCACGGCGCTCCGATTCTGGAGCGCCGCGTCTCTGCTCCTGTCTTGCAGACGCCCGTGGTGCGAGACTCAGGCTGTTCCCGCCATCCCGTCTCAGCCGGCCGCCCGAGCGTGCGCTACGCGCTGTCATTCAGGCTCGCTTTTGCCAGGCTCATAGGTGAGAACAACGACGCCCGAGCTGTACGTCTTTGTGTCTCCAAGCCGCAGGGTCTTTGCAGCGGCCCCGTCGCCGAAGAGCCGCTTACCGCTCCCCAGGACAACAGGATGGACCATGAGCCGATACTCATCGATCAGGTCGTGCTGCATCAGCGTCTGCACAAGCGTGCGGCTGCCGCCGACCAGAATGTCCTGGCCGGGCTGCTGCTTCAGCTTTGACACCTCTTCCGCAACATTTCCCTTGATCAGCCTTGAGTTGTTCCACTCAACCTCGTTCAAGGTCGTCGAAACAACGTACTTGGGCAGGCTGTTCATTCGATCGGCGAACTCATCCTTCATGGAGGGCCAGGCGGCGGCGAAGCCCTGGTACGTCACCCGTCCCAGCAGCAAAGCGTCGCTCGCAAACAGTTCATCGAACTTGAACTTCGCCGCTTCGTCGCTCCAGAATTTGAAGCTCCAACCGCCGTGCTCGAACTTTTCGCCGCCGCCCGGATCTTCCATCACACCGTCCAGTGTCACGAACTCGGATACAACAACTTTCCGCATGGCGCTTCCTCTACTGTTCCCACTGTTTCCGCTGTTTAGTGTCCGCTCTCTTGCGCTTTCGTTGCTCGGCCCCGATCGTCCCTCATGCGGGCGCTTCTGCTGCCACGTATGCGGCGAGGCGGTCGAAGGATTCGGTCCAGCCCTGCACGGCCCCGCTGCGCTCCGGAGTCATCGGGACGCCGGCCTGCCGCAAGGTGAGCTTCGTCTTGCCGTCCTGCTCGTCGAACGTCACCGACATCAGCGTCTCTGCCGGCCAGTCGGCGCTCAGGCCGTAGTGCGTCGGCTGAACCAGATTGCCCTCCGCATCCGAAAAGCAACTGGTGCAGACGATGCGCTCGGGCGCAACGATTTCCTGATAGACGCCCTTGCACCAGATGTCCTGGCCGTCGGGCGATCGCATGCAGAAGTGCATGACGCCCCCAGGACGAAGATCGATCGTGCAGTTCAGCGTCGTGAAGCCTTTCGGCCCCCACCAGCGCATAAGGCGCTCGGGCTCCGTCCAGGCCTTGAACACGAGCTCACGCGGCGCGTCGAAGCTGCGCTCAATGACCAGCTCCCGCACCGCCGCGGGCGTCGACTCGGAGGCGGTATCGGTGCTACGTCGTTCTGCGGCCATGATCCTTCTCCTGTGTTTGCAGGTCACGCAGGTAGTCGTCCAGGCGGTCGAAGGTTTCCTCCCAAAAGCGGCGGTACTGCTCCACCCAGGCGGCGACGTCCTGGAGCGGGCCTGCCTGGAGCCGGCAGGGCCGCCACTGCGCCTGACGGCCTTGCTCGATGAGCCCGGCGCGCTGCAGCACCTTGATATGCTTGGAGACGGCGGGCAGGCTCATCGCAAACGGCGCGGCAAGCTCCGAGACCGTCGCTTCCCCGGACGCGAGCCGCGTCAGGATCGCGCGGCGCGTGGGATCGGCGAGGGCCGATAACGTGCTGGTGAGGCGATCAGGCGACATCTGCATTCAACCGTCTGGTTAATTACAGCACGGGTGCGGCACCGGCGTCAACCGCCTTATGCCACATCCGGCCGCCGCTGTCAGATTGGCTGCAGCAGCGCGGTCAACCGGCCTCACGGCTCAGAGGCGCGTTCAGCGCCATGCGGCGCCGCGGATCGTCAGCGGCGAGCGGATGTTCCGGCGGCTAGCTGTCGGGCCATCGTCAGGAAGGCGACCTGTGCGCTGGTAAGCGGCGCCTCGCGATTGCGTGCGATGTAGAGCCACCGCCGCCCCTCGAAGGCCGGCACGGGCAGCACGCTGAGCAACCCTGCCCGTGCTTCGACCTCCAGCGCGTAGCGCGACAGCAGGCCGACGCCGAGGCCGGCCAGAACCGCACGCTTGACCGCCTCGTTACTCCCCAGCTCCATCGCAAACCGCGGCTCAAGGCCGGCGGCGCGCAGCGCCCGTTCGCCGGTCGCGCGCGTGGCACTTCCGGGCTCGCGTACGATCAGCCCGGCCGCGATGACTTCGGCCAGAGCGACTTCGCGCCGCCGCGTCAACGGATGCCGTGGCGCGGTGAAGAGCACGACGCGGTCTTCGACGAACGGTTCGAGCGCCAGATCGGGATGCTCAACCCGGTCGCCGATGAAGCCGAGATCGTACGTATGCCGCAGGAGCCATTCAACCACGCGGCGGGTGTCGGCGATCTCCAGCTCAATGCTGATGCCCGGGTATTGCCGTTGAAACGCGCCGAGCATCGCCGGCAGGATGTAGTCGCCCGGCGTCTGGCCGGCGCCCACCACCAGCCGCCCGGTCGCCAGTCCCTTCAGACCGCCGATACCTTCGTGAAGCTGCTGCGTGAGGCGCACGATGCGCGCACCGTAGTCGGCAACCAGTTGCCCGGCCTCCGTCAGGCGTACGCCCCGGCCGACGCGGACGACGAGGGGCACACCCAACAGCCGCTCTAGCGCCGCGACATGCTGGGATACCGCCGGCTGCCCGACGTTGCCTGCCTCTGCCGCCCGCGTAAAGCTCCCCAGTCGGGCAACCGTGCAGAACATCTCCAACTGACGCAGTGTCAGCTCAGTCATGCGCCATGCCTCATGCCTTTGATGCCTCAAACGCCCTACCACGCATGATAGCGCTGTGGTTGGCTGGAAGTGCTCCAGCGAGAAGGGGCCGCGGTGAAAGGCCACTGCCATGGTTGTGCCAGCTCTGGATACCGAGGCGCTCGCCTGCGCCGTGCAGGCAAAGTACACCGAGGTCGCAACGGCCCCCGAGCGCGGGTTCCATTTTCATACGGGCCGGCCGCTGGCGCAGATGCTCGCGTACCCGGAGGCGTGGATCGCCGCCGTGCCGCGGGCGGCTGTCGAACGCTTCGCCGGCGTCGGCAATCCGTTTGCGCTCGGTCCACTGCCCGCCGGCGCCGTGGTGCTGGATGTCGGCTCGGGCGCCGGCTTCGACGCGCAACACGCGGCTCGTCAGGTCGGCCTGCGGGGCCGCGTGATCGGGGTCGATATGACGCCGGCCATGCTGGCGGTCGCGCGCGCAGCAGCGGCAGACGCGGGGCTGACCTGGTTGGAGTTTCGCGAGGGGCGAGCGGAACAGCTCCCGCTGACGGACGCTTCCACCGACGTGGTCATCAGTAACGGCGTGATCAACCTCTGCCCGGACAAGGCCGCCGTCTACCGCGAGCTGCTGCGCGTGCTCAAGCCCGGAGGCCGCCTGCAGATCGCCGACGTGATGGTGCAGCTTCCCGTCCCAGACGAAGCCCGCGCGGAGATCGACCTCTGGACCGGCTGAATCGCCGGCGCGCTCCTCGTCGAGGAGTACACGGCCGTGGTGCGCGAGGCGGGCTTTGTCGACGTTGAACTCGGCGAGTTCATCGATGTCTTTTCCGGTTCGCCCCACGAGTCCGACGCCCGCGAGTTCGAGACCCGCGGGGTGACGTTTCGCGCCCGCAAGCCCGGCTAAGACATGGTAGCAAAACCGGCCGTCAGACGCCGTTCCATGTCCAGAGCGGGGTCGCGAGCTGGATTTGACTGCATCTGTCCATCTGCAAAGTGCGAGGAGGCGACGATCAGATGCCACGGCTTCCCGGTGGCCTGACGGCTGAAGCAGTCGAAGCGGCGGTCCGCGATCGCTACGGCCAAGTCGCGGCCAACCCGAGCCAGGACTTCACCTTTCCCGTCGGGCGGGAGTTCGCGGAGGCGGTGGGCTATCCAGCCGATCTGCTGGCCGGCCTGCCACGTGAGGCCGCGGACGCCTTCGCCGGCGTCGCCTGTCCGGTGCCGCACGCCGGGCTGGCCGCGGGCGAAACGGTCGTCGACCTGGGCTGCGGCGCCGGACTGGACAGCCTCTTCGCCGGGACACGGGTTGGGCCGGGCGGCCGCGTGATCGGCATCGATTTCGCGCCGGCGATGATCGCCCGCGCCCAACGGTCGTTCACGGCAGCCGCCATGCCCTGGGTCGAGGCACGGCTGAGCGACGGTCACTGCCTGCCACCGGCGAATGCCAGCGCCGACGCGGTCATCGTCAACGGCATCTTCAACCTCAATCCCGACAAGGCGATGCTGCTCAGCGAGGCCTTCCGGGTGCTGAAGCCGGGCGGCCGGCTGGTCGCGGCCGAGATTATTCTCACCAGTCCGCTGCCGCCGGACGAAGGGCACAGCCTGGACGACTGGTTTCGCTGAATCGGCGGCGCTGAACCAGAAGGGGACCTTCTGGCCGCTGTCGCTGCTGCCGGCTTCGCTCCCGCTACGGTGCTCGACCGCTTCCGCAACGCCCGCACCGGTGCGGCGCAGTCGGCTGTGCTGCTGTTCCTGGCAGGTAAACCCGGTTAGGACGTATCTGATCGGCGCTCGTCCGCCGTTCCAAGGCCCGCTGATCGACTTGAGCCGGCCGAGTGCGGACGCGGTGCAAACGATTTGCCCAACTGGCGGCCAGCATGCTCCGCGCCGAGATCGAGCCGGCACTGCGGGCAGTCCGGCTCGCCCTGAGCGAGGTAGCCGGCCAGGCTTGCTCGTGCGATCCGCAGGTGCAACGCGCCGGCTCTACGCGTGCGGGAAGGGCCAGCGCGGGGCCAGCGCCGCGTTCTCGGCGGCGTTTTGGGCAGGCACGGGCAGGTTGCTCGATTGCGGCGCGTCGGTGGGCCAGGCGTGCAGGCCGTGGTCCACGCCGGGAAAGGCCTCGCGGCGGTAGGCGGTCTGGCGGAACTCCGCGAGGGCGCTTTCGGGCACGCGGTAGCCCGTGCGCCCGCCCGGCTCGGCGCGCAGCCGGCCTGCCGTGATCAGGCCGATCACGCTCTCGAGGCGAATCAAGAGGCGGCCTGCCACCTCGCCGGGCGAGAGATAGCGCTCGCCCGGCTCGCCCGGCAGCGGCGACTCGACATTCATCGGCTGGCCTCCGGGAAGATCTGGGCGCGATCAGAAACGGCGGCCAGCCGGCCGCCGTACTGGGTGCTGGGTCTGCCTGCTGCGGCGCGCTCGGCGGGACTCGAACCCACGACCTTCAGGTCCGCAACCTGACGCTCTATCCGACTGAGCTACGAGCGCACGTCTCCGTGCGATGCCCCATCTATGATGGAAGCCAGAACCCAGGACCGGTGCCGAAGGGGAGATTTGAACTCCCACGAGCGTAAAGCTCACTACACCCTGAATGTAGCGCGTCTGCCGGTTCCGCCACTTCGGCTCGCTTGCCAGCCCGGCGAATCGGGCGGCTGGTGGGCGACACTGGACTCGAACCAGTGACCTCTTCGGTGTGAACGAAGCGCTCTAACCAACTGAGCTAGCCGCCCGCAGCCTGCTGGCCTGCAAGAACTCATGCTAGCCCAGCGCTGTGAGCCGGTCAACCCCACGCACCCGAAGGGGATTGTGCAGGCGCTCACAAGAGTGAGACAATCCGTTGAACGTAGCTCAATTTCGGCTTGAAAGCCCGAAAACCAGCGCATACAATGCGCGGAGTTTCAGAGTAGGAACCCGCTATGGTCTATCAAACCGACGAACTCGCACGCCTGCGCCGCCAGCGCAGCGAGCAGGCGATCAAGGCTGCCTTGCAGAGCCGCTGGGACGAGGCGGTTCAGCTCAACCAGCAGATCATCGAGCTGACGGGCGGCCGCGACGGCGACGCTTTCAACCGCCTCGGCCGCGCCTTAATGGCGATCGGCCGCTACCGCGACGCGCGCGAGGCGTACGGCCGCGCCCTGCAGATCGACCCAACCAATCAGATCGCGCGCAAGAACTACGCCTCGCTGCAGCAGAAGGCGCAGGACGAATCGCCCGCGCCGGCAGCGCCACGCGACTACGTTGACCCCAAGCTCTTCGTCGAAGAGACCGGCAAATCCGGCGTCACGGCATTGGTACGCCCGCAGCGCGAGGCGACCAGACATATGACCGCCGGTGAGCGTGTGCTGCTGCGCCGCGACGGCAACCAACTCTTCGCCGACAATTCGGCCGGCGAGCTGCTCGGCCAGGTCGAGCCGCGCCTGGCGCTGCGCTTGCTGCGTTTCATGGACGGCGGCAACCAGTACGCCGCGGCCATCTCCGCGCTCACGCACGACGGCGCCCGCATCATCATTAAAGAGACGTATCAGCACCCCAGCCAGGTCGGCCGGCCGTCGTTCCCGCCGTCGGGGCTGGACGGCACGCCCCGTCCCTACACCCGCGAAGGCCTCGTGCGCTACGACGACGAGGATGAGGAAGTGCTCGAAGAGATCGAGGCCGGCGAGGGCTGGGATTCGGACGGAGACGGCCAGGAGACGACCGGCGACGTGCGCCTGCTCGACTATCAGAAGACGCAGGAGCACGACGACGGCGAAGTCTCGCCGTACGACGACGAATAGCACCGCGCACCTAACCTTGATTTCGCTTCAGCGAAATCCGCCTCTTCCCTACAAACGCGTGATGCACATTGCAGCGCTATGTCACGAGGGTCGCAAACGCGAGCATGGAACGCCCCAACCGCTGCTTGAGCAGGATGCCGAGATTAGGGGCCGCCAGCCGCGCCCGCAGCCCCAGCGACTGCGAGCCTGCAGGTATTCCAGGCCGCAGTCCCCGTTGGGCTGGCTGTTGCCCGTCTCCACAATTTGTCGCAGCGAGGCGTGGGCCTGCTGCGCGGCCGTCTCCGCCGGAGGAAACGCTGCCGGCGTGACCACCGCGGCGCCATAGCCGGTCTGCCCGTACCCCTGCCACTCCATCCCGGTGTCGTTGCGGTCGGCCGCGTAGGCGCCCTGGGCCGCGCGGTGCCCCACGCCCAGCCGCGGCCAGACCGGCCCGTTGGGTCCGCCATACGGCTTGCCCGTCACTGGCCGCACCGCCGTCGGCGGGGTGCCCACCCAGGGCAGCGCCAGCGCCGTCACCCGCCTCTGGCGCCGCGCCTCGGCCAGCCAGCGTTGCTCGGGACTGGCGGGGCCGGCCACGCAGCCGGTGATCACGCCCGTCGGCGTCACCGCCAGCAGCCGTTTGCAACCCCAGTACAAGCGGCGCTCCCTCCGCCCTTGCCGAAGGCGCAGGCCGGGGCAAGCCGGTGCTGCCGCCCCGCTCGCCACCAGCGTTCCAGCAGCACGGCCGTGCCATCCAGCACCGCGAACGGCGCCAGCGCGGCGCTGAAGGGAGAGACGGCCGTGAGGAAGGTGTCGGAATCGAGCAGAGCTGCCTCCGTGACAGGTGCAGCCTCTGCCGTCCGGCACTTTCTGCATACAGACCACAAACCCGCCGATTTTGCATCACGCGTCTGTGGGGAAGGGACAGATTTCGCTTGCGAAATCAGGGATAGGCCACCGGCCGGGCGCTGCCTTGACACGCCCGCGCGCCTATGCCATGTATACCGCACGCATGAACTGAGCGCGTTTCGGCGCGTCCGTGGCACGCTGTCCATATGCTTGCGGAGGAGGGGAGTCGCCCATGCCGGTTCTGGAGCTTGCGGGCACACCGCTGCACTACACCGATGCCGGAACAGGTCCGGCCGTTATCTTCCTGCACGGCCTCTACCAGGACGCCGACTGCTGGGCGCCGCTGGCAGCGGAGCTGGCAACGAGGCGGCGCGTCGTCTGCTGCGACCTGCGTGGCTGCGGCCGTTCGCGCAACGGTGACGCGGTGACGATCGAACAACTCGCCGCCGACCTCGGCGCCCTGGTCGATGCGTTAGGTCTCGGCCAGCCGGTTGTCGTGGGGCATTCGCTCGGCGGGCAGGCGGCGCTGCTGTTCGCGGTCGAGCATCCCGAGCGGCTGCGCGGCCTCGTGCTGGCGGCGGTTTCGCCGCTGGCGATGGACCCGGCGATGAGTCCGGCCTACGGCGCCTTCGCCCAGCTCGCCCCGGCGATGGGCCTCACCGAACAGCTCGCCGATTCGATGCTCTCGCTGGTCTATTCGGCCGATTCACTCGACCACGGCCCCGGCGGCCTCGAGCTCTACCGGCGCCAGCTCACGCTCTTCCGCACGCCGCACGAGATCGCCACACAGATCGGCACCTACACCGGCAGGCCTGCACTGGAAGAGCGCCTGTCCGCGATCGCCTGCCCAACGCTGATCGTGGCCGGCGACCTTGATACGACGGTTTCAATGGCGAGCACTCAGCTACTCAACCTGCGCATCAAAGGCTCGGAGCTGACGCTGCTGCCCGACGCCTCGCACATGGCGCCGCTGGAGCGCGCGGCCGAGTTCAAGGCCGCCTTGCTGCCCTTCCTCGCGCGCCTCGGCGCATAGGCCGCTTCCGCCTCACCACCGCCCGCACCGGGCTCCCACCACAACTCTACGAATAAACGCCGGAGGTCAGCATGACGACGACCAGGCCGTTGCCCACGCTCGAAACCGTCGATCTCGCCACCTGGGTGCCCGAGTCCGACTCGCCCGTGTGGGAGCAGTTCACCGTCTACACCTCGGCCAACGTCGGCGAAGACCTGCCGCGCGTGATTACGCCGCTGACCAGCGACATCCAGCGCTGGATCATCGGCCACGGATTTTTCAACCTCCAGCGCAACCTCGGCACGCTGGGACCGATGGGTCTCGACTTCAACGACTTTCACCACGCCGGCATCGGCGTCTTCTACGGCCGCGCCCACCTGACGCTCGGCTTCATCCGCGCCTTCGCCGATCTGCTGCCCGGCACCGATGCGGACGCGGTGGACGAACAGTACCTCGGCAAGAGGCGAGCGCCCGGCCAGGCGCCCAGGGAGAAAACGCTCGACCAGGTGCTGTTCTCGCTGACGGCCTATCCGCGCTTCATGCGCATCCTCAAGCAGGCGCCGGCGCTGACGCTGGAAAACGATCCGCGCGTCAATGAATACATCCACCGCGAGGTCGCGCTCGACCTTTCGCGCTTCGACAAGGCCGGCCTCTGGGCGAAGATCATGGAAAGCATCCAGTGGCAGGAATATTCGTTCGACCTGCACATGTACAACAACCCCGCCATCTCCTCGGCGATGGAGCAGCTTACCCAGTTCCTCAAGGCCAATGTGCCCGACGGCGATGACGGCGTGCTGCCGCGGCTGCTGACGGGCATGGGTACGGTCGAAAGCGCCAAGCCCGGCATGGAGATCTGGCGGCTCGGGCGACTGGCCGTCAGCGACGGCGACGTACGGGCGATCTTCGCACGAGAGCCGGCCGAGAGCGTGGGCGCGGCGCTGGCCCAAAGCCGCGCACCGGGCGTGCAGGCGTTCGCCGCGCAGTTTCGCCAATTTCTGCACGACTACGGCTATCGCACACTCAACGAGATGGAGTTCGAGCAGCCGCGTTGGGCCGACGATCCGAACTACGTCTATGCGGCGATCAAGAACTACATCGACGCCCGGCCGGAGCACGACCCGGCGTTGACCGTTGAGCGCCAGGCGAAGGCTCGCGCTGAGATGACGGCCTGGGTTGAAGAGCGGCTGAGCGAGCCGCAACGGCTCGAGTTTCGCAACATTCTTGGCCTGGCGCAGGCGTTCGGCTCGCTGCGCGAGCGCACCAAGTCGCAGTGGATCCGCTGCATCTGGCCCTGCCGGCGCTTCATCATCGAGCTGGCCACGCGGCTGACCGCCGACGGCCTGCTGCAGCAGCCCGACGATGCCTTCTTCGTACGCCTCGAAGAGCTGCGGTCGCTGGCGCAGGGCGGCACGGTCGAGGATTTGCAGTACCACATCGACCTGCGCCGAGCGGAGTTCGAGATCTTTCAGCATCTGGAGCTGCCGGAGTGGTTCGACGGTCGCCCGACGCCGCGCATCAAGGGCAGCGCCGCGCCCGAGCAGCAGGGCAACGTGCTGCACGGCATTCCCGTCAGCCCCGGCGTCGTCACCGCGAAAGCGCGCGTCATCCTGCGGCCGGACGACGACGCCGAGATCGAGGACGGCGAAGTGCTCGTCTGCCCGGTCACCGACGCCGCCTGGGGGCCGCTGTTCTTCTCGGCCAGCGCCCTCGTCGTGGATCTGGGCGGGCCGCTGAGCCACGGCTCGCAGGTGGCGCGCGAGTACGGCATTCCCGCCGTGGTCAACGTCAAGTCCGGCACGCGCACGATCAAGACCGGCCAGACGATCACCGTCGATGGCGCGGCGGGTACGGTGACGGTGAGGGATTAGGGATTGGGGGTTAGGGAATAGGAACGTCGGGGCGCAGTGCGGCCATCGGCCCTCATCCTCTCCTGTCTCCTTCCCCCAATCCTGGAGGGAAGGAGACGATCCTGCACTGAGCGTTCCGACCGGCTGCCGGTTAACCGTTCAGCGATCGGAACGCTTCAGGCCGGATCGCCCCTCGCCCAGGATTGGGAGAGGGGGCAGGGGTGAGGGCCGACCACGGCGGGCACGCGTGACGAACTCCTTGAAGCCGCCTCAGGATGGCTGTTCGCGGCCTTCTGCTGCGCTGTCGCGCGTCGCCGGAGGATGGCCGTCCGGAGCGGAGCGGTCCCGCGACGACTGGTCGTTGGCCGGTCTGGCAGCCTGGGTGCCGGCCGCCTCTGGATCTGGCGTCGGCTGCGGCGGCCACGCCAGGGCGGCCACCGGCGCGTAGCGGATGCCCTCGGCGTCCAGCGCCTGCTTGAGCAGCCGGCGGTATTCGAACGTGACCGCGCCGGCGCGGCCCGGGCGCACGCGGCCGAGCACGCGCAGCGTCACGCCCTTCTCGTCAACCGACTCGATCCGCGCCGGGTACGGCGGCTCGACAACATCGGCGGCAAAGCGCGGATCGGCGGCCAGATCCTTCCCCACCTGCTCGGCCACGGCGAGCGCCTTGTCCAGGTCGGCGCCCAGCGCGATCAGGACGAGGATATTGACGCCGGAGTAGTCGCGCGTGTGGTTGCTGGCGATCACGATCGCGCTGTTCGGCACGATGTGCACCGTGCCGTCGATATCGCGCAGGATCGTGCGGCGCAGGTTGATATCTTCCACGGTGCCGGAGACGCCCGCAACGGTGACGTAATCGCCCTGGCGGAACTGGTTTTCGCCGAGGATGAAGAGCCCGTTGATCGTGTCTTTGACCAACCCCTGCGCGCCGAGGCCGATGGCGATGCCGCTGATGCCGATGCCGGTGATCACCGGCGTGAGGCTGTAGCCCAACTCTTCCAGCACCATGAACAGCCCGATGCAGAACAGCACCAGCCCGGTGATTTTGACGGTGACGCTGCTCAGCGTGCGCGCCCGCTTTTCGCGCTCGCCGGGCACGCCCTCCGGCAGGCCGACGAAGATCGCGCGCCGAATCGCGTGCGGCGCGAGCCGGCGCACCAGCAGCTGCGCGATCCCGAGCGCGACGATGATCACGAGGATGCGCAGCCCGTGCGTGGAGAGCCAGTCCTGCACCTGCGACGGGCGCAGCCAGAACGGCACACCGGAGGCGAACCGGTTCAGCAAACTGGCGTTGAGCGCGACCAGCGCGGCGTCTCCCGTCATCTGTGCAAGTGTAGCCGGATTCACGGCGCCGACCGCCGGCAGGCCGTTCAGGCGACGACCTTCTCCAGCGGCGCGAAGCTTTGCAAAAGCTTCTTCACGCCGAAGTTGCCTTTGAACGCGACCGTGACTTCGAAGTCCTCACCGCGCGGCGCGGCGTTGACGACGATGCCCTCGCCGAACTTCGCGTGACGCACGCGGTCGCCCGGCTGGAACGCCGCCCCGGCCTGGCCCTTCGCCGCCGGAGCGATGGCAGCCGTCGGCGCGGCGCTGAGCTGCCGCCGCAGCGCCGCCGCCCGGTTAACAACATGCCCTTCGGCCCGGCTGCGCGTGGTTGTCACCGCCGGCGGAATGTCGCGCAGGAAGCGCGAGGGGTCGTTGAACGACGACGTGCCCCACGTCGCGCGGCGCATGGCGTGCGAGAGGTGCAGCCGCTCTCTGGCCCGCGTGATGCCGACGTAGAAGAGGCGCCGTTCCTCCTGCATCTGCTCCGGGTCTTCCAGCGAGCGCACGTGCGGCAGCAGGTTCTCCTCGACGCCAAGAATGAAGACGACCGGAAACTCCAGCCCCTTCGCCGCGTGCAATGTGATCAGCGTCACCGCGTCCTGGCGCTGATCGACCTCGTCGGCGTCGGAGACGAGCGCCACGTCTTCGAGGAAGGCGGCGAGCGCGGTGCGCTGAACCTCCTCTTTCGGCGCCTCGTCGTCGGCGTCGAGGTCGCGGGCCACGTCCAGCGCCTCGGCGTCATACTGGCTGGCAAGGTTCACCAACTCCTCGGCGTTGGCCCAACGGTCTTCGCCATCGTCGCCGCCGTCGAGCAGGAAGCGGCGGTAGTCGATCCGTTCGAGCAGCTCCTTGAGCAGATCGGCGACCGGCTCGCGCTGCGCCAGCTCGATCAGGTCGTTGAGCAGCATGATGAAGCGCAACAGCGGCCGCGCCGTGCGCGAGTTGAGCGGCGGCGGGCGGTCCAGCGCGCCGTCGGCCGCTCCCTGGTCGTGCGCTAGCAGCAGTTGCAGCGCGTGGTACATCGGCACGCCCAGCTCGCTCGCCCAGACCGACAGCTCGTTGAGCGTGCCGGCGCCGATGCCGCGCGGCGGCGTGTTGATCGCGCGGGCGAGGCTGACGCTGTCGCGCGGGTTGTTGATCAGGCGCAGGTAGGCGACCAGGTCTTTGACCTCGCGGCGATCGTAGAAGCGCGTGCCGCCGATCAGCCGGTAGCGGATGCCCGAACGCACCAGCGCCTCTTCGACCGCGCGCGACTGCGCGTTGGTGCGATACATCACCGCGTAGTCGCCGGGCCGCTGGCCGGAGCGCAGTCCGTTCATGATCTCGCGCACGACGTAGGCGGCCTCGCCCTCGTCGTCCTGCGCCTCGAAGACGGTGACAGGCAGGCCCTGCTCGTTTTCGGTCCACAGCCCTTTCTCTGGCCGGCCGTCCGCGGCGCTGATCACGCCCTGCGCCGCTTCCAAAATTGTGCCGGTGGATCGGTAGTTCTGCTCCAGCAACACGACTTTGGTGTTGGGAAAGTCCTGCTCGAAGTTGAGGATGTTGCGGATGTCGGCCGAGCGCCAGCGGTAGATCGACTGGTCCGGGTCGCCGACGACGCAGAGGTTGTTGTGGCCGCGCGCCAGATCGCGCACCAGCACGTACTGTACGACGTTCGTGTCCTGGAACTCGTCCACCAGCACATGCTCGTAGCGCTGCTGATACTTCGCCAGCACCTCCGGGCTTCCCGCGAACAGATCGACCGTGCGGGTGAGCAGATCGTCGAAGTCGACGGCGTTTTCGGCGTGCAGCCGCTCCTGATAGCGCCGGTAGACACGCGCCACGACCTCCTCGAAGTAGGAGCCAGCGGCGCGGGCGAACTCCTCGGCGTCGCGCAGTTCGTTCTTGGCGCGCGAGATCGCGCCGAGCACGGCGCGCGGGTTGAACTGCTTCGGGTCCACGCCCAGCTCGCTGAAGATGCGCTTCACCAGGCCGAGTTGGTCGCCGTCGTCGTAGATCGAGAAGTTGCGGTCGACGCCGATCGCGCCGCCGTCGACGCGCAGAATGCGGGCGCAGATCGCGTGGAAAGTGCCCAGCGTCAGGCTGTGCGCCGCCTCGCCCAGCAGCGCATCGACGCGCTCGCGCATCTCGCGCGCGGCCTTGTTGGTGAAGGTGACGGCCATGATCCGCCACGGCTTCACGCCCCGCTCGGCCACGAGATAGGCGATGCGATGCGTGATCACGCGCGTCTTGCCGCTGCCCGGCCCGGCGAGGATCAGCACCGGGCCGCGCACGGCGGTCACGGCCTCGGCCTGGCGGGGGTTCAGTCCCTCGGTGAAGTTGCTCATGCTGTTATGATATAACGGATACAGGCGTTGACGGCCAGCGTTTCTGTTTCGTCAACGCGGCGGCTGCTATAATCGCGCGAGACACGGCATCGCGAACGCTGGAGCGAGGAGCGGCATGGCGAACCTGGTCCCCGGCATGGTCTGGCCCAGCGCCGTTTCGTGGCCCGGCGGCAGTTGGCAGGATACGGTCAAATACGCGGCGGCGATCCTGATCACCTACATCGTCGTGCTCTGGGCGGCGGGGTTGGTCTGGGTCTACCGCGACATCCGCGACCGCAGCCGCGATCCGTTCTATCACGCCCTCTCCGTGTTCATGGTACTGGCCTTCAACCTGCCCGGCCTCTGGCTCTATCTCATTCTGCGCCCGAAGCTGACACTCGCCGAAGCGTACGAGCGCACGCTCGAAGAAGAGGCGCTCTTGCAGGAGTTGGAGGACCAGAAGGGCTGTCCCACCTGCCACCGCCGCGTGCTGGACGATTACATCGTCTGCCCGTCGTGTACCACGCAGCTCAAAGAGCCCTGCCCCAACTGCTCGCGCCCGCTCAGCTATTCGTGGGTAGCCTGCCCCTTCTGCGCCGCGCTGCGCCGCGGCCGTGGCCGCGCCGAGGCCGCTGGCACGGCACTCGCGCCGGCCGCGCGCGGCACGAACGGCGCAAGTGTGCCGGAGATGCCGACCGAGACCATGGAGCGCGAGAGCGGCCACCCCGCGCCCGCGCCGATGCCGTAGCCCCCTATCCCCCGGCTCTGTGACATCTGCGATGCAGGTTCCCCCAATACCAGGGGAAAGGGGCGATCCTGTCGGGAGCGATCCACAACGGGGCCAGGTTAACCGTAAATTGCCCGGATCGTCCGACGCCGGATCGCCCCTCTCCTTCTCTCTTCGACATCGCGCTCCGCGCGATCTGGATGATTGGGAGAAGGAGAGGGGTAAGGGGGTGAGGATGAGGGCCGAACGCCCCTACCGCCCGTTGGCCGTGTTCGCCACACTGACCAGGCCGCCGAGGTTCATGGCGTCGAGCGCGGACGACGGCACGAGGATGACCGTGCCGTTGCCGGCCTTCATCACCTCGTACAGCATATTCATGCCGCGCAGTTGCATACCGTTGCGGTCGGTTTCGTAGATCCGCGCCGCATCGGCGAAGTTCTGCGCGACCCTCTTTTCGCTCTCGGCCAGCAGCACGCGGGCGGCGGCCTCGCGCTCGGCCTGCGCGTTGCGGCTCATCGCGTCGATCAGGCTCGCCGGGATCTGGATGTCGCGCAGCTGCACCGACTCGACCTTGATACCCCACGCCTCGGTCTGCGCATCGAGCAGCTGGGCGAGGTAGGCGTCGAGTTGCTGACGGTTGGAGAGCAACTCGGCCAGATTCGTACGGCCGATCACGTCGCGCAGACCCGCCTGGCAGGCGCCGAGCACGGCGGAGGCGTAGTTGGCGACGCGGATCGACGCCCACTCAGGGTTGACCACGCGCCAGAAGACGATCATGTCGACCGTGACCGAAGTGCCGTCTTTGGTCAGCGTTTGCTCGGCCTTCAGCGGCGAGGTGATGGTGCGCATATCGATCGTGAAGGGCGTGCGTTCGAGATAGGGCACAAGAATGAAGACGCCGGGTCCGCGCACGCCGGCGAAGCGGCCGAGGCGCAGCACAACCTTGCGCTCCCACTCCTGGCAGATGCGCAGACTGGGCAGGATGCCGAACAAGAGCACGACGGCGAGGAAGATCAGGATGCCGAGCAGGACGACCAACACGATGGCACCTCCCTGCGGAACACCGCCTCGCCGCGGCCCACGGCCGCCATGTCGCGGTGCGTCCGTTCGTCTCTAAGCGTAGATCCGACCGTGCGCTTTGCAGCGATCGCGGGGCGCGATTTGTGCGTAACTTTGGTGGGAAGCCGGCGTGAGGCCGCCGATCCAGCGGGCACGGATCGAAAGATGCGGGAATGATCGTTGCGCGGATGCATGTCCGACCCGCGCTGACCGAAGTCCCGGCTTCTCGGCTCCCCGGCTTCCTGCCTTCAATGGAACTCCACCTCGCGCACCCGCTCCGGATCGACGTCGGCCAACGCCGCCAGCTCCTCGGCGCTCGGCGGCGACAGCGTCGGCGCCGGGTCCGCGGCGGCGAAGGCGAAGCCGGTCTGCTCGCGCACGGACTCGACACGTACACCCGGCATCAGACCTTCCAGCTCGAAGCCGCCGTCCTTCCGGCGGAACACGCAGAGCGGCGTCACCAGCCGGTCCACGTTGCCGGCGGCGGTGACGAAGTCCAGTCGCGCAACGAGGCTGCGGGGCGTGTGCTGCGTGCGCCACAGGATCGTGCGGCGCGCCGTCGGCAGGATCAGGGCGCTGCCGGCGCCGCCGGGCAGCCGTACACGCGGGCGGGCGAACTCGCCGATCGCGCTCATGTTGATGCGGCCCATGCCGTCGATTTGGACGCCGCCAAGAAAGGCCGTATCGAGCCCGCCGCGCGCCGAGAGGTCGAAAAGGTCCGCCAGCGTGAACTGCGTCGCGCTGCCCGCCAGCAGCGCCGGCGCGGTGCTCGACTGCGCTAGGTGCTGGGGCACGGGATCGATCGAGCCGGCGATGTTGATGTAGACGAGGTTGGGCGCGTGCAGCCGCTTCGCCAGCAGGATCGCGACCATCGGCAACGGCGAGGCGAC
This sequence comes from uncultured Chloroflexota bacterium, assembly GCA_937879875.1. Taxonomy (GTDB): domain Bacteria; phylum Chloroflexota; class Dehalococcoidia; order CAUJGQ01; family CAUJGQ01; genus CALFMN01. Next base: position 5,813 of record CALFMN010000175.1, on the reverse strand, counting down.
GCCGTGGAAGACGCGCTCGCCGTCGCGCAGCAGCCGCGATATGGCGACGGCCATCAAGTCGGCGGGCGAAAAGGTCTCGACGGTGCGTGTCATCTGCTCAAGGCTCATGTTCTGTTCCGATCTCCACGCCAACCGCGGCCGCTGCCTCCGTTATACTGAGTAACAACGCGTTGCGCCCGCATCGATGGTGCATTGATGGCAATCGGACCCGCCTGGACCGCTCCACAGAGGCCGGTTGCGGAGTTGCAGGAGCTGCGCAACCTGCGGCCGGTGATTCATGGACGCCGCGTGATCGTCTTCTACGACGGCGACGCCCCGGCGCGCAACGCCGCCTGCTGCCTGCGCATCGACGGTCACTACCTCTGGCTCAACGATCTGCGCACGACGGTGCCGCTGCGCCAGCGCATCCGCAGCGTACGCGGCGGGCGCCACCGCCTGCGCTTCTTGCAGACCGGCAGCAACGTTGAGCTGGTGCTGGACGAGGGCGGGCACGGCTGGCTGCGCGTGCGCGCGCAGGAACCGGAGCGCAGCGCATAGCCGCCGCAGCGCACCCAGGCCAGGCAGCGCGCCAAAGACCGCGTCCGATCTGAGACACCGGGAGGGCCAGGCATGAATTTCCCGGAGGGGTTCATCTGGGGCACGGCGACGGCCGCACACCAGATCGAGGGCGGCAACTGGAACTCGGACTGGTGGGCGTGGGAGCACGATGCGAACGGTCCCTGCCGCGAGCCCTCCGGCGACGCCTGCGACTTCCTGCACCGCTACGAGGATGACCTCGCCCTGCTGGCCCGGCTGGGGCAGAAGGCGTTCCGCTTCTCGATCGAGTGGGCGCGGGTCGAGCCGGAAGTGGGCGAGTACTCCAACGCCGCGCTCGGCCACTACCGCCGCGTAATCGACGCCTGCGAGCGCCACGGCCTCACGCCAATCGTCACGCTGCATCACTTCACCTCGCCGCGCTGGTTCGCCGCCCGCGGCGGCTGGGAGCGCGGCGAAAACGTGGCCTGCTTCCGTCGCTATGCCGAGCGCGTCTCGCGCACGCTGGGTGCGGCGATCCCCTGGATCTGCACGATCAACGAGCCGAACATCGTGGCGCGCATCGGCTGGCAGCTCGGCCACTTTCCGCCTGGCAAGCGGAACAATGCGCTGCGCGAGCAGGTGGACCAGAACTTCATCGCCGCGCACGCCGCCGCGCTGGAGGCGTTCAAGTCCGGCCCCGGCGCGGCGAAGGTCGGCCTCTGCCTCGCCATGACCGAGTATCAGGCGCTGGAGGGCGGCGAGGAGCGCACGGCCCGCATCCGCCACCAGAACCACGAGATCTATCTCGACGCGGTGAAGCGCGATGCCTCCGACTTCATCGGCGTGCAGACCTACACGCGGGCACGCATCGGCGAAGGCGGCACGCTGGGGCCGGAACCGGGCATTGAAACGACGCAGATGGGCTACGAGTTCTGGCCCGGCGCCCTGGGCGCCACGGTACGCGAGGCCTGGGCGGGCACCGGCAAGCCCGTTTTGGTGACGGAGAACGGCATCGGCACCGAGGACGACACGCGGCGCATCGCCTTCATCACGGAGGCGCTGACCTCGCTGCACGGCGCGATCGCCGACGGCGCGAACGTGCTGGGCTACATCCACTGGAGCGCGATGGACAACTTCGAGTGGACGCTGGGCTACGTGCCGAAGTTCGGCCTGATCGGCGTGGACCGCGAGACGTTCGCGCGCCGCCCGAAGCCGAGCGCCGCGTTCTACGCCGCGGTCTGCCGCCGCAACGGGCTGACATAGTTCTCATCCTGATCGGTGCCCACACCGGTAAAATCGGGCGTGAGTCCGAGAACTGAACCTATCTACGCCTGCGGTTTCTGAGGTGTGGCGAAGCAGGATGATACTGTGTTCGGCGCAAAGAAGCTACGGCGTACAGGAAGGCTGCTGCAGTATGATCAGAGTTTCATAGTAGTCATCGAGCGATCGCGGTCGAGCGTTGCGGTTAGATTTATTGAGCTGCACGTCGATCAGAGACTCGACGCCAAACCCCACACTCTTGGCTTCGACCGCCAAAAGCTCGGCCGCCTCGACAACATGGAGCGCGGTCCGGGTCGAAAACTGATAGAACGTGCTCTGCTTGCCGCTCACCACGACGGCCAGGGCGCCCGGGGAGAGCATACGGTGCATCTCGGCAAATGTCGCTCGCATATCCAGGAAATAGCGGGCAGTCGGGGCGGCCTTAATCGCCCGCAGCTCGTCGGTGGCCAGCCAATCTACGACGGCCCGCTCCTCGGGCCAAAGCTGCTCAAGGTCGACGCCATTGCCCTCCATCGAGCCAATGGACTCATCCACTAAGAGGTCAACGTCGTCATGGCGCCGCATACCCAGGGCAATCAGCGACGGCGCTCGAGCCTTGGCGTAGCTCTCGCGCCCGCTGGATGCGGGCAAGTACGGCGGTGAAGTCACGAGAACGTCAAACAGCCCCAGTTCAGCGGGAATGTGTCTGGTGTCCGCCGTTACGACCTGAGCATCGGCGAGCGCGAGATGAACCGTCTCACGCAGCCACTCACAGGTCGCTGCCACTTTGACGTATTGGGACAGCGCAGTACTGAAGTGCTTGACCACCGAGGTCACCGCGAAGGTGAGGGCGAAGCGGCCGACCCCCGTACCCAGGAAGCGCATCCGGATTTTGCGCGAGATGGCGTCGGACATGAGAACCCGCAGGACGTTCTGAACATCAGGCCCCCCAGTGGCCACGCCAGATTTGACCGCGCGAATTTCCCGGTTGAGGTCGCTCGCAATGGCGGCGTTCATCTGGCGGTTCTTCATGAGCCAGGCTGGGAAGACGACATCCTCATCTGGTGTTGCAGCCGTGTCCCCGAACGGGCTCATTTGTCCCGAGATGTGGGTTTGGACTGCCTGCAAGACCCTGGCTGCTTCACTCGCCAGGTGCTCTGCGTCGAGATGCATCACCTCGAGCTTCGCCTTTGCAATCATGACCGACAGCGGGTCGAGATCGAGGCCGACACTCGGTATGCCCAACAGCGACGCCTCAAGAAGCGTGGTGCCACTGCCGGCGAAGTTGTCGATCGCTCGATGCGGGCCGGGGCCGAGGCGTTGCGAGCAGACGTTCAAGAGCGAGCGCACCATACGCGGGAAGAACTTCGCCTTGTAGTAGTGGATGTCGTGGGACAGGTGTGACGTTGTCGAGCCGGCAGAGAGAGCCTTCTCGGCCAGTTGGACGGCGTGACGGTCGGTCGTCCGGTCCAACAGCGCCGCCAGGAGCGCGTCGAGATTGCGCTTCATGTCTGCTACACCCGCCGACTGGCGGGCGACGACTTCCGATAGCTCAATCAGGGCGTAGTGGGGGATGGCCTGGATCAGCAGTTGATCATCGTCGGTCCGCCACGACACAACTGGGCCTAAAGTTTGCTCGATGGCCGCAAGCAGTTGACGGGCCGACTCGGTGTCGTCGGTTAGACAGTAGAGGCGCTGGATGAACGTGAGGCGCCGAATCAGTTCCGGCAACAGTGTTAGTAGGCCGCTGCTGGCGTAGCCCTGACGGCCTTTAGCGCGGCCGTGGCTGCCCAGCGTTCCAAAGCCGGGAAGGATGCGCAAGAGCGGTATGTCCGTGCCGGCCACGGCCAGCTCGTCGAGTCCGACCACGTCTCCGGGCAGGAAGGCGCTCAGCTCCAGTTCGGCCAACTGCAGGTCGCCCTCGATGACGATGTTGCGACGTAGCTGAAAGACAAACCGAGCGGGCTGAGCGCTCACGGCGGGTTCACTCCGAGCTATTCGGCGGCGCTAACGCTATAGTAGTTGCTCATCACGGTATCGTGAGTCGGTCAAACAGAGCAAGGAGTCGTACAGGTTGAAGATATGAGCCTTGGTGAATGACATAACGTCATTATCTGAGCTGATGATATGCCTGATCTTCGACCAGATGACCTCTTCCATATCGGCCAGATATGTATCGTAAAGTCGCAAAGGAAAGACGTTGGAGACAAGAACGGCGCGAATCACCCGTTTGAGGCACTGATCCTTATAGGATGTGCCGTACTTCAGCACCTGATAGGTGCCTTTCTTGATGTCGTCGGTGCGGTCGAGCCCGGGCGCGTTCTTGCTGTCGTCGACCGGACTGCCGCAGCCGCACATCAGCCATCGCCGGCGCTCGGTTACGCCACGGCCTTGTCGGCTGCCGGCGTAAATCTCATACAGATCTCGCCAGGCCGCAAGCACAATCTCCACGATGCCTGGGTCTGCCACGAACCTGGTCAGAGTCGCATACGGCCAGGCCGGGTCGCGTGGCCCCAATGGGATCCGGGCATCCCACTGGGGCAGATACAACGATAGCGGACCAGTCAGGTCATCGGTCACGCTGGCGTGGTCGGCCATCGGCGCGGCCTCACCCTCACGAGACTCGGTCAGGCGCTCGGGCAATTGAATCTCCAGCGGGTAGATGACCAGCGGCGACGACTTGATTTCGGCAAGCGCTACAAGCCCGTCGCCGTAGATAACGGCATCGGCGTCGCCTGCTCGCTGGGTCGACCTGGCAATATGCAAGCCTGGGGCAACCCGCGCCAGGTATTCCGCCAGAATCAGACTGGTGACATCGCAGGCAATGGTGCCAATGGTATCCGAGGGCGGCTTGTTGGACTTCGCGGCCGGTCGATGGTTGCGCTTGACGGTGCAGCGTGGGCAGGCCTTGAGGAAGGGGAAATACTTGGCCGGGCGGTCGCCGTAGTCGCTGCCATCGCAGTAGGTCCAGCCGGCATTGGCGATGGCCCGAGCAGCATATTTGGCTGATAGCACGAGATCGAACAAGGCTGGCAGCACAATAGTGTAGGGATAGATGCGACGGGCCTCCTCCGAATTCTCGATGAGTTGGGCGTAGCCATCGAAGAAGGCACGGACCATTGGTGCGGCGGGGTCGTCGGCTGCTGAGACGAGCCCTGCTTGGAGTCTGATCATCTTGCTTTGAATCGGGCAGCCTTCGAGACACCGTTGGCCGCACGGCAGATCGGGGAAGCTTGGCGGGGTAATCGTCATTGAGCCTTTCCGGCAATCGCGATGTACGGGTTATCGCTGGGCCGAGCAGTCGTTTCTACGGACATCATGGAGTACCTGCCGCAGATGGCACAGGCGTCCGGCGCCAAGGGCTTATTCAGATCGGCGCCCGCGCGCCCGAAGCCGAGCGCCGCGTTCTACGCCGCCATCTGCCGCCGCAACGGCGTGGCGTAGAGACCACTGGTTCACCCCTGGCTGCCATATCGGAGGGTTAGTCCTGATAGTCTGGGGAAACTGTAACCTCTCTATCACCAACATGTAACCGTTTCGTTCTTGACACGACACGTACGGGGGGGGGTACAATCGGCTCCGGCGCTTCATCACGAGCGCTGTTCGGAGCCCGCCATGCGTCTGCCGCGTCAGCGTCTGCTCATCATCGTGGCGACCGCCAGCATCCCGCTCGGCGCCGCCGCGGCGGTGACCACGGCCCATCCGGGCGCCGCACCCGGTCCGCTGTTCTCGGCGCCAGCGGGCACGCCGGCCCCCTTCCCGCCGCTCCGGACGCCGTCGCCGGGTGCACCCCACGATCCCGGCCCGGACCACCTGGCCGCCACCGACAGCACGCGCCGGGCACAGCCTGTCAACTCACGGCTGAAGGCGTACCAGGTGTTCGCGGCCAAGCCATACCGCGGCGTTACGGCCACGGGATACCAGTGCGTGGCGGGTTGGTGGCGCGAGTTCCTGCGCTGTGAGGCTCGGCGTGGGGGCGGTGTGCTAGAGCGTGTCTGAAAAATGTTCGAACCATCGTTCCGTGGCTGGTCGTGAGG
>CALFMN010000174.1 GCA_937879875.1 uncultured Chloroflexota bacterium | reverse complement strand
TCGGCCCCAGCAGCAGTCTGCCACCGGCCATAACACGATGCAAAGGCCCTGCGGGTTAGGCGCCCCGGACGGCCGGACGTGCCCGCGGATCTTGACGATGTACTGAAGCGTTGAGCGCCATGCCAGCGCATCGGCGAACATGAGATGATCGCTCGTGCTACCTCCGGTTTTGCGCTGCACGGCGTCGGCGCCAATGGTGAGATGCTGGATCGCCCGCTGTCGCCGGGACAGACCATCGTCGGTCGCGCACCCGAGTGCGAGTTGGTGCTGTCCGGCGGCGCCGTCTCCCGCCGGCACGCCTGCTTCACGGTGAGCGAGCACGGCGCCGCGCTTGAGGACCTCAATGGCGAGAACGGCGTTTATGTCAACGGCGATCGTGTGCGCTCGGTCGACCTCTGCGCCGGCGACCGCATCGCCATCGGCGACTGGTTGTTCGAGCTGCGATCGGCGGGCGTCGAGGCAGCGACCGAGCGGCGCCCTGCCGCGCTCGCCTCGAACGCAACCGAGGTTGTGGCCGTGGCGCGGCCACGGCTGCCCGTGCCGGCAGCGCCGCGCGGCGTGCTGCCGGACTGGCTGCTGCATCAGCCGCTGCTGGACGAACAACAGATTGCAAGTGCCGGCGTGGAGCTGCGCACGGCGCAGTACGCGGCGCTCGGCGGCGGGCTGGGCAGCTTCGCCTGGGTCAGCCTGCTGCGCAACTCCGGCATCGCCGCAAGCGAGATCGCCGTGGCAGGCAGCGAGGCGCACGCCGGCGACCGCTTCGAGCGGCTCTGTCAGAACTCGCAGATTCCGCCGCGCGAGCGCCTGCGCTCCAACTCCGACGCGCGGCCCGACAACCTCTGGGGCTTTCCCGGCTACGCCGTCAGCGAGCTGCTGCGCGACGCCGCGCACCTGCGCCTCGGCTCGGCCGGCCGCATCCTCTGGCAAATCGCGGCCGAGCCCGCCCTCGCGGAAACTTACACCCCGCGCCGCGCCGACATCTTCGCCGGCGTCAACGCCGAGGCCGAGCGCATCGGCTGGCCGGCGATGCTGCTGCGCGGCCGCATCCTCGCGATCCGCAAGTCGAGCGCCGGCAGGCTGCTGGCCGTCGTCTCACAGAGCAACGAGCGCGAACAGCGGCATGTCGTGGTCGGCGCCCGCTATCTGCACCTCGCCCTGGGCTATCCCGGCGTGCGCCTCCTGCCCGATCTGGTGGCGTATCGCGAGCGCACGGGCGACCACGGCCGCGTGCTCAACGCCTACGAGGATCACGAGCACCTGTACGCCCAGCTACGCGAGCGAGGCGGCGTGGTAATTCTGCGCGGGCGAGGCATCGTGGCGGCGCGCATCCTGCAACGGCTGTGGGAGGAGCGGCAGCACAACGCGGCGATCGTCGTTGTGCATCTGCACCGCTCGCGCCTCGTCTCCGGCCAGCGCTTCGGCGCGACACGGCGCGTAGTGGAAGCACAGTTCGAGTTTCAGCCGTTCAACTGGCCGAAGGCGAGCTGGGGCGGCGAGTTGCGCGGCCGGCTCGAAGCCGCGCCGGCCGAGGAGCGTGCCCGCCTCTTCGCGGCATGGGGCGGCACCACCGTGCCGCGCCGCGCCGACTGGCGGCGTGTCGTGCGCGAGGGGCTGCGCGAAGGCTGGTACCGGCCGGAGTTCGGCGTCGTGCGCTCGCTGGAGCAGGGGCCGGACGGCCGGCTGCTGACGCGCATTCAGACCAGCCTGGCGGGCGGCGGCATGCTCGACCTCGCCGCCGACTTCGTGATCGACTGCACCGGCATGGAGGCCGGCCCGGAGCGCAGCACGCCGATCGCGGATTTGATCGAAACGTATCAGGCGCCGCTGAATCAGCTCGGCCGCCTGCAGGTGAACGACGACTTCGAGATCGAGGCGCTGCGCCACGGCGAAGCGCGCCTTTATGCCTCAGGCGCCATGATCGCCGGCGGGTCGTTCGCGGGTGTCGACAGCTTTCTGGGCATGCAGTACACGGCGTTGCGCTCGGTCGACGCGCTGCTGCGGCTGGGCGCGCCGGGGCTGCGCCGGCTCGACGGCTGGTATTCGTTCCGGCAGTGGCTGAAGCGGGCGCGGGGGTTGCCGCCGTGACGTCGACATTGGTGGGCCGCTGGCAGACGCGCCTGGCCCTGCTCGCCGCGCTGGGCGTGCCGCTCACCGCGCTCTTCGTACTGTTCAACACGAGCGCGGCCGGCACGCTGATTTTGGTGCTGTTCTACGTGGCGCTGTTCGGCCTTGGCTGGGACGTGCTCTACATCCTGCTGCAAAAGCTGCGCTGGGAGCGCGATTGGCCGCCCGTCTTCCAGATCGTCGGCGGCGTGGCCGAGGCGGTGTTGCTCTTCGTGCTGCTGAGCATGGCCGGACTGCCGGGCATCCATGGCGGCTCGGTGCCCTTCGGCCTGTTCTGCGGCATGTATGCCACGATCTGGCTCGTGACCTTCGCCGCCACGCAGGGGCCGCTGCGCGCCATCTTCCCCCGCTGGCGCTTCAGCGGCGGCCGGCTGATCTAAGCGGGCGCCGGCTCCGCCTTGTCCGGGCGCGCCAGCGCATAGACCGCGATCGTGCCCATGAACGACATGGAGCGCTCGGTCGGCACGAGGCTCTGCCAACCGTTCGTCGCAAGCAGGTATTCCAGCCGCGTCATGCGCCGCGGGTGGTCGGGTGACGGGGCATTCGGGTGGGCGTGGCCTTCGCGGTGCGCGACCGGCGCCGCACGGTGCTCAACCTGCACCCCGCCGTGGCCGCGGTGCGACCCACCCTGCCGGCCATGCTGCCGCCGCAGCCGGAAGGAAAGGCGCTGGGCCAGGCGCATAAGGCGGTTGTGCGGCCGCGTCAGGTCCGCGATCACCAGCCGGCCGCCGGGGCGCAGCACGCGCCGCACCTCCGCCAGGGCGCGCTCCTGCTGCTCCGGCGTCAGGTGGTGGAACGTGAGCGTGGAGACCACCGCGTCGAACGACCCGTCCGCGTAGGGCAGCGCGTACGCCATCCCCTCGTCGAGCTGCACCAAAATGCCCGCCCGCTGCGCCTTGCACCGGGCGATGCCCAGGATCGTCGGGTCGCCGTCCACGCCGATCACCGTCGCATCTGGGCAGCGGCGGCGCGCCATCAGGACCAGCGTGCCCGTGCCGCAGCCCAGGTCCAGCAGCCGCTGGCCCGGCGCAAGCCGGGCGAGATCGATCACGCGGCCTTTGAGCTGGCGTTCGCGCATCCCCAGCCGGGCCATCAGGTCATAGTACGGCGCCAGGCGGTCCGTGCCGGCCGCCTTGAGGTAGGGCTCGTGTGTGGTCGTCATCGCCTCATCATCCAGGAGTGGGCTTCGCCCGCTGGCCGGGCGGCCTCGCCACCGGCGATACTGAACAGGTCGTTCGGTATTCACGCTAATCGGTCGGGGCGGCGCCAACAACGGATGGCAAGCCGCCGCCGTTCCGTAGCGAACGGTGCGCGGGAAGAGTTCGGAAACGGGGAGGCTCGCCGATGGGAGGCGAACGTCGCGACCGGCGCGTGGTGCGCAGCCGCCGGCTGCTGCAAGACGCGCTGATGGCGCTGGTTCTGGAGCGGGGCTACGCGGCGGTGACCGTGCAGGCGGTGCTGGACCGCGCCGACGTGGGCCGCGCGACCTTCTACGCCCACTTCACCGGCAAGGAGGCACTGCTGCTCAGCATCTTCGAGGAGTTGCGGGAGTCGATCCACCGCGAGCTTGCCGGCATCACCCCGGCGACGGTGGCGCGCTTCGGCGAAGGGGTTGGCCTGCTGCAGCCGCTGTTCGCGCACGCCGCCCAGCACCGGCGGCTCTACCGAGCGCTGCTTGGCTCCCGGGACGGAGCCGCGTTGCTGCACTCGCTGCACGAGATGCTCGCCGCGCCGCTGCGTGAGCATCTGGAGGCCGCGATCGCCCACCACCGCCGGCCGCTGACCGCCCAGGTCGACCTCGTGGTGACGGCGTACGTCAGCGCCGTGCTCGGCGTGCTGGTGTGGTGGCTGGAGGCGGATCTGCCGTACACGCCTCAGGAGATGGACCGGGTGATCGAGCGGCTGATGTCGCTGGGGATGGGGCGTGCGCTCGGGCTCCATTCTGACATGGGCGCGCCGGCGCCCGGCTGGGAAGGTGAGGAGGCGCCGGTCGACCGTACACGCGACCACAACAGGGAGTTGCGTCGTGCGGCCCGGGCGCCCGGTCCGCACGGAGTAGACCGCTGACTGTGCTGATGCGATCGCTCGTCGGCGCCGTGCGGAACCTCGCACGACGCGTCGCGTGGGAACCCGTGAGCCGCCCGGCGGCGAGGCCCGCCGGGCATTTGCGCGTCTGCCGGGTACCGAGGGTGATCTCCTGCTCGGCCAGCGCGGTGACCGGGACCGGGCCGGCGCGGAACAACCGACGAGCCGCCGCGTTCGTGGTGGCCTCTGCCTGCAAGGGCGCTTACCCGGCTCACCCGGGCCGGTTTCGCCGGAGGCCGGACCCGCGCAGACGGCCGGCGATGAGGATGTGAGAGACCTGTATAATCCGGGGGGCGCGGTCGTTCACGGGAGGAGATCGTTATGGCGGCTGCCTTACCCAGCCGCCCGACCTTCGTGGGCCGCGGGCACGAATTGGCCGCCCTCGATGAGCGCCTGGCGGTGGCCGCGCAGGGCCAGGGCGGTGTCGTGCTGCTCGCTGGGGAGCCGGGCATCGGCAAGACGCGGCTGGCCGAGGAGCTGGCCGCCCTGGCCCACGCGCGGGGCGCCCGCGCGTTGTGGGGCCGCTGCTATGAAGGGGAGGGCGCCCCAGCGTTCTGGCCGTGGGTGGAGATCCTGCGCGCCTGGCTGCGCCGCTGTGACCCGGACACCGCTCGGACGGCGCTGGGTCCGGGGGCGGCCGTCATCGCCCAGCTGGTGCCCGACGTGCGCCGGCTTGTGCCGGACTTGCCCGAGCCGCTCGAGCTGGACCCGGCCCAGGCCCGCTTCCGGCTCTTCGATGCCATCGCCGCCTTTCTCGGTGAGGCAGGCGCCGCCCAACCGCCGCTGCTGCTCATCCTCGACGACCTCCACTGGGCGGACACGCCGACGCTGCTGCTCCTCGAGTTCCTGGCGCGGGATCTGGCGGCGGCACCCATCCTCGTCGTGGGCACGTACCGGGATGTCGAGGTGCTTCGGGGCGAGCCGCTGGCCCGGACGCTGGGCGAGCTCCTTCGCCGGCCGGACGTGATCCGCTTCCGCCTCGCCGGCCTCAGCGTGCAAGATGTCGCCCGCATGATCGCGGTTATATCCGGGCCGGCGGCCATCGAACCGGGACTGCAGCAGGGGACGCTGGCGGCGCGCCTGCACGAGGAGACCGAAGGCAACCCGCTGTTCGTCCAGGAGCTGGTGCGGCTGCTGGCAACGGAGGGGCGGGCGGCGCCTCCGCTCAGCGGGCAGGCGTGGCGCCTTCAGGTGCCGCCGACGCTGCGGGAGGTGATCGGCCGGCGGCTCAACCGCCTCTCCCCGGAATGTAGCCGCGCGCTCACCATGGCGGCGGTGGTCGGGCGCGAGTTTGAACTGGACGTGCTTGGACGCGCCGGCGAGGCTGGCAGTGAGGCGCTGCTCGAGGTACTGGAAGAGGCGGAGGCGGCACACCTGATCGCTGCGGTGCCCGGCACGCGCGGCCGCTTCCGCTTCGGCCATGCCCTCATCCGCGAGACGCTCTACGAGGACCTGCCCGCGACCCGACGGGCGCGTCTCCACCTGCGGGTCGCCGAAGCGATCGAAGCGGTGCACGCACACAGCCTGGGGGAGCAGGTGGCCACGCTGGCCGTCCACTACCGCCTTGCCGGCGCGACCGCGCCTGTCGATAAGGCGATCCACTACGCGCGTCGCGCCGCGGAGGCGGCGGCCGCCGTCGCGGCGTGGGAAGAGGCGGTCACGTACTACGAGGCCGCGCTCGCGTTGCTCGGCCACGAGGATCCCGCGGCCCGCTGCGACCTGCTGCTCGCGCTCGGCGCGACCCTCATGCCGGCGGGCGAGCCGCGGCGGGTGTTCGAGGAGGTGGCGCCGGAGGCGTTCGCGCTCGCCGAGGCGCTCGGGGAGGCGGGGCGCGCGTGGGCGGCGCGCGTGTGCCGGTTGGCGCTCGTGGCTCTGATCCGCTACAGCGGACCGGGAGTCCTGGTGACGACTCCCCTCTATCAGGTTTGGGCCGAGCGTGCCGACCACAATGCCCCGCCGGACACGGCGGACCGGATCCACGCCGACATCGCCCTGGCGGACGCGCTGTCCGGCGTGGCCCTGGACGAGACGCTCAAGAGATACCAGCGCGCGTTGGCGCTGGCGCGCGGGCTTGACGAGCCGGACACGCTCTTCTACGCCGCCTTCCAACTCCTCAACTGGGCAGGGGGTTCGGGGTACCAGGCCGAGCGGCTGCGGCTGGCAGAGGAGTTCAGCACCCGACCGCGGGACGGCGTGCGCCCACGCAATGTCGGGCGGGCGCTCTGGCGCTGTGGCGCGATCGTGTTGGACTGGGGGGAGCGGACCCGCGCGGAGACGCTGTGGCGCCGAGTCGCCGAGCTCGGAGCCCGTGAGCGGGAACCGGATCTGCTCCTGTACGGCCCGATCGGCGATGCAATCCTCGCGACGCTGGACGGCGAGCTCGAGGAGGCGCTGCGCGCGGCCGCGCGGCTGATCGAGCGGTCGGCCGAGCTGGGCAGCGCGGCCTTCGGGCGGCGGTACGCGGCCCGCCTGCAGGAGCGCCCGCTCCTGTGGCTGGGGCGAACCGCGGCCGTCCCCGCCGTCCTGTCGCCGAATCTCGCCGCGTCGCTTCCGGACGACGTCTGGACACCGGCGAACGCGGCGAGCGCCGCCCTCCGGCGTGCCCAGGACGGGGACCTGGCCGACGCCCGTCGCGCGCTGGCCGCGGGGGTGCGGCAGCTCCAGGCCGCCGGCGCCGACGACGCCAACTTCCCCTGGCACCTCGTGACCCTGCTGGAGCTGGCGGTGCTGCTCGGGGACCGCGCGGCGTGCGCCTTCCTGGCCGAACGCCTGGCGGTGCTCGCGCCCTGCGCGACGGCCGACTGGGGTCTCACCACGGTTGCGCGCCACCTGGGCGAGGCGGCGGCGGTGCTCGGGGATCGCGCGCGGGTGCGCCGCTATTACGATCAGGCGCTCGCCGTCGCAGGCCGCATCGACTTCCGGCCGGAGGTGGCCCTCACCCGCCTGCAGCTCGCCGAACTGCTGGAGGGCGACAGCACCGGCCGGACCGAGGCGCTCGCGCACCTGGACTTCGTCATCGCCGAGTTCTAGGAGATGAAGATGCAGCCCACGATGGATCGCGCGCTGCGCGTGATGGAACGCATGCGGGCGGATGAACGTCAGGGGCGAAAGCGGGCCTATCCGGACGGCCTGACGGCGCGGGAGGCGGAGGTGCTGCGGCTGATCGCCGCCGGCAAGACCAACCGAGAGATCGCAGCCGCGCTCGTGGTCAGTCCGGCAACGGTCGTGCACCATACCATCAGCATCTACCGCAAGATCGACGCCCGCAACCGTACCGACGCCGCCGCATACGCCTTCCGCCTCGGCCTTGTCACGCCCCCCGACGCCACCGCGTCGCCTGGATGACGTTTGCCCGTGCGCCCGTGACCGTGGCAGACCGCCGCGTGCCGGCATGGATCATCCGATCTATACCGATTCCCCGTGCCGCCCTACCACCATCCCCGCGAAATAGATCGCCCCCACGATGCGCCCCTGCCGCCCACGGCCTAGCGTGAGCGGCGGGGCGGCGTGGCGTCTCTGTTCCTGCGGCGGTCACCAGCCCGCTGCGGGGACGGCGCCCGGTCCCGGCCGGCGCACTGCTGCCGGCCGGGGCAGTCGGCGGGCGCCACGCCGTCCCCACCGGTCCGGTACGCCGGCGAGGTTCGGCCTCCACCGACGCTGCCTGACGCCCGGCCAGCAGGCTCGACCCGTGTCACCGGCAAGCAGGAAAGGAATGCGACATGACGCAGCGACGTGGAGGCAACCGGTGGCCCACCGGCCAGCAGCTTGGGTCTCGAAATAGACGGGGATACCCCACGCTGCCGAAGCCTGGCGGCTGACAGCGTAGGGCATTCGACGGGAGCCGGAGAGCCCAGTCCTGGGCAATCGTCGCCGAGGCCGGCTTTTCGAGCAAGGAGACGGTTGCATGCGACTGCCACTTCAAGCGGGTTTGCACAGCAGGGGGATGCGGCTGGGCGGGGTGTTGGCCGGCATGCTCCTCCTCACAACGCTCACCTCGGTCGCCAGGACCGCGGCGCCAGCGCGGGCTGCGGGCACGGTTGACGTATTCGTGGGCTACGCCGACAGCCTGCGCGCGAGCGCGACCAACTTCCCAACGCCCTGGCTAGGGTCTCCGGGCATGACCTTCGAAGGATGCTTCTGCATCGATGACGCCGGAGCCGTACGCATCGTCAACAACACGACGGCTACCGTAACGGTCAACGCGGTCGCCGTGCACGTCGATACGTGCACCTTCACGCCGTGGCCGGCGGCAACGCTGGTGCCGGGCGCACAGTTGATCGTCACCCAGCTCAGTACTGGACCGGCCAACGGGTGCAGCAACAACAGCCCGCCTAACTTCATGGACACGTCCGACGTCGGCCCCGGCGGCATTGGCTACTCTGGCAACTGCACCCCGGACCACATCATTCCGACGGTCGACGTCACAGTCGACGGGGCTTTGACGACCTTCAGCGATAGCGGTCAGGTCATCAACACCGGGGGAATCGACCTCGCGTCCTGTCCTCCCGGTACCAATGAGTCCACTCAGTGGACGCCGATCGGCCATGCAGCGTGCCCGGGCTCAACCCTGACGCTCGCACCGTCGAGTCAGACGCAAACGGTGGGCACGCCAGCGACGGTCCAGGCCACCTTCGCCAATAGCTGTGGCACCGGGTTGAGTGGCGTTTCCGCGAACTTCACGGTCGTATCCGGGCCGAACGCGGGCTTCGCGGGCTCCGTCACCACGGATGCCAACGGGGTCGCAACGTTCACCGACAGCAACAGCCTGGCCGGTACCGATGTGCTTCAGGCATCAGTTACAAACACCGCCGGGACAATCACCTCCAATACCGTATCGGTGACGTGGGTGGCGCCAATCTCAGGCAAGGGGCAAAACGTGAGCGCCACCGAAGGCCTGAGCACCGGCACCGTCCCGGTGGCCACCTTCACCGATCCCGACCCCAATTCCCAGGCCAGCGAGTACAGCGCGTCCATCAACTGGGGTGACGGCAGCGCTCCGTCGGGCGGCAGCATCAGCGGCCCGACCGGTGGGCCGTTCACCGTGAACGGCAGCCATACCTACGCCGAGGAAGGGTCGTATAAGCTCACGGTGAGCGTCGTCGACGATGGTGGCAGCACTACCTCGGCCTCGGCGACGGCCACGGTAGCAGACGCGAAGCTGACGGCGAGTTGTGCTACCCCGGCGTTCTCACTGCAGGCGTTCAACGGCAAGGTGGCGACCTTCACCGACACCGCCAGCCCGTTCGGCGTGCTCAGCGACTTCAGCGCCAACATCGATTGGGGCGACAGCTCCAGTTCGGCCGACACGGTCAGCGGACCCAACGGTGGCCCGTACACTGTGAGCGGCAGCCACACGTACGCGTCCACCGGATTCTTCACGATTACGACGTCGATCAAAGACGTGGGCGGCAGCACCGCGAGCACGAGCAACTGCAAGGTGCTGATCTTCGCCTTCGCTCCGGGCGGCGGGTCGTTCGTGATTGGCGACCAGAACAGTGCGACCGGCACGAGTGTGGAGTTCTGGGAAGCGAAGTGGGCGAAGGACAACAGCCTAAGCGGTGGCGGAGCGCCGCACAGCTTCAAGGGCTTCGCCGAGAGTCCGGCGGTTCCGGCCTGCGGCAAGGGCTGGAGCACCGATCCGGGCAACAGCACGCCGCCACCGGATGGGCCACTACCGGCCTACATGGGCATCATCGTCTCGAGCTCGATTGCGCAGTCCGGTCCGACAACCTCAGGTGACACGGTGCACATCGTGGTTGTGAAGACCGATGCGGGCTACGCCCCCAATTCGGGCCACGCAGGAACGGGCACCGTCGTCGCTCAGGTTTGCTAACAAGGGCACGATGATGGCTCTGCACTGACCTGCGGTATACGCGACATTGTCGAGGGAGGTGGAAGCATCAACCCCTCCCTCGATGCATCTCCCTGCCATTGAAAGCGAGTGGCGGCTCCTTCTTGCGCCGACGCATCCGGTTCCTCCCACGGGGGCACGCGACCACGCCCTGCAGGAACAGGAACCAGCAACCGGGACATTATGGCCAGTTCCGCGCCAGGTGGCCCACAAGTATTAGGGCAGCGGGGTCACGCCGCTACCGCCAGAGCCGCTTCGTCGCCAGCGCGGCGCCTTCGACCAGCGACTGCAGCTTGGCCCAGGCGAGCTGCGGGTGGATGCGGCCGCCCAAACCGCAGTCGGTGCCGGCGATCACGTTCTCGCGCCCGGCGAGATCGGCGAAGCGCTCGATGCGGTCCGCCACCAGCTCGGGATGCTCGATCACGTTCGTTGCATGGCTGACGACGCCCGGCATCAGAATCTTGCCGGCCGGCGGCTTGACCTCCTGCCAGACCTTCCACTCATGCTCGTGGCGCACGTTGCCCGCCTCGAAGGAGTAGGCGCCGACATTGATCGCCAGCATCACGTTCACGATGTCGCGCATCGGGATGTCGGTGGTGTGCGGGCCGTGCCAGCTACCCCAGCAGAGGTGAAAGCGCAGACGGTCCTGCGGCAGCCCTTTGAGCGCGTGGTTCAGCGCCTCGACGCGCACCATCGTGAACTTCTGGTAGTCCTCAACGCTCGGCGCCGGCGTAATCATGTCCCAGTTCTCGGCGATGCCGGGGTCGTCCAGTTGCAGGATCAGGCCCGCATCGACGATCGCCCGGTACTCTTCGCGCATCGCCTCGGCGCAGGCGAAGACGAACTCCTCTTCGCTGGCGTAGTAGGTGTTGCCGATGCGCGAGGCGCTGCCCGGCGCGATCGAGGTCATGAAGCCCTCTTCCGCCCCGGCCGCGGCGAGTGCGGCTTTGAAGTTGGCGATGTCGGCCTTGATCGCTTCCTGGCCGGTGTAGGTCAGCGGCGCGGTGCAGACAGGCAGTGTCATCCGGCGGCCGCTGCGGGAGCGCGCCGAGACGCCGGAGTCGGGGTCGGCGTAGGCCTCGGCGAAGGCCGTCCAGTCACGGCGCTGCGCGAACGTCGTCAGGCGCACGTTGCCCGACTTCGGCGGGTTCTGCGGCACCTCCGCTGAGTCAACCGCGAGGCTCAGCCCGCCCAGCCGCTGGAAGGAGTAGCTCCACCAGGCGCCGTAGTCGACGCGCTGGCTCATCGCCTTGCCGTACTCGCCGTCGCCCGGCACATCGACGCCGAGCTGAACCTGCCGGCGAACTACTGCCTCGGTCGCCTGCCGCACTTCGGCGGCGTAGGCGGTGGGATCGACCGGCTCGCCCTCCTGACGCCGCCGGTTGAGGTCGACCAGATCATCCGGGCGCGGCAGGCTGCCGGCCTGGCTGGTGAGGATATGCGTGCTGCTCTTTTTCATCTCGCGATTCCCCGCTTCTGCGGCCGATTCCGGGCCGGCGCGTTACTCCGGCTGTTGCCGGCGCCAGGCCTCATATTCTGCCTGCCGCGACGGCTTGAGCGGGAAGACCTCTTCCACGGACACGCCCTCCAGCACCTTCATGCGCGAGAAGGCATCGCGCATGTCCGTCTCATAGCCCTTCTCGGCCACGTCGGCCGCGAGCGCCTGCGGCACGACGATCGCGCCCGAAGGATCGCCCACGAGCACGTCGCCGGGCATGACCAGCACGCCGGCGCACTGCACGGGCACGTTCAGGTCCATGGCGATGTGCCGCTCGGGAAACGAGCCGGCGTTCATGCCGCGGGCAAAAACGGGCAGATCCACTTCCTGCATCGCCGCCAGGTCGCGGATGGCGCCGTCGGTGACCAGGGCGACGCCGCCATTGCTGATGATCTGCGCGGCGTAAATGTCGCCCAGCACGCCCGTGTCGAGGTCGCCGCGGGCGTCGATCACCAGCACCTCGTTCTTGCCGACGCGCTTGAATGACTCGCGGTGCAGCGAGCCGCGGCCCTGCATCGCTTTGGCGACGTCGGGGCGGGTGGGCAGGCAGCGCAGCGTGAAGGCGGTGCCGGCGAAGTTCTGGTGGGCGTTGCGCGGCATCACATCGCGCAGGTAGGTGTTGCGCACGCCGTGCTGCGCGAGCATGCCGGCGATCGTGGTGACTGCGACCTTTTTCAGCCTTGCCAAAACGGCCTCCGGCACCGCGACGGGTTCCAGCGCGATTTCGGCATGAACGGCAGCGTTCCTCGTACTTGTCGTCACGGTCTACCCTCCTCACGAGTCCGCCCGCGCTCGGTCGCTGCTCGGGCAGCGGTGCGCCGGATCTCCTCCGCTCTTCTCCTCGGACATCTGCGTCAGATATCTTCCGAGGAAGGAATCAGCGGCGTGCCTCACGATACTCGCCGGCATCGGCCGCGGCAACCTCCCGCGCGGCCTCCCGAGCAATTCGTGGCCGGGCCACGCGATACTGCCAGGCCGTCGCGTTGCCGGGCAGCGCCGCTAACGGGTAGGCTCGATGCACCGCCGCCGTCGCCCAGGCCTTGCGATCCGTGCGGGAGCCGGTCATGAGTCTCGAAAAGCAGGTTCAACTGCTGGCCGACCGCGCGGCGATCAGCGACGTGCTGCACCGCTACGCCACCGGTCTCGACATGCGCGACTGGACGCTGCTGCGCTCGATCTTCACCGACGAGATCGAGATGGACTACGCCTCGATCGGCATGCGGGCGGGCCGCATGCGCGCGGACGACTGGGTGGAGAGTGCCCGTGTGCTCTTCGCCGGCTTCGACGCAACGCAGCATCTCAGCGCCAACCACGTCCACGACATTCGCGGCGACGAGGCGACCTGCACCTCGTATATGCGCGCCGAGCACTTCGTCCTCAACTCCGAAGGCGAGAACTACTACACGATGGGCGGCTACTACACCAATTCCTTGATTCGCACGGCCGCTGGCTGGAAGCTGCGCGGCGTCACGCTGACGGTGACCTGGAACCGCGGCAACCGGCACGTGCTGCGGCTCGCCGCCCGCCGTGGCCGCGAACGGCTCGGATTGACGTAGCGGCATACGGGCGGCGTGAGCGGCCGCGATCACGAGCGGCGGCCACGCGCACGGCTATATCGATCTGCGCGATAACTGCCTGCCCGGGAGCGGCGACCAGCGCCGCCGCACCGCAGCCCTTTGTGCGAGTGAGGCGAGCATCCCGCCGCGTCGCTGCGCCGGCTCACGCGATCATGACGTGCTCCTGCACGATCACGCTGAAGCGGGTCGAGCGATCGAAGAGGTTCTCCTCGTCTTCGAGCACGATGTGCAACTGCGGCGAGCGGCCCGAGGCGCGCATTGCCGCTTCGTCCTCGAACCAAACCTCGGCAAAGCCGTCGTAGGGCAGCTCCCGCCCGCTTCCCGAGAGATCGGGCGCCAGATTGATCACGTAACGTTTGATACCGGGCACCTGCTTCGCCTTCTCCGCGTGCGGACCGAGCCAGTAGCGGGCGAACTCCTCACGGGACATGCCGGCCCGCCGTTTGGCGCCGAAGATCATCTTGTACATCGCCTCAGCCCTCCGGTGAACGCCGGCCCGAACTCGGCGCGGGACGGCAGCGAGCACGCCCGCACTCTCAGCCACCGCCTGGATCGCGCGGTCTCACTGACACCGGCCTTCAGCCCGCGAAGCCGGAAGCGAACGCCGTGATCGCCGCCGCGACGTCGGGCGAGAACGGCAGTGCCAGGGCCAGCGACGGCTGCTGGCCCGGCGGGATCTGCCGCAGCTCATGGTCAACGTCCGGGAACTCGTCGTCGTCGACGTTCACGTTGCCCGCCGCCTGGAACCCGGCAAGCAGATGCTGGATGTCGCCATCGTCCACATTCATGTCCTGTCCGCCGTGGAGCACGAGCACCGGCCAGTCCGGTGGCAGCCCCGCCGCGATCTGCGCCGGGTCGTACGTATCTTCCTGCTGAAGGAAGGGTCCGATGCCGGGTGGAAAGATCGTCGCGCGGAGATCGGGTTCGTCGCCGAACGCGTCTGAAGGCACGGTGCCGTCCTGGCGGATGCTGGCGATCGTGCGGTCGAGGTCAGCGATGAAGGCGTCGTGTTTCTCGGCGGACCACTCGCCCGCGGCCAGCGCCGCGTCTGCCTGCGCCACAAGCTGCCGGCGCAGCACGTCAAGGAAGCGCTGCCCCAGCGGGGCAGCCAGCAGCAGGGCGTGCGGCGGCGTCTGAGCCTGCCGCTGCTGACCGACGAGCAGCGCGAACAGTCCGCCTTCGCTGTGGCCCGCAGCCAGCAGGTGCGTGGCGTCGACGTCCGGCCGCGCGGCGAGGGTGTCGTATGCGGCGAGCGCTTCGTCGACAAATCCGTCGAAGCTGAAGTCGGCCGGCGCGTGGCCGGCGGTGCCGGTCTTGCCGGAGCCGAACTTGTCGTAGCGCAGCGAGGCGACGCCGGCGCCGGCGAGCGCCCTGGCGATGTTGCTCAGCGTATTGGCCTGCACGGCAAGCAGCGGCGAGTTGCCGTTGCGGTCGGTTGGGCCGCTGCCGGCGATCAGCAGCGCCGCCGGCGGATTCGCCACGCCGGCCGGCAGCAGCAGCGTGCCGTAGAGCGTGTCGCCGTTGCTCTGAAACTGCAACTCCTGCTCGTCGGACGCAAGCGCGTAGTTGAGTCCGGTGAGCCTCAGTCCGGCGATGCGCCCCTGGTCATCGAGCCCGACGCGCACGTGCACGCTGCCGCCGGCGAACAGCACCAGGAAGCTGCCGTCGCTCTGCGCCTGCACGGCCTGATAGGCCCCGAACAGCCCCTTCAGCCCACCGAACTGCTGCTGAATCTGCGCCGGCGTCGCCTGCTGGAGCACGACGGGGCTGAACCAGCTCGGGTCGATCTGGTCGGCGGCAAACAGCCGTTCCAGCGCCTGCTGCGGCGTGATCGCCTGTGCCTCGCCGGTCGCCACCGCGTGCACGCCTCCGATCGCCGCGGCAGCCGCCAGGCTCGCCGCCGTCCCCAGCAGCCGCCGTCGGGAGATGCCTGACGCCATTGCTGATCCTCACCGGGGTGCTTCCCCGATAGTAGCGCAGTTGGTGCTGCGCGGGCGCCGCGATGGCTTTTGTGTCGAGGCGTATGTGCGCCTTTCCGGCGCTCGAGACCCTAAAGACCTGCGATTTTTCTCCGATATTTGCGACAGGCGCGGATGCAGACATCCGTGCGAGGAGAGATCATGCGCAAACGGTTGCTCTTCCCCGCCCTGCTGCTCGTGGCCGTCATGGCGCTGGTTACGGCCGGCACGAGACACACCTTCGCCGACGAGCGCGACTTCACGCTGATCAACGGCAGCGCCAGCGTGACGATCTCGCACGTCTACGTCTCCGCTTCGACGGTTGACGACTGGCAGGAGGACATCCTCGGCCAGGACGTGCTGGTCCCGGGCGACTCGGTCAACATCCACTTCTCGAAGTTCGACTCTGACGCCGGCCAGTGCCTGTACGACATTCGTGTCGACGGCGCCGGCGGCGAGCAAGGCTTCCTCTGGAACGTGGACCTCTGCTCGACGAACACGGTGACATTCAGCTAGCGTTCCCTCGGCCACGGCGCACAACCAGCGGCCCCGGCACTGCTGCCGGGGCCGCTCTGTGTGTGAGCCACGCCCCACGCTCGGCGCCCTCCGTCCAACCTCAGCGCACGATCACCACGAACGCGCCGGCGCCGCTGTGCAGCTCGGTGCCGCTGCGCAGCCGCCGGCAACTGCCTTCCGGCGGACTCAGGTCCGGCGGCAGCACCAGCCAGGCGCCGTCCTCGCGGGCCACAACGGCCGGCAGATGCGGCCGGCTGCCCTGCCGCCAGACATCCACGGCGCCGTCGCCGCGGAAGGCCAGGCTCTCGCCCGCGCGGAGATCGAAGACGCCGCCGCTCTGCGCCACCAGCCGGCAGGCGACGCTGCGCTGCACGGCATAGACGCTCGGCGCGTTGTCCAGCGAGGTGCCGCAGTACCAGCAGACCAGATCCGTGGGTTGCACGGCCCGCGAGCAGAAGCCGCAGCGCGTCAGATATTCGACGCGATCGGCCGCGGCCAGATCGTGGAACACGAGGCGCATCTCCGGCACCGCGATCTCGGCGCCGTCGCGCAGCGCGATCGGCGCTCGTCGCGGCTCCAGCGCCTTGCCGTCGACCAACGTGGGGTTGCTGGTGCCCAACTGCTGAATGGCGAAAGCGCCGTTGATGCAGAAGACGGCGGCCTGATGGCGGGAGATCGTGCGGGCGGGCAGGCGAATGGTCGCATCTTCGGCGCGGCCGATCACGCTCATCGCGTCCTCCGCCAGCGGGGCCAGCCGTAGATGTTCGTTATCGATCCAGACGAAGGCTGCCCGCGTCATCGTATCCTCGCTCGTCAAGGGCCGTGTCACACCGGGAGCGGCCCGGACACGGCAGGCGCCCGGCAGGTCTGCAACCCTGCCGACCGCTTGCCTGCGTCGATCAGTGATATAAACCGAGCTTCACGCCCCAATTGCCGAGGTTCCAGCCGAGCGCGATGCCCCAGTAGAAGGCGAAGAACATGCCGCCTGCCGCCAGCGCCAGCGCGCTGATCAGCGCCGGCTGATACGGCTTGCGCTGCACCCAGCGCGAGAGCCGCTCGCCGAAGCCGAAGACCACCACCAGGAGGAGCGTCACCATCACGGCGATCTGCGCGAGGTTCTGAATCATCATCACGCCGGCGCCGTAGAGCGGGCTCTTTGCGGCCGCGGCATAGACAAGCAGATCGCGGAACACCGGCAACGGCCGGCCGACCGCGAACAGGCCGATCAGCACGCCCATCGCCAGCGACTTGACCGTGGCCTGGCTGAAGAAAGTCCGCGTCGCGGGCGAGAGGCGCGAGACAAACGAGTCGAGGAACCCAAGCGTGAGGGCCGCCCAGAGGATCATCACGATGCCGATGGTGGTGAAGATCGTCTGGGCCTGCGCCATGCTGATCGAGCGGCTGTTGAACGGCTTGATCCCGTCAGGTCCCAGCAGGCCGACGTAGGCGCCGTAGACCGCGCCGACGAGCAGCACGCTCGTCAGCAGCGCCGCAAGCGCGCCCAGCGCCTGCTTGCGCGTGGCCGATGTGGCCGTGCTGCACGCCTGACCGGGAATCATGGCGAAGGCGGCGCAGTTGCAGGCGGTGAACGTGGCCGCCAGTCCCGCGACCGCCGCGAAGATGAAGCCGAAGCCGAAGCCCCTGTCGCCGAACCCGCCGGCGAGTCCGTCCGGGTTGCCGACCGTATTGCCGGCCACGACGTTGCGCCCGAAGCCGTCTGCCAGGCCGGCGTTCCAGAAGCCGGCGATCAGCGTGCCGAGCGCGATCGCGGCCAGCAGGAAACAGAGCCGCGCGCGGAGCCGGTACGCCTGTTTCGGCGTCTCGCCAGGCGCGGCGTCAACCGCTGCCTGCCCCGCCTGTTGCTTGCGCGAAATCGTTGGGAGGACCCGCGCCTGACTGACCATACCGTTTGTTCTCCTGGCCGCGCCCTGTTGGGCGGGTTGTTGGCAGTCTGATGCCCCAAGTATTCGCCGCGGTGCCTTGCCCGCTCGGTGAACGAGGCGACGCTCAAGCTGTGAAGCTGCCAACGCGGCCAGGCGCCCGACCATCTGGCTGATGCTTCAGTTGCCGGCGTCAACGTCGATATTTGCTGGAGAGCATTGCCGCCGCGCATGCGAGCCGCGCACGGTCGCAACGGTTTTGCACCGCGCCATCTAGCGGCCGGGCTGCCGTCGGGCGATGCTCAGAGAAAGAGCTGGTTCGGCCTCGCGGCTGCCGCGGAGGGCGGGCAAGGAAAGCAGGAATGCATGCGCATGAAGATGCCGCTGATCGGACTGATCGTGGCCGCCGCGATCATCGCCGGCGGTTCGGTCGTCGTGATTCGCGCCATGAGCGGCCAATCCAGCACGGGCGACACCGCCCGGCTCGTGCCCGATAGCGTCGCGCTCTACGCCACGGTCAATACCGACGCGACCTCGCGTCAGTGGGTGCAGCTCGAAGCGCTGATGCAGCGCCTCGGCGTGGACAAACAGTTGCGTTCCGGCCGCAACGACAGTGCGCAGCAGGCGGGGCTCGACTGGGACAACGATGTGGCGCCGTATCTCGGCGGCGAGGCGACACTCGCGCTCACAAGCCTCGACGGCTCGCAGCCGAGCGGCATGGCCGTGCTCTCGGTGACGGACGGTGACAAGGCATGGCAGCACGCGACCAGCAAGCTGAACGAACTGGCGCAGAAGGACGACTCGACGGCTGCCGACATCAGCTACCGTGGCGCGACGATCCGCACCTATCCGGCTGGAGGCGACGGCAGCCCGCTGGCCATCGCGCACCAGGGTCGCTACTTGATCCTGGCCACCAGCGCGGACCTCGCGCAGACCGTGCTCGACCTGAACAGCGGCAAGGGCAACGCGCTGGCCAACGCGAAGGCGTATAAAGATGCGCGTGCGGCCGTTTCCGCCGACCCGCTCGCCTTCGTCTATCTGAACTTTGCGCGGCTGGGCGATGCGGCCTCGGCGCTGGCGCCCGCGGCGGCCGGCGGCCAGTCGGTGCAGGACGCCCTGCAATCAGCCGGACTGGACAAGGCCGCGGAGGCTCTTGCTTTCACCGCCGAGAGCGACGGCATGCGCTTTGAGTTCCAGACGGTCGACATCGACCCGGCCAGGAGCGCGGTGACGCTGAGCCCGGCGCCCGCGGACAGCCGCCTCTCGCACCGGGCGCCGGCCGATGCACTCTTCTTCTTCGCCGGAAACGACCTGTACGACAGCTTCTTCAAAGGCATTCGCCAATCGTTGCAGCAGTACAGCAAGGATCCGGCCGCCGCCGGCACTGTCAGCCAGTTCAACGATGCGCTGAACCAGATCTCGCAGCAGCTCGGCTTCGACGTGGAGAAGGGGCTGCTGGCGCACCTCACCGGCGAGTACGGCTTCGCACTCGGCGCCAGCAATGTATCTGCTAACAGCTTCTGGGTGCTGGCCGGCGCGGTAGTGGACGATCCAGCAGCGGTGCAGCAGGCGATCGGCAAGATCGCCGATTTCGCCACGCAGCAGGGCGCGCCCGTCTCGACGAGCACAGCGGCTGGCAACAAGATCTACCAGATCGCCAACCCGGACAGCGCAGACGAAGCCGGCGCAATCACCGTGACCGGCAATGAGCTGCTCACGGGCTACGGCAACGGCGTGCTGCAAAACGCGCTGGCTCCGGCGAACACTCTGGCAGACGATACGGACTTCCGCGACGCGCAGGCGCAGTTGCCGAAAGACCGCGCGCTGACCTGGTACGTGAATCTGAAGCGGGTCGTGGCGCTGGCGAAGCAGGCGGCGGGCAGCGACAACAGCGGCGACGTGCCGTGGGACGCGCTGGGCAAGCTGCGCTACGCCGTGGGCTCCGTCTCGCAGGCGAAGGACCATGCCGGCGGCGTGCTGCTGATCCGGATCAGCCAGTAGTGCAAACGGCGGTCGGCCCTCATCCTCTCCTGTCTCCTTCTCCCAATCCTGGGAGAAGGAGACGATCCGGCGTAGTACGTTCCATGGCCGGTACGGTTAACCCGACGCCGTCCGAGCCGTGCGGCGTACGGTCGCCCCTCGCCCAGGATTGGGAGAGGGGAAGGGGGTGAGGGCCGAGCCGCGGCCAGCGCCCCGCGTCACGATTCCACACCCCGGCAGGCACTATGATCGCTGCGCATGAACCAGGCGAAGCGCATCAGCTCGACCGACAAGCGCGGCCGGCTGCCGCACGGCCGATGAGCGGCTGGCGATGGCAGGCGCTCGCCGTGCTGGCCAATCTCTGCTGCGCCGCGGCGTTCGCCTGGCTGCGCTGGGCCTCGGGGCGGGATGCGTTGGCCGGCCGGCGCTTCGACGCCCCGCAGCTGGCGCGGCTGGTGCACAACGCCGGGCTGCTGCTGGGCCGCGCCGGAGTGCTCGCTGACGCGCTGGCGCTGGCGCTGTGGGCTATACCCGTCGCAGCGCTGATCGCGGCGGTGTTCGCGCTCGGCGCCCGCCTGACGGACAGGCCCGCCGCGGTGCTGCGCGCGGCCGGAGCTTGCTCGCTCGTGGCGCCGATCGTTTCGCTGTTCGTGGCGCTGCTGCTTGCCGCCGGGCCGGAGGCGGGCCAATTCCTGGCGCGGCAGCCGGGGCCAGGCCTGCTGCTCTGCGCCGCGGCCGGAGGTGTTGGGGCATTGGCAGCCGCGGTGGCCGCTTCACTGGGGCACAAGCCGTAGCGCCGTGGTCTACCGTGCGTGTTCTCGATAGCCGGCGACAAGGGTTCCCGGGTCCTGCCAGACGCAAGTCCGGGTAGCCGGCTCTTTTTTTGTCTGTTGGTATTGATACATCTGCGACGCCTGGATCTCCCGCGCGATATGGACGATACGCTTATAGTCTTGCAATGCGCATCGATTACCCCACATGCTGCTCTGTCGGCGCACGACGCCTGGCGCGAAGAAGAGGGCCAGCATGGCAACCAGCGAACCGCGTGTCAAAGCAGACATCCCGGCCGCTGCGGCGCTGTTCCGTACCTGGTGGGACGGCTTTCGGCTCTCCCAGGCCACACTCGTCGCCACGAAACTCGGGATACCGGACTTGCTCGCCGACGGCCCACGGGCGAGTGCCGACCTCGCCAAAACCACGGGCACCCATCCGGTGGCGCTGTTTCGACTCCTTCGGGCGCTCGCGGCCGGCGGGCTGCTGGTCATGGATGCCGAGCAGCGCTTCGGTCTGACGCCGCTGGGCGCGAGCCTGCAACGCGGTGTCCCGGGCGACTTGCGGGCCCACATCTTGTTCCAGCACGACCGCGTCTATCAGGTGTTCGGGGATCTGCTCTACAGTGTCCAGACCGGCAAACCGGCCTTCGACCACCTCTACGGGCAGAGCAACTGGGAGTGGTACGCGACCGATGCCGAGGCGAGTGCAATTCACGACGAATCGATGGCGTCCGAGACGAATGTGATGACGGCCGCGCTGCTCGCCGCCTACGACTTCTCGCCCTTCGGCACCATCGTGGATGTCGGCGGGGGCAGCGGCGCGCTGCTCGCGGCCGTGTTGGAGGCGACGCCGACCACACGGGGCGTGCTGTTCGATTTACCCTTTGTAGTCGCGGAGCCACATCCGGCGCTCCGCTCTCCGCATCTGGCCGAACGGACCACTCTGGTGGGCGGGAGTTTCTTTGACGCGGTCCCGGCGGGTGGCGATGCGTACCTGCTCAAATTCGTCGTACATGACTGGGATGATGCGCACAGTGCCGCTATCCTCCGCGCTTGCCATGCCGCCATGGCTGGCAAGGGGAGATTACTCGTTGTGGACCCGGTCCTGCCGGAGCGCGTCGAAGCGTCACCCACAACGCAGTTCGGTAGCCTTATGGACCTCACTATGCTGGTCTGGACACCGAACGGGCGCGAGCGCACAGCCGCTGAGTTCCAGACCCTGCTCACGAACGCGGGCTTTGTCCTGACGCGCATTGTCCCGGCGATGGGTCCGCTGTGCATCATCGAGGCGGTGCCTGTGTGAGCATGAAACAGCATGGGGCGCCCGGCCCGCGGCTGACGTTGCTGTCTCCGGCCTCCTCGCCATGGTCCACGCGGGAGCGTTTGGGCGCTGCCCTCGCATCGGTGTGGTCGCATTGCAACCGCGGGACGGGCGATTGCCCCGCGGCCATCGCACATCTGGCGTCAGAGCCGCGGGTCCACCGGCGAGGCGATTCCGGGGACGCGGGCGCAACGCGTATCGTTGTGATACACTGACCGTGTACTCGATAGCCGGTGACAAGGGCCCCCGGGCCCTGCCAGACGCAAGTCTGGGTAGCCGGCTCTTCTCTTTGTCCATCAGTCGTACGTGGTGTGTGTCCCCCAGAGCGCGTCGTGTTCGCTCATCACTCTGTCCCTGATGAGTGCGTATGAGCGCTCATCGTCGCGCTCCCATTTCCGCTGCAGCGCCCAGCAGCAGTAATCCGCGGCCTGTAAGCATGGCTCGATTGCCGCTGGCCAAAACTGCGTCCTGCTCGTCGGACCTGGCTGCACCCTCAGCAGCGCTTCATGCAGAGCCGCATGGAATACCGCCCGACGTCTTTTCGTAGCCACTGATGCCGCGATCACCAACAGTTCATCCGACGGTACTGCAATCCGAGGAATAAGCCGCCGAAGATGGAGATACCAGATCAAGGCGTAGAAGCGACTCTCCTCGCGAGCCTCGGGATAGACCTTCGCCTTCTCAAAAATCGTCGCGTCGATGCGCAGGTCGTGGCGCTGCAGGACGGCAAAAACGCGGTCGCGCACGGCCTGCCGCTCTTCCGTGGCGTGGAAGCCTTGAAGCAGATCGTGTCCATCCCACGCCAGGGCGCGGCGCAAGTCCAGCAAGGCATTCCCGACCGAGCAGTCCGTAAGTGTAACCGTCGTAAGGATGAAATAGCGGGAGGCGCCGCGTCCGCGGCTGAAGTTGAAGTCTCCGGCCTCGTCGCCGAACACGTACATGCGGGCCATGCAGTACAGCTCACGCGGGAGCGTTCGTGCGCTGCCCTCGCGTGAGTATAGCCGCGCCGCGCCGGCGACATCACGAATGGCCCGGCTCCCAACCCGCTCGATCCCTTGTCCTGCTTCAGAGCCGCGGGTCCACCGGCTCGCTTTCGAGGGCGAGCACGGCGAAGGCGCACTCGTGCACGCGGTAGAGCGGCTCGCCGCGCACGAAGCGCTGCAAACCTTCGATGCCCAGCGCGAACTCGCGCAGCGCCAGCCCGCGCTTTACGCTGAGGCCGCGCCGCCTCAGCCGCTCAAGATGTTCCGGGGCACGGTACTCCGGGCCGTAGATGATGCGCAGATACTCCGGTCCGCGGCACTTCACGCCCGGCTGCACGAGTCCGCGCGCCGAGCGTGTCACGCAGTCGAACGGCTTCACCACCATCCCTTCGCCGCCGGCCGTGGTCAGCTCCTCCCACCAGGCCGTGGCCGCGGCCTCGCTCTCCGGCTCGGTCACGTCCACGACGCGGTACGGCGTCTCCAGCAGCAGGCCGTCGCCCGCACGGCACAGCTCGGCCAGCGTCGCCATCTGCCAGCCGTGGTCTTTATCGGTATGTACCGCGCCATCGCTCGCCAGCAACTGGAACGGCGCCAGCTCGAGGTCGTCCACCGAGTTCACCGGCCAGCAGTAGCGGCGGTAGGCCGCGACGTAGTCGTGCACCGCGCCCGCGCGCGTGCCGATGCGTTGCAGTAACTCAGCCGTCTCCGCGCCGCGCCTGGTTGCGCGTTCCAGCGCCGCGAGCGCATCGCTCATCGCGGCCGTGGCGGCGGCGCCGGCCGCGGCGTACTGCTCGCGCAGCAGTCCACCCGCCTTGGCCGACCATGGCAGCAGCTCGCAATCCAGCAGAAACCAGTCCGACCCGAATGCCTCCCAAAACCCGGCCGCGCCGAGCGCAGCCCGCAGCCGCGCCAGAACCTCGGCCTCCTTGCGCGCGTCGTCGAAGAAATGCCGGCCGGTGCGTGTATAGATGACGCCCGCGCTTTCAACCTCCTCTTCCCGACTGCCGCCTGCGGGCTGCCGGCTCTCTGCCCTGAACCGCCGCGCGGCAGCCGCCTTGTCTCGGCAAACGATCGCGACGGCGCGCGAGCCCATGTGCTTCGCTTCGCAGACCACGCGCGGCACGCCGGCGTGGCGGAAGTAGGCGAATGCCTCGGCCGGATGCTCGAGCAACCCTTCGCGCTGGCTCGTCTCGCACGGCGACATCGTCGGCGGCAGGTAGATCAGCCAGCGCGGGTCCACGGCGAAGCGGCTGATCACTTCGAGCGCCGCCGCGCCGTTCTCCTCGCGCACCGTCACATTGCCCATCAGCTCCGTCGCGACGATGCGCTTGCCCAGCACGTCGGTGATGTCGAGCCTGTCTCTTATACACATCTCCGAGCCCACGAGACA
>CALFMN010000173.1 GCA_937879875.1 uncultured Chloroflexota bacterium | reverse complement strand
TCACGACCAGCCACGGAACGATGGTTCGAACATTTTTCAGACACGCTCTAGCCGCCGGGCACTTCGGGGCGCGCGGGAAGGCTTGCTGCAACTCCGCACGACTGCCCGGCTGCACGCGGCCGGCGTGTCCAGCACCAGCCCGCCGCAGCGCATCACCCGATACGAGCGGCCAGCTCGGACAACCGGGCAGCGCTCGTCGCCGAGCCACAGCCCGTGATCGCCGCTGCGCTGACCTGCCGCACCTCGCAGCCTCGCGCCGCCATCGCGAACAGATGGAACGGCTCCGACAGCGCCGGACGCCATCAACCGCCTGGCGTTGTACCAATTCGCCTTGTCCTAACGTTTAGTCTGGCAGGGATCCCCGTTGACGCAGGCCAACCCTGCGAGCGGAACGCGCTGCCAAACACCCGCCGAGCAGGGGCGCCGGTGCCGAACCCGCGCCATAATCGGGCGGGTGCAGGCCGGACAACCCGACTCTGAAGTGGCCCTCCGCACCCGGGAGACACAGGTTGACGCCGCGCAGGCCTGGCGATCGTCGAGCGCCTGCTTGCGGCGCACTGTCCTTCCGCGTGCCGGGCGCGGCGGCGCAACTGCCGGCGCAAACTGCCACCGCCTTTGTCGGCGCCGCCATTCCCGGCGCAGCTTGTCGAACTTGCCGGCGCGAAGCGGAACACCGATTGAGCGAGTTGGAATCGAGCATCCGCAGGGGAGGTTGAAGCCTTGTACTCCGCCGATCCGAGCCACCCCAATCTGGCCGTCTTCTGGGCAAAACTGCCGCGCGAGAAGGGTGCCCCGCCCGCCTACCATCCGCTGATCTGCCACCTGCTCGACGTGGCGGCGGTGGCCGAGCGCATCTGGGACGAGACGCTGTCTGAATACGCTCGGCGCCGTCTGGCGACGGGTCTCGGGTTCGACGATCTCGACGCCGCCCGTGCCTGGGTGTCCGCGCTGGCCGGCCTGCACGATACCGGCAAGGGCTGCCCGGCCTTCCAGCAGCAGCCGGCGGCCGAACTGCTGCGCGGCTTGTACGGCGGCGCTCTCTTTTCGCTGGATGGACCGGGGGATTCGCCGCCCCGCACGCCGCACGGCGTGGTCACGGCGGTGACGCTCGGCGAGCTGATGGCCGAACAGCACAGCGTCGATCGGAAGACGGCGCGGCGCCTCGCGCAGGTGGTCGGCGGGCACCACGGCTTCTTTCCGTCCAGGAAGCAGCGTGGCGAACTGAGGCGCGATCGCGCGCAGGCCTTTCCCGCCCGCGTTGGGAACTGGGCGTGGGAGGGGGTGCGCGCCGGCATCGTGCGGCTGGTCTGCGACGCG
This sequence comes from uncultured Chloroflexota bacterium, assembly GCA_937879875.1. Taxonomy (GTDB): domain Bacteria; phylum Chloroflexota; class Dehalococcoidia; order CAUJGQ01; family CAUJGQ01; genus CALFMN01. The sequence continues at coordinate 39,161 of CALFMN010000173.1, read as the reverse complement.
CTCGGGCTGGGTGGTTTGTCGGTGCCGACGCGGCTCGATGACGCGGCGATCATGGCGCTCGCCGAGATCGCCTGCGTAGCTGACTGGATCGGCTCCAACACGCGCTTCTTCAAATTCCTCGCCGATCCGCCACCGCCGGAACCGCCCGCGCTCGATCCGCTGTCTGCACGCGTCTACCTGGAGCAGGCACGGGCACACGCGCACGCTGCATTGCACCGCTTGCACTGGACAGGCTGGCAGCCGTCCGACGCACCCGCGTCGTTCTGCCGGCTGTTCCCGGCCATCGAGCGGCCATGCGATCTCCAGGTCCGCATGGAGGAGCTGGCCGGTGCGCTCGCCGGCCAGCTCCCCGCGCTGGTGATCGTCGAGGCGCCGATGGGCGAAGGCAAGACCGAAGCCGCGCTCTACGCCGCCGACCGCTGGGGTGTGGCGCCGGGGCCGAGCGGCGCCTACGTGGCGATGCCCACGCAGGCGACCAGCAACCAGATGTTCTCCCGCGTGCGCGAGTTTCTGGAGCGGCGCTTCTCCGGCCAGACCGTGACGCTGCAGTTGCTGCACGGCCACAGCGCGCTCTCGGCCGAGCTGCAGGCGATGCTGCGCGCCGACCCGGACGAGATGACGCCCGATCAGATCTGCGACGACGACCCGCGGAGCGATGCGCACGACCGCGAGCAGGCCGAGGTGATCGCCGGCGAGTGGTTCACGGCGCGCAAGCGCGGCCTGCTGGCGCCGTTCGGCGTCGGCACGGTGGATCAGGCGCTGCTGGCGGTGCTACCCACGAAGCACCAGTTCGTGCGGCTGGGCGCCCTCGCCGGCAAGGTCGTGATCTTCGACGAGGTGCACGCCTACGACGCCTACATGTCGGTCATCCTCGAATGCCTGCTCACCTGGCTGGGCGCGCTCGGCTCGCCGGTGCTGCTGCTCTCCGCCACGCTGCCGCGGGCGCGGCGCGACGCGCTGTTGCGCGCCTACGCCCGCGGCCTGCAGATCGATCTGCGCGAACCGATCGCCTGCCCGCCTTACCCTCGCCTCTCATGGGTCGCGGCGGCCGGGGCCGGCGCGTCGCCGATCGTGGCCTCGGAGCGCAGCACGCGCAGCCTGAGCATCAGCTTCGTGGACGGCGCGATCCCGGCGGATGGCGGTGAATTCGCGCTGGCCCGAAAGCTGCGTGACGCGCTTGAGCAGGGCGGCTGCGCGGCGGTGGTCTGCAACACCGTGCGCCGCGCCCGCGACGTGTACGAGGCGCTGCGGCCGTACTTCCCCGAGAAGGACGCGGGCGACGGCCGGCCCGAGCTGGAGCTGTTCCATGCGCGCTTCCGCTTCCGCGAGCGCGATGCGCTGGAGAAGTGCACGCTGCTGCGCTTCGGCCGGCCGGACGGCGAGGTTGAAGTCGCGGAGGGGCGCAAGGAGCCGGTGCGGCGCCCCCGCCGTGCCGTGCTGGTCGCCACGCAGGTGATCGAGCAGAGCCTGGACCTGGACTTCGACCTGATGGTCAGCGACATGGCGCCGGCCGACCTGCTGCTGCAGCGTTCCGGCCGCGAGCACCGGCATATACGCGCGTCCCGTCCGCCGGGGCTGGAAACGCCGAGGCTGTGGATCTGCGAGCCGAGGATCGGCGGCGATGGCGTGCCGGAGTTTGAGGCAGGAACGCGCTTCATCTATGACGGGCATATTCTGCTGCGCTCCTGGCTGGCGCTGCGCGATCGCAAAGAAATCGCCGTTCCCGGTGATGTCGAAGCGCTGATCGAGTCGGTCTACGGCGAGGACGAGGCGCCGGCAGACGCGAGCGAGGCGCTACGGCGCGCCTGGACGGAGACGCGGGCCGCGTTCGCCAGAGACACCGAGGACGCGGAAACGCAGGCGCAGCGTGCGCGCATCTGGCCGCCGTTCCACGACGGCAGCGACCTGCTGGACGCGGATCTCCAAGAGCGCAAGGAAGAGACGCCGGATCTGCCGGACGCGTTCCAGGTTCGCACGCGGCTGGGCGAATCGCCCATCACCTTTGTCGTGCTGCGACCCGATGAATGGATCGAGTACCAGCGCATCCCGAAGGCGCGCACGCCGACGATCGAGCAGCTCCGCTACCTGCTTGAGCGCTCGGTCGGGCTCACCAATTGGCGTGTGAAGCGGTATCCGGACGCCTTCGGCCCCGTGCCCGGCACCTCGCGCTCCGCGACCCTGCGCGGCGTGCGCCTGGCGGTGCTCGACGAGAACGGCGTCGCCACGCCGACGGGGCAGGAGTACCGGATCAGGCTGGATGAACGGATGGGGGTTGTCGTGGAGGATGTTCCAGCGTTCTAGCGTACAGCAACACACTATAACCTATTTGACAAAGGATCCAACGCGAGACTAGAATCTCAGTGTCTCGGCGCTGAGCAGAAATCAGGAGGAGGTGATAAGGGAAACCTCTGTGTGAGAAGCCGGCGGCCTGCACCTACAGGCCGCCGGCGGATCGCAGACCTGCCAAGGAAGACGAGGCAGCGACCCGGAGCTTGGACACCTCCAGTATCCGCTGCCTCCGATTCCCGGGCAAGCCTCAGCCGGTGCACATTGGGAGGGGCTGTCCCTGTCCGCTTGCGTTCGTGACGACACCCCCACCTGCGTGGGGACAGCTTAGCCTCGACGCGCCAGCACCACGCGATAACCGGTTCACCCCCACGTGCGTGGGGACTCAGGCATTGCCATCATAGCGCCTTCACGATCGATGTGTGGTCGCACCTCAGTCGTGCGCGCTACGTGCGCCCCTCAGTCCAATGCCACGGGAGAACGCATGAAATCAAGCCTCAACCTCGTCTACGAACCAAACGGAGGTGGCGACTGATGCCGGGTTTCAATCTGCTGGAAGAGCCCTGGATCCCGGTGCTGCTGCCGGACGGCGCGCCGGCCGAGCTCTCGCTCGGCGAGGCGCTGCTGCGGGCACACGATCTGCGCGAGGTCAGCGACGAGTCGCCGCTCGTCACGGCCTCGCTGCACCGGCTGCTGCTGGCCGTGCTGCACGCGGCGTTCCGCGGCCCGGCGTCGCCCGCTGCCTGGGCCGCGACCTGGGCCGCCGGACACTTCGATTTCGAGAAGCTGGAGCGCTATTTCGCGCAACGGCGGGACCGGTTCGACCTCTTCGCTGCCGAGCGGCCGTTCTACCAGCGCACCGACATGGAGACGGTAACGAACGCGTCCTCCGTCCTGCGGCTGGTGCATGACCGCGCGGCCGCCAACAGCAACCGCTTCTGGGACAAAACCGATGACGATGCCGGCCTTTCGCCCGCCGCGGCGGCGCGGGCGTTGATCACGACGCAGGGCTACGCCTTCGCCGGCGGTGTCAGCTTCCCGTTGCGCTTCTACGATGCGCCGAACATGCGCGGCTACACGGCGCTGGTGCGCGGCGAGAACCTGTTCCAGACCCTCGCGCTCAACCTGGTGATCTACAACGCCCAAGAGCCGTTCGCCCGCACCGGTACAGACCTGCCGGCCTGGGAGCAAGCAAGCTTCGCCGTGCCCGACAAAGAGGGCACCAAACCGGCGGGCTACCTCGACCTGCTCACCTTTCAGGCGCGGGCGGTGCGCCTGCTGCGCGACGAGGACGGGCAGGTGCGACGTTGTCTCTTCCGCCAGAACCTCGTGCTGGACGACAAAGAGGCGCTCGACCCATTCAAGTCCTACCGCGCCGACGAGAAGCTCGGCTGGCGGCCACGCACGCTGACCCAGGGCCGCGCGGTCTGGCGCGACAGCCACGCGCTGTTCGCGGCGTCCGAATCCGGCCAGCGGCCGCGGGTGCTCGACTACGTCGCGCAGATCCCGCAAACGCTGGATGACGAGGGCCAGCGGGGTGCGCTGCCGCCGGCGCAGCCGAACCTCGACGTGCTGGGCCTCTGCTCCGAGCCGGGCAAGGCGATCGTGCATTACTGGCGGCAAGAACGGCTACCCATGCCGCTCACCTATCTGGACGACCGCGCGTTGCAGGAGCGGCTGCAACAGGCGCTGCAGGCTGCCGAAAACGGCTACTCCGCGCTCGCTTCGGCGGTCTACACGCTGGCGCGGCTGATCCTGCAGCCGGGCGGCGGCAAGGGCGACGAGAAGGCGATCCGCGCCCTGGCAGACAGCATGGGCGCCGACGTGCGCTACTGGCGGGCACTCGACCTCGCCTTCGACGGCTTCCTGCCGAAGCTGGCCGACGATTACGAAATCGTCGGCCCGGCCAAGACCTACGGCGCGCACGCGCTACCCGCGTGGGTCAAAGACATTCGTCAGGCCGCGCAGGTAGCGTTTCGGGCGGCAGCAGATACGCAGGGCGAATCGGCGCGCGCCCTGCGTGCCGCCGCCGAAGCGGAGCAATCGCTGCGCATACGGCTGGCCGATCCGCTACGGCAGCGGCCGCGCCGGAGCGAGCCGGTGAAGCAAGACGGGACGGTGCAAACGGAGGACCGGCATGACGACTGATACGGCACACACACAGCCCGCGACGGCCCGAGCGCCGCGGCTGCCCCCGCAGGCACAGGCGCTGATCGAGCGGCTGGTCGGGCTGGTGGCGAAGGAGGACCGCGGCGCGCTGGCGCAACTGCGGCGCTCGGCCGGCAAGCGGCCGGGCGAGGCCGAAGGCGTCTTCCAGTACGTCGTACCGTACGTGCCGGACCCGTCAGACGACAGAAGCGGGTGGATCGAAACCTGCCGCTACCTCGTGGCGGGGCTGTTCGCCCTGCACCCGCCCGCGCTGCAGCCGAACCGGACGGTTGCGCCGATGCCCGGCGACTCGCTGGGCGCCGCCTGCAACCGCATGGCGCCCCGGGGCGCCGGCAACCGCGAGGCCGTCGAGCGTCGCTTCTCGCAACTGCTGGTGGCCGACGAGGAGGAGCTGCCCGACCGCCTGCGCCAGGCGATCCTGCTGCTGCGCGCCGCCGGCCATGCCGTGGACTGGCGCTGGCTGCTCGCCGATCTGGAGAGCTGGAACGCGCCCGGTCGGCGCGTGCAGCGTCGCTGGGCACAGGACTTCTGGCGCCTGCCGGAGCGCGAGCCCGACGAGAACGAGCCGGCGGCAAACACGGCCAAAACCGCATAGCCCAGAACGAACGATGACAGCGCGGCCGAGCGCCGCACCGCCGAGCGCAGGACGCGCTCTTAAGATGGAGACGAAACGTGTTCGTAGAGCTGCACATCCTGCAGAACTTCGCCCCCAGCAACCTGAACCGCGACGATACCGGCGCCCCCAAAAGCAGCACCTTCGGCGGCGTCTCTCGCGCCCGCATCTCCAGCCAGTCGCTCAAGCGCCGCGCACGCGAGTTTGTGAAAGTCAACGGGCTGCTGCCCGAGCAAAACCTGGCCGAGCGCACGCTGCGCCTGGTGGACGCGGTCACAAAGCGGCTGGGCGAAATGGACCACGAGGAACCAGCCGCCCGCGCCGCCGTGGTCACGGCGCTGGAGAAGCTCGGCTTCTCGACCGACCCCAAAAACGACGACCACACGCAGTACCTGCTCTTCCTCGGCAACGACGAGATCGGGCGGCTGGCCGGCGCGGTGCACGATCACTTTGACGCGCTCACCGCCGCTGCGCCGGCCGCAGAGCCTGCCGCCACGCCCGCGGCCGGCGGGCGGCAGCGCCGGGTGCAGAGCGGTGCGCGCGATGTTCCCGAAGAGGTGAAGCAGGCGCTGGACGCCGTGCTGAATACCGCCGGCGCGGCCGCGGACCTGGCGATGTACGGCCGCATGCTGGCGAACGTGCCGGCGAAGAACGTCGACGCCGCCTCGCAGGTCGCGCACGCGATCAGCACCCACCGCGTCAGCCCCGAGTTCGACTACTTCACCGCCGTGGACGACCTGAAGCTGCCTGAAGAGGACGCCGGCGCCGGCATGATCGGCAGCGTCGAGTTCAACTCCGCCTGCTACTACCGCTACAGCAACGTGGACGTGGACCAGCTCGTGCGCAATCTCAACGGCGACGCGGAGCTGGCACGCCGGGCGCTGCGAGCGTTCATCGAAGCGACGATCCTGGCGCTGCCCGACGCGAAGCAGAACAGCTTCGCCGCGCAGAACGCTCCCAGCTTCGTGCTGGCCGTCGTGCGCGACCGCCGGCAGCCCGTTTCGCTGGCCAACGCCTTCGAGGCGCCGGTGCCGACGCGGGCCGGCGAGTCGCTGACCGGCCAGTCGGTGACGAGGCTGGCACGCGCCTTCGAGCAGCACGAGCGCATGTATGCCGGCTACAGCGGCCTCGTGGCGCACTACGCCTGCGGTGCGGCCTTCGAGGAACCCGAGTACCTGCTGAGCCTGACGGACGCCGCCGTGCCCGCCGTGCGCGATCTGGTCGAGCGCACGACCGCGGCCGCCTTCGCGGAGGGGGGCAGCGCATGACCACGCTGCTGCTGCGGCTGGACGGTCCGCTGCAGGCCTGGGGGATCGCGAGCCGCTTCGGCACGCGCGACACGGGCCGTGAGCCCTCCAAGTCGGGCGTGATCGGCCTGCTGTGCGCGGCGCTGGGCAAGCCGCGCGTCGAGCGGCCGGATGACGGCTTCCCGACGCTTGCCACGCTCTCGCGCCTGCGTATGGGCGTGCGCGTGGAACGGGAGGGGATCGTGCAGCGCGACTTTCATACAGTGGGTGGCTCCGCGGGCAGCGGCGGCGCTGACGTGGTCTCCTCGCGCTTTTATCTGGCGGACGCGCGCTTTCTGGTGGGGCTGGAAGGCGACGAAGCGCTGCTGCGCCGGCTCGACGCGGCACTGGCGCGGCCCGTGTGGCAGCTCTGCCTGGGCAGGAAGGCGTTTGCGCCGGCGGCGCCGGTGCGCCTGGCCGACGGGCTCAGCGAGGCGCCGCTGTTGCAGGCGCTGCGCGGATATCCGCTGCTGGCAGGCCGGCGCGAGGATGCCGGGCCGCTGCGGTTCGTGATCGAGGATCCCGCTGGCGAGGCGGTGCGGCAGGATGTGCCGCTCTCGTTCAACCCGGCCACGCGCCGCTTCGCCCTGCGGCGGGTGCGGACGGAGATGCTGGAGCCAGCCGGCGCGGCTGTGCCGGCGAGCGTTGGGGAGGAATAGCGATGTATCTTTCCATGCTGCGGCTGAATGCACGCGACTATCAGGTGCGCCGCGACCTGGCGAACTGCCAGGAGCTGCACCGCACCCTGCTCTCGGCCTTTGCGTCCGAGGACGGCAGCCGCGCCGAGACGGGGCTGCTCTTTCGCATCGAGTCCGAAGGGCCAACGACCGTGGTGCTCGCGCAGTCGCTCACCCGGCCCGATTGGGAGCGGCTGCGGCTGCGCTCCCCCGGCTACCTGACGGGCGGCGCCGGCCAGGGCTGGCAGGTCAAGGACGTAGGAGAAGCGTACGCCGCGTTGCAGACGGGCGCCGTGCTGCGTTTCCGCATGCGGGCCAACCCGACGAAGCGCCTCGGCAACAGCGTGGAGGCGGAACAGCCGGGAAAGAAGGGCAAGCGCGTAGCGCTGCTGAAGGAAGAGGAACGCTTTGCCTGGTTGGAACGCAAGGCGGAGGCCGCCGGCTTTCGCCTGTGCACGATACAGAGCAGCGACGCGGGCGTGCCGGCCGTCGACGTGCGGCCGGGGGACAACGTGCTCGGCAGACGGGCCGCGGGTGAGAGTTGGGCGCGGCTGGTCTTCGGCTCGGTGCTGTTCGAAGGCGTGCTGGAGGTGGCCGACGCCGATCGCCTCCGCGCTGCTCTGCGCGAGGGCATCGGTTCCGGCAAGGCCTACGGCTTCGGCCTGCTCTCCATCGCCCCGGCCGCATAAGCCGCAGCACGCATTCACGAGACAAGGCCATGAAAGATCTGCATACGCTCCCGAAGGTGCGCGATAGCTGGAGCTACCTCTACGTCGAGCACTGCCGTGTCGACCAGGAGGCGAAGGCGATCGCCCTGCACGATAAGAACGGCGTCGTTCCCGTGCCCTGCGCCGCGCTCACCACGCTGATGTTGGGGCCGGGCACGACGATCACGCACGCCGCCGTGCGGGCGCTGGCCGAGAACGGCTGCCTGGTGGTGTGGACGGGGGAAGAGGGCGTGCGCCTCTACGCGCAGGGTCTGGGCGAAACGCGCTCGGCGCGGCGCTTCCTCTGGCAGGCGCGGCTGTGCTCCGATCCGCGCTTGCGGCTGCGCGTGGTACGCGGCCTCTACGAGATGCGCTTTGCCGAGCCCATCGATCCGAGCATGAGCCTGCAACAGTTGCGCGGCCACGAAGGCGTGCGCGTGCGCGAGGCCTACGCGCGCGCCAGCCGCGAAACGGGCGTGCCATGGAGTGGGCGTTCCTACCGCCGCGATAGCTGGGCCGCGGCCGATCCCGTGAACAGGGCACTGTCGGCCGCTAACTCCTGCCTGTACGGCGTCTGCCAGGCGGCCATCCTCTCCGGCGGCTATTCGCCGGCGCTGGGCTTCATCCATACCGGCAAAATGTTGAGCTTCGTCTACGACATCGCCGACCTCTACAAAGCTGAGGTCACGATCCCGATCGCCTTCCAGGCGGCGGCCGCGGCGGCAAGCGGCATTGAGGTTTCGGTGCGCAGGGCGTGCCGCGATGCGTTCAAGGAATCGCGCCTGTTGCAGCGTATCCTGCCCGACATCGACCGTGCGCTCGGCATCGACGAGCAGGAGGCAACGGCGTTCGACGCCGATGAGGCGCTGCCGGGCGGCCTCTGGGATCCGGAGCAGGGCGAGGCTGCCGGTGGCGTGAACTGGGGCGACGGAGGCGCCGCGCAGCAGCAAATAGGCTGAGGGTAGGGCGATGGTCGTATTGGTGCTCGAGCGGGTGCCGGTCTCGTTACGCGGCGAGTTGACGCGCTGGCTGCTGGAGGTGCGCGCCGGCGTCTTCGTCGGGGACGTGTCCGCGCTGGTGCGGGACAAGCTCTGGGAGCTGGTGGAGCAGAAGGCGCGCGACGGCGCCGCGCTGCTGGTGCACAACGCGGACAGCGAGCAGAGCTTTGCCGTGCGCATGCACGGCGAGCCCTCGCGGGACATCGCGGACTACGACGGGCTCTATCTCGTCCGCAGACGCTAAAAGCTCGCGAAATCGAAGTGCAGTCCCCACGCACGTGGGGGTGAACCGTGGGCGATTGGCTCATCCGGATTGCCGGTCATGCAGTCCCCACGCACGTGGGGGTGAACCGCGGTGTGGAAAACCTATCCCAAAGCGATGCTTGCAGTCCCCACGCACGTGGGGGTGAACCGCCGGCGATCGGCGTCAGCACGGGCGCGTAGGGGCAGTCCCCACGCACGTGGGGGTGAACCGCTATGACGGTGTACGTCGATTCACCGATGAGCGCAGTCCCCACGCACGTGGGGGTGAACCGGCGTCGCAATATACCAGGAAGGCACGAGACGCGCAGTCCCCACGCACGTGGGGGTGAACCGAACAGTTGTTCGGCGCCCATCGACACCCTCCGGCAGTCCCCACGCACGTGGGGGTGAACCGTCGCCGATGTCGATGGCGTGGCCACGGCCAGCGCAGTCCCCACGCACGTGGGGGTGAACCGGCAGCGCCGCGATGCGCACCCACGGCGCGATGGCAGTCCCCACGCACGTGGGGGTGAACCGGTGCGCGCCGCGGTCTGCACGTAGAACGGGCGGCAGTCCCCACGCACGTGGGGGTGAACCGCACCGCGCCGGAGCCGAAAAACGGCTCGACGAGCAGTCCCCACGCACGTGGGGGTGAACCGGCAATTGCCTTGCTGGAAGTGCTGCCGCAGCGCAGTCCCCACGCACGTGGGGGTGAACCGACGTGGTCAACGGGATCAGCTCCCCTAACCTGGCAGTCCCCACGCACGTGGGGGTGAACCGACGGTCTGAGCATCGGCTACGATGCGATTGACGCAGTCCCCACGCACGTGGGGGTGAACCGGCCGAGCTGCCGCGCGAACGCCTGCAACACGGGCAGTCCCCACGCACGTGGGGGTGAACCGGGCGCCCCCGGGACCGAGCACGTCAACCATCAGCAGTCCCCACGCACGTGGGGGTGAACCGGGGACCATTCGGGCCGCCCGGCTGGTTGGGTTCGCAGTCCCCACGCACGTGGGGGTGAACCGACCTGCGCTGTTTGGCCAGCCCCGGCATCATCGCAGTCCCCACGCACGTGGGGGTGAACCGATGAGGAGCCGGCGAAGCCTGCGGCAGAGCAGGCAGTCCCCACGCACGTGGGGGTGAACCGCTGTCGGCAATGGAGGTGCTGACCACAAACCCGCAGTCCCCACGCACGTGGGGGTGAACCGTTTTGGTCGATGTCGCCTGTCAACTCTATATAGCAGTCCCCACGCACGTGGGGGTGAACCGGCACCGCATAGCGCTCCATCGTGCGCGTAATTGCAGTCCCCACGCACGTGGGGGTGAACCGCGCATGCCTCTGCCTTTTCCCCAGGACCAAAAGCAGTCCCCACGCACGTGGGGGTGAACCGATCCTGGCCGCAGGTGTCAACGACTCGAACTGGCAGTCCCCACGCACGTGGGGGTGAACCGAGACCGGGGCGGTCCCGGCAACGATCGTCGTCCGCACGGCCTGGTGCGAATCTGGCCGGTCTGCCTTGTTTCCGCGTCTCGCATGGCCGCTGCCTGCCGCGCTGCCTCAGCCTTCCAGCACCACGATCGCGCGCGGCTGCTTGATGCGCAGCACCAGCATCTCCAGCACGCGGAAGAGGTGGTTCAGATTCTCCGGCCCCTGATAGGCGACCGCCATGTCCTGCGCCAGCGCCAGGTCCATGGCGGACGCCTCGGCAACCAACACCAGCGCCGTGTTCTCCGGCATCACGGGCGACTGATAGACGCCGCCGCGCACCAGCTTCTGCACCTGCTCCACCGTCAGCAGGCCGGAGTTGCCGAACATGCGGTTCAGCCGCGCGAACAGCAGCGGGCTGGTGAGCACGGTCGAGGCGCCGTAGAAGCCGGCGGCGAACAGCGCCTCCGTGGCCGCGACGACGGCGCCCAGCGCCTGCTCCGGGTTGCTCCAGTCGCCCAGCGGGCGATGCTGCGCGGCGTCCACGCTGCGCAGACCGGGCAGGCCCAGCAGCAGATTGCCGTTGACGATGAGATCGTCCTCGGCGTGGGCGCAGGCGGAGGCGGCAGCGGCGGCGCCGCCCGTATCGAGCGGCGCCCGCGTCTGCGCTGCCGCTTCGAGGTCGCGCCACGGCACGATGAAGTCCTTGTAAATGAGCGGCACGGGCAGATAGCGGCGCAGCGAGAGGCGCACGCTCGCCGAGTCGGCGTTGCCCATCAGGTCCACGGCGCCGCCGTCGCCGCCGGAGAGGCGATCGTCGGGCACAGCCTGCGTGCCGGGGCCGAGCGGCCCGAAGATGGGGATGAAGCGCCGGCCGACGAGCGCCTCGCGCGCCGTCTGCACCACGGTATTGTCCAGAGCCAGCCACTGGTCCGGCGTCAACGGCGCCTGATCGCGCAACAATAGATCCATGCTTGATCCCTCTCGCTTCGCGCCCATCGATCAGCGGACGGCAGCGGCCGCGGGCGTGTCGCCCAAGCCACCGTAGTACACCCGCAACCGCTTGCACATGCTCCGAATAGCTGAAGACAGCCGCAATGAGGCCGCTACGATGCGAAGGAAGCCGTGCGCGGGCCAGAACTGGTGTGCGCGTCGCGGCGAAGTAACGCCTGCACGAGGTGAGCGAGATGGCGGAGAGCGGATCGGGGCAGCCGGCGCAGTTCACGGTGGGCAGCCTGATCCCCGGCTGGCAGCCGCCGGCCGCGGCCTTGCCGCTGGAAGCGCCCAACTGGGCCGTGGTCGATGGCGACGTGCAGCAAAGCGCCCCGCAGGCCGGCTACACCGGCGCCGGCGTCGAGCGGCTGCGCTACAACAACCCGTACGGCCAAACGATGGAGCGCGTCTGGTTCGACGGCAAGATCGTCTTCGCCATCGACGTCGGCCGCGTCGAGGTCGATGTGACGAAGGTCAAGGTCGCGCAGGAGTATCAGATCGTCTACGGCGTCGATCTGGATGAAAACCTGAAGCTGCGGGCAGAGCCGGAGCTGGTGCCGGGGCAACTCAATATCTACGACTCGGTGCCCGGCATGGCCAAATACAGCCCGCTCTGGCAGTTCAACTACGTCATCGTGCCGCGCGGCTACGCGCCGAACACGCTGCGCTCGGAGCACGATTGCCTGACCAGCGGCTATTCAATCGTACAAAGCACCGTCGTCGAGAACTGACCGGTCATCTAGCGGCCGCCGTGCGCGGCCCGAACGCAGCCAGGCGCAGATACGCAGCGACGGCGGTGGCTGCCCCGGCAGCGGTATCTTGCCGGCTCGTTATGGCATAAAATGGCCCTGTGCCCGGCGCGGCCAGCTTCGCCGGGCGCTGCTGCATCTCTGGCCAGACGAGGCGCCGATGCCCCAGCTCGCAGCCTTGCCGCTGCAGCCCGAGTACCGCCCGCGTGTGTGGGGTGGCCAACGGTTGCGGGCCGGGGAGCCGCCGATCGGCGAGGCGTGGATCTGCTACGAGGGCAGCGTCATCGCCGGCGGAGCGCACGCGGGCGCCACGCTGGGCGAGCTCGCGGCGCGGCGCGGACCGGAGCTGACCGGCAGCCGCGCCCCGCGGGACGGCGTCTGCTTCCCGCTGCTGCTCAAGCTGCTGGACACCGCCGACTGGCTCTCCGTGCAGGTTCACCCCAACGACGCCCAGGCCCGCCGGCTGGAAGGCAACGGCGCCAGCGGCAAGACGGAAGCGTGGCACGTGCTCGACGCCGCGGCAGACGGCCGTGTGATCGCCGGGCTGCGGCCGGGCACGAACCGCGGCACGTTGCGCCGCGCGCTCGCCGGGGGCGGGCTGCTGCGGCTGCTCCGCGAAACCGCACTGACGTCCGGCGATACGCTGCTGATTCCCGCGGGCACGGTGCACGCGCCGGGTCCGGGGCTGCTGCTGTATGAGGTGCAGCAGATGTCGGACATCACCTACCGCCTCTGGGACTGGGATCGCCCGCAGCAGGCCGGGCGGCCGCTGCATATCGAACAGTCGCTCGCCGTCGTAAACGCGGCCACGGCGGCGGCGCTGCGCCAGGCCGGCCCGCTCGATGAGGGCTGCGTCCCGCTCACGGGCTGCCCCTACTTCACGCTCACCCTGCTGCATGCCGAGCGGCAGGCGCTGCGCCTTGCCCCGCGCGGCGAATCGTTTCACGCCGTAACCGTCACGCAGGGTGCGGCCGAGCTGCGCGGCGACGGTTGGAGCCTGCCGCTCGGGCAGTACGAAACGGCCGTGGTGCCGGCAGCCTGCGCCGGCTACGAGCTGGCGCCCGCGCCGGGCGGGTGCACCGCGCTGCTCGCAGCGCTGCCTTGACCGGCGCTGCACAACCAATTGTCAGGCCACGTTCATGGACGCGCTGCACCCGCGGATGCTATGCTGAGCGCAGTTCAATAGCTTTCCGTTCCCGAAGGACGTATTCACAGACATGCAGCACGATGGACAGCAAACGGTGATGCAGCAGGCGGCGCTTATGAAAGTCGAGCGTCAGCCGTTGCTCTTTGCCCGTGATCCGTCCGCCGCTGCCGCAAGCCCCTAGATCGCATCGCCGGCAGCATCAGCGTTCGAGAGCCACGGGAATTTCCCGCGGCTCTTCTACTTGTGTGCGCACGAGCTGCGCTTCAGGAAAGGAGAAGACCGCAGCGTTCCGAAACCACCGAGTCCAGCCGAGTTGACCACCGGGAGCAAGCATCATGGCCAACATCGACACGTGGATAATGATCCAGCGCATGGAAGCCGAGCTGCGGCATCGCGCTGTCGCGCGGCGCGCCCGGCTGGGGCCTCTCCCGCAGCAGAACGGCGGCCGGTTTGGCCTGAATACGGCGCTCGCGCGCCTCGCCCTCCGGCTGCTGCGCCGCAATGCTGTGCCGGCGCCGGTCGCCGGAGACCTGAATATCCAACCTGTTTGTCACGGCCGCACGCTCGCCTCCCGTCGCGTTTGTCGTATTTGCGGCGCCCGCGCTCATGGGGCGGCGGCATTCCGCCCCGGCTACCGGCCGCACCGTTGCTCGCGCCGCAGCGCGCGGGGCAAGACGCGCATCTAGCGGCCGGCCGCACGGGCTTCGCCGCGCCCTGCGTCCGTGATCGGGCGGGCGCCACGCCTGGCGAGGTCGCCGTCACGCTGCTGCCCCGAGCACGATGCTGGGGCATGCTCCAGATCATGCCGGCCGGAATCAGAGCGGCGGTGGCTGCCAGCCGCCGAGCGCCGTCTCGATCTGCTGCGCCAGCGCGAGCGCCACATCGTCGCGCCATGGGCTGGCGACGATCTGCACCCCGACCGGCAGCCCTTCAGCCGATACGCCCGCCCGCACCACCACGCAGGGCCAGCCGGTGAGGCTGTATGGCACCGTATAGCTGATCATTGTCGCCTGCGTGAAGGCCCCGGACGCGCCGTGCGGCACGGCGGCCAGCGCGGCCGCGGGGCAGACGATCGCGTCCCAGTGCTGCATGAAGCCCAGCATGGTGCTGCGGAAGCGGCCCCAGCGACGCAGCACGCGGTAGAAGTCGGCCGTCGTCATCGTGCCCTCGACCACCGACTCCCAATATCCTTGCGTAATCGGCCAGGCACGCTCGATGCCCTCGGGCCGCTGCTCCTCCAGGGTGGCGACGGCCGGTCTCAGCGCCCGCGCCGCTGCCCGGACCGCCGCCACGATCGCTGCGGACGGCTCGCTTACGCCGTCCGCCGTGTAGAAGGCAACGCGCAGCGCAGCCGGCACGACTTCGGCGGCGTCGAGCAGCGGCACCGGCGCAACGCTGGCGTCGAACCCATCCGGCCCGGCGATGAGCGGCAGCGCCAGGCAGAGATCCTCGACGCGGCGAGCCAGCAAGCCAATCTGCGTGCGTGGGTCGTGCATGTCGCCCGTCTGCCCGCCCGTCGTCGTGGGCACGCGGCCGGCCGTCGGCTTGATCGTGACGATGCCGCAGTTATGCGCGGGCAGGCGCAGGCTGCCGCCCGAGTCGCTGCCGAGTCCGAGCGGCGAGCCGCCGGCGGCGATCAGCGTCGCTTCACCGCCGCTGCTGCCGCCGGGCGTGCGGCTCAGATCGTAAGGATTGTTCGTGCGGCCGTAGACCGGGTTGTCGGTTTCGATGCCGCCGCCCCAGGGCGGCACGTTGGTCTTGCCCAGCACGATGCCGCCAGCCGCGCGCAGTCGGGCGACCACGGTCGCGTCGCTCTCCGGCACGAAGCCGGCGCGCTCCGGTACGCCCATCGCGCCAATGACGCCGGCCACGTCGAGCGTATCTTTGACCGTGAACGGCACGCCGTGCAGCGGGCCGAGCGGCTCACCTCGCGCCAGCGCCTCATCGGCGGCGCGGGCCTGTGCGCGGGCCAGATCGGCGGGCAGTTGCACAACGGCGTTGATCTGCGGATTCACCGCCGCGATGCGCGCGAGGTGCGCTTCGACGACCTCGGCCGAAGAGACCTCGCGCTCGCGGATCGCCCGCGCCAGTGCCGTCGCTGACGCAAACGTCAACTGCGTCATGGATGTCCTTTCAGAGCCGCCTGCATCTCGTTGGACGCTGTGACGGCATGGGTTGGCCAGTGCGGTTACGTGTCTGCTCCGCCATTTCCTTCACCTCCAAAACTGCTGCCGCGACGATAGCACAGCGCGGCGAGCGCACGCCGTGCACCCCTTGAGCAATAACGTGGACCCCAGCGCGGTGCCCGTTCACGGCGCTCGGCCCTCAACCTCTCTTATCTCCTTCCCCCAATCCTGGAGGGAAGGAGACGATCCAGTCTGAAGCACTCTGATCAGTTTGCGGTTAACCCGGCACGGTCCGAGTCGTGCTTCGCACGATCGCCCTTCTCCCAGGATTGGGAGAGGGGACGGGGGTGAGGGCCGCGCCGCTCCACTCTCACGTTGACGTGAGGGTTTGCCGTCGCGTACGCTGCGAGCACATGCGAACCGTTCTGCGCATCTTCTCCTACCTGCGCTACAACCGCCGCGCCACCGTCCTGGCGTACCTCGCGCTGGCCGGCGCCGCGCTATTCAACATCATTACGCCGCTGGTGATCAAGCAGGCGATCGACTTCGGCCTGGCGCACGACAGCCGCTCCTTTTTGGTGCTGGCCGGCGTGCTCGTCGTTGCCGTTGCGCTGGTGCAGGGCGTGTTCGAGTTCTTCCAGAGCTACCTCGGCCAGTATCTCTCGCAGACGGTCGCACTGCGGCTGCGCGACGACCTCTACGAAGCGGTGCAGCGGCAGAGCTTCGCCTTCCACGACCGCAGTGAAACCGGCCAGCTCATGTCGCGCGCCACGGTCGACGTCGAGCAGGTGCGCGCCTTCATCCAGCTCGGGCTTTTGCAGCTAACGTATGCAGCCGTGCTCTTCGCGATCACCGTGGTCGTAGCCGTGCGCATCAACTGGCAGATGGGCCTGATCTTCCTGGCCGTGATGCCGCTGATCGGGTTGCGCGCCTTTGTGGTGAGCCGCAGCCTGCGCTCGCTCTGGGTGCGTGTGCAGGGGGCGCAGGGCGCCTTCACCAGCGTCTTGCAGGAGAACCTGGTCGGCGCCCGCGTGGTGCGCGCCTTCACCCGCGAGCAGGAGGAGCTGGATAAGTTCAACGTCTCCAACCGCATCGTGCGCGTGGACTCGCTGGAGGCGAACCGGCTGGCCGCCTTCAACCAGCCGTTGATGACCTTCCTGCTCAACGCCGCCACGGCGATCATCGTGATCTACGGCGGCTACGCGGTGATGCACCACAACCTCACGCTGGGCGGTCTCGTCGCCTTCCTCGAATACCGCACGAATCTGACCGGCCCCGTGCGCACGATCGGCTTCCTGCTCAACCTCTGGACCCGCGCCACGGCCGGCGGGCAGCGCATCTTCGAGATTCTGGACGCCGAAAGCGAGGTGCATGAACGGCCGGGCGCCGTGCCGCTGGCGGGCGTCGTGGGCCACGTACGCTTCGAGCACGTCTCCTTCGGCTACAACCGCGAGCGTCCGGTGTTGCGCGCGATCGAGATCGACGCGCCGCCGGGCGCGCTCGTCGCCTTGCTCGGCCCCTCGGGCAGCGGCAAGAGCACGATCACCCAGCTCTTACCGCGCTTTTATGACGTGAGCGAGGGCAGGATCACGATCGACGGCCACGACATCCGCGACGTGACGCTCGAATCGCTGCGCCATGCGGTCGGCATCGTCTTGCAGGACCCGTTCCTGTTCTCGGCGACGATCCGCGACAACATCGCCTACGGCGCGCCGCACGCGACTGCGGAGCAGATCGAGGCCGTGGCCCGCGCGGCGCGGCTGCATGACTTCATCGCCAGTCTGCCAGACGGCTACGAAACCTGGGTGGGCGAGCGCGGCATCACACTCTCCGGCGGCCAGCGCCAGCGCGTCGCCATCGCCCGCACGCTGCTGCTCGATCCGAAGGTGCTGATCCTGGACGACGCGACCAGCAGCGTGGACATGGAGACGGAGTATCTGATTCAGCAGGCGCTGGCCGAGCTGCTGCGCAGCCGCACGACCTTTGTGATCGCGCAACGGCTGCGCACGGTGCGCGATGCGGACCAGATCCTGGTGCTGAAAGACGGCCGCATCGTCGAACGCGGCCGCCACGAGGAGCTGCTGGAGAACGAAGGTCCGTATCGGGAGATCTACGATCTGGAGCTGCGCGACCAGGAGGAGCTGAGCCAGGTGGCGGCGCGGGCCTAACCCCGCCGCGCCTGAAGGCGCGTCTCCCTTCCCCACAGGGGAAGGGTTGATGTGCGCAAGAGCGATCGTCCGTGCACAAACCCTTCCCCTGTGGGGAAGGGACAGACCGCGAAGCGGTCAGGGATAGGCCACGCGGCGCGCTGGCTAACCAGGCGCACCATGAACCAGCAACGCAGGATCGCCCCTCCTTCTCCCAGGATTGGGAGAAGGAGGGGAAGGGGGAGGATGAGGGCCGAACATGGCGTTAGGCTTCGGCGGTATGGGCGGAGGGATGGGCGGCGCGGGACGCGGCATGATGCGCCGCGCCGGCATGGACGGCCGTTCGACGGACGACGAGGAGTTCGGCAAGCCGTTCGACGGCAAGCTGATGCGTCGCCTGCTGCCCTATCTGCGGCCATACAAGCGGCAGGTCACGATCGCGGCGCTGCTGATGCTCGTGGCGACGGCCACCAGCGTTGCCACGCCGTACTTCCTCACGGTCGCAATCGACGACTTCATCGCCAAAAGCGACATGCACGGCCTCGTGCTGCTGATGCTCGGCTTCGTGCTGATGCAGTTCGTCAACTGGTTCGCGACCTACGGCCAAACGTATTCGATGACCTACGCCGGCCAGTGGGCGCTCTACCGGCTCTCCGAAGACGTCTTCTGGCATCTGCAAGTACTGCCGATCGCCTTCTTCGACCGCAACGAGACCGGGCGCATTATGTCGCGCGCCCAGAACGACATCTCCGTCTTGCAGCAGCTATTGAGCAGCGGGCTGCTCAGCATCATCGCCAGTTCGCTGACCACCGTGGGTATCGTCTTCACGCTGCTGGCGCTCGACTGGCGGCTGGCACTGGTGACGCTGATCTCGCTGCCGGTGCTGTTCGGCATCATCGTCGTCTGGCAGCGCTACGCCCGCAAAAGCTTCATCCGCACGCGCGCCGCGATCTCGATCGTCAACGCCAGCCTGCAGGAGAACGTCTCCGGCGTGCGCATCATCCAGAGCCTGACACGCGAGGACGAGAACCGGCGCCGCTTCGGCAAGGTCAACCGCCAGAACTTCACCGCCAACCTCGAAGCGAGCCGCGTCTCGGCGATCATCAATCCGCTGGTCGATCTGGTGAACGCGATCGCAATCGCCGTTGTGATCGCCGTGGGCGGTTCGCTGGTGCTGTCACACGATCTGAAGGTCGGGGCGCTGGTCGGCTTCGCGCTGTACGTCAATCGCCTGTTCGACCCGATCGGCCAGGTCACGCAGCAGTACAGCACGCTGCAACGCGCCACCGTCGCCGCCGAGCGCGTCTTTGCGCTGCTGGACGAGCCGGTGGAGGTGAAAGACCGCCCCGGCGCGATCGAGCTGCCGCCGATCGAGGGCCGCGTCGCCTTCGAGCACGTGCGCTTCGCCTACACGCCAGAGATTCCGGTGCTGCACGATCTCAACCTCGTCGCGGAGCCGGGCCAGACCGTGGCGCTGGTGGGCGAGACGGGCGCGGGCAAGAGCACGATCATCAGCCTGCTTGAGCGCTTCTACGACGTGACCGGCGGCCGCATCACGGTGGACGGCCACGACATCCGCGAGGTGACGCTCGCCTCGCTGCGCGGGCAGATGGGCATCGTCTTGCAGGAGCCGTATCTGTTCAGCGGCACGATCGTGGACAATATTCGCCTCGGCCGCATGCAGGCGACGGACGACGAAGTGCGCGAGGCAGCCGAGATCGTGGGGCTGCACGACCTGATCGCGCGGTTGCCGGAGGGCTACAACACGATCGTGCGCGAGCGCGGCGTCAACCTTTCGGTTGGGCAGCGGCAGCTCGTCAGCTTCGCGCGGGCGCTGCTGCGCCGGCCGCGCATTCTGCTTTTGGACGAGGCGACGGCGAACATCGATTCGGCCACAGAGGCGCGCTTGCAGCGGGCGCTGGGCGAGCTGCTGCGCGGGCGCACGGCGTTCGTGATCGCCCACCGCCTGGCCACGGTGCGCAACGCCGACCTGATCGTGGCACTGCACCACGGCGCGATCGTGGAGCAGGGCACGCACGAGGAGTTGATCGCCCGCCGCGGCATGTACTACGACCTCTACTCGTTCGGCTTCGCCAGCGCCACGGCAGCGCGTGTGCGGGCCGGCAGCGCGTAGCGAGTGCAATTGTTCCGTGAAAGCGCGGCGGCGATTGGGGGCTTTGAGCGAGCTGCCCGGAACCCGAGCGAATGCGCTTCCGGGCACGGGCATACCGGCGCTCTCAGACATATGCAGTGTGCGGGTAGTGGGTCAATTTCAAAAGTAAAGTGACGCCGGCTGGTGGAGGAAGGGCGGGAACGAGGGCTTGGGCTCCGGGTTGATTCGTCCCATCAACGCCCGCTGCACTGGACACGCGCCACCGGAGCGTGCCCAAACTCGAACAGCAGCCCTATCCTCCGTATCAATGGGAGCATTGACCGTCCGCCGCCAGACCGTGCTACGATTGAGCCATGCAAGACCGCTCAAGCAAGAAACGCCCTCGTGATCTGAACCAGTTAGCAGCTAGTTTAGTCGCTGCCGCCACTACCGATGCGCCCGAAGCCGAAGAGGCGAACGGCAAAGACCCGCACGCCGTTGCGCTCGGTAGACGTGGCGGGGCAAAGGGCGGGCCAGCACGAGCAGCAAAGCTCACGCTAGAGCAGCGACGTGAGATCGCCAGGAAGGCAGCGGCAGCGCGATGGGGCGCACCTGATTAGCCGTTATGCAGGCGGACAGAGTTGCTCAAACCAGCATCATTGTCAAAACCAGGCGATGACATATCCGTTTCTGGGACGCGGGAATTCCAGTCCGCCAGCTCGCTGAAGGGCACAAACCGTACGATGACTGCGATGTCAAAGGCCGATGCCAAACGCTTCAGCGTACGCAGAGTATAGCGACCGTAATTCGGATCTTCCCATTCGGAAATCACAGCTTGCTTAATACCCGCGCGACTACCGAGTTCAGTTTGCGTCCATCCTCTACTGTCCCTGTTGGCGCGAATTTGAAATGCAATGTCATTATCGATGCTAGCTTCAACGAATGCGTCACGATATTCCTTGTCTTCCATCGCCTGTACTATCTGCTGATATCTTTCGGTAGATTGGTGTTCAACTGTTCTGCCCTTCTTGTTCTCGATATCGACTATTTTTGCTCTAGCCTGTTGGCAAGCATTGAGTGGCTCAAACTTGTCCCCCTTTTCCTTCGCACCCAGAAGCAGCGTGTACTGACCCTTTGGACTGGGACCGCGATAGGAAAGTATGCGATACTCCACGCCCTTGAATTTGATTCTGATCTCGTAAAGCTCGGCACAGGCTGAGTCCCGCTTGGCGTCGAGTTTCGCTATCAACTGCCGTTCGGTGTGAATCTCCTGGCCCATGAGGCGGAGCAGGGCGGCGTCCAGTTTGGCCCAGAGCGGCACCTTCTTTACTGTTGGCTGGCGGCGGAGCCACAGGGCGATCTCGTTGTCACCGTTCGCGTTGACGAAATCGTACAAGGTCCAGTACGGGCCAGCCATCTCAACCCTATCAGAAAAAGACTATAGTCGCCATGCCCCAGCGTACGATATCATCTTTTTCCTATGGGCGGCGGCTCTGTCACGCAATGCTCACAAAAACACCGCCGGATCGATTGACAATGCCTGTTCGATCAAGCATAATGGTCAGTATGAACAGACTGACAACCACGCATCGCGCCCGCATCGTCGCCGCTCTTGTCGAGGGCAACAGCCTGCGTGCGACCGCCCGCATGTGCGACGTATCGAAGAACACGGTGATGAAGCTGCTGGTGGATCTCGGTGAGGCGTGCGTCAGCTATCAGGATGCCACGCTGCGCAACCTGCCCTGCAAGCGCATCCAATGCGATGAAATCTGGGCCTTCTGCCACTCGAAAGCGAAGAACGTCGCCCCGGAGCACGAAGGCGCATTCGGCTACGGCGACGTGTGGACGTGGACGGCGATCGACGCCGATACCAGGCTTGTGCCGTCGTGGTTGATGGGGCTGCGCAACGGCGCGTGCGCCGTCGCCTTCATCGAGGATCTGGCGAGTCGGCTTTCGCATCGCGTGCAGCTCAGCACGGACGGCCACCGGCCCTATCTGGAAGCCATCGAGGGCGCGTTCGGCAGCGAGATCGACTACGCACAGGTGATCAAGCTGTACGAGCCTGAGATAGGTGGTGAGAAGCGCTACAGCCCGGCGCAGTGCGTTGGCATTGAGAAGCGCGTGATTCAGGGTCAGCCCGACGAAGCGCATATCTCCACCAGCTACATCGAGCGCCAGAACCTGACGATGCGCATGTCCATGCGGCGCTTCACGCGGCTGACCAACGCCTTCTCGAAGAAGGTGGAGAACCTCGAAGCCGCCGTCGCGCTGCACTACATGTGGTACAACTTCGGGCGCAAGCACCAGTCGCTTCAGGGCCGAACTCCGGCGAAGGCGGCGGGCGTGGCGTCCCTCGTCTGGACGGTCGAAGAAATCGCCGCCTTGCTTGATAAACCACAGTGACCCACTACCCGCGGCCGACGCGGGTTTGACGATCTGGCCACGCCCCCATACCATAGAACCTGTCCGCCGCTTTCGCGGCGGGCATCGCTGCGGTGGGTGTAGCTTAGCGGTTAAAGCGCCAGGTTGTGGCCCTGGAGATCGAGGGTTCGATCCCCTCCATCCACCCCGTCTCTCCCAATTCTTCCCTCAGGCTTCCTCGGTGGCTGGCGCCGCGTCGCTGCTGCTCCCACAGGCTCCCAGCGATAGCACGCATGCGGTATAGTCGCCAGAATTGCGCTGAGCCACGATCGTTTCGTCGGAGCGAGGCGTTTCCGCCCCTCCTGAAGGGAGAACGATCATGCCGGACATGGATCAGGTCAAGGGCAAGGCCCGCGAAGCCGCTGGCGCAACGCAGGAGAAGGCCGGACGGGCCGCCGGCGACCGCAACATGGAGGCCGAGGGCAACGAGCGCAAGAACGAGGGCAAGCTCGAAGGCGCCCTGGGGAAGGTCAAGAACGCCGCCGGCGACACGGCGGACGCGGTGAAAGACAAGCTGCATCGCTGATCGGCCCCAAGGGCCGATCGGCGCAACGGGGCGGCCGCTGGCCGCCCCGTTGCGCGCCCTCATACGCAGATGCCTGCATTCGCTTTCTCGCTCGGCCGACGCGCCGGATCTGCGCTTGACCAGCGTGCTGTACCTTCTTACAATCCCATCGCAGCGTGGAGATCCGCGTCTCACGCGGCGTCCGCGCTCGTAGCTCAGTGGATAGAGCATCGGTCTTCGGAACCGAGGGTCGGGGGTTCGAATCCCTCCGGGCGCGCCGCTCTGGCGAGCGATCTCGGACGTACTCGGAACTTCAGTACATTACCAGTTGCATATGCGGTCCATGCCGGCCTTCTAGAAGGAGTCATGCCTTTGAACGGCGGCAATGTCGCACTCTTTGTTGATCTCGAAAACGTCGTGACGTCGCTCTGGAACACGCACCGTCAGGCGCCCGATCCGATGAAGTGGGTGGAAAAGGCGCAAAAGTACGGGTTGATCAGCTTCGCCCGCGCCTACGGAGACTTCTCACAGGATTATCTGCGCGATCTGGAGCCCCGACTGCGCGTCGCTGGCATCGAGCCGTTTAGCTGTCCCGTCAAGGCGCGAGGCGAACGTTCACAAAGCACCGTTGATATGAATGTGGCGATCGACCTCTACGAAGTGGCACAAGACAGTGCGAACACATCGACCTACCTGCTGATGGCGGGTGACAGCGACTATGTGCGCATCGTCACTCGCTTGCGCTTTCGACTCGGAAAAACCGTGGTGATCGCCGGTGTGCCGGGCAGCATCAGCCGGGCGCTCGTCGAGGCCGCGGGAGGCAACGCCGATCCGATCGAGATCAGCAAGGCCTCGGAGGATCCCGAGGTCGAAAAAGAGATCATCCGGCGCATCAACGAGTTTGAGGTCACCCGGCGCAACGGCGTGCTGCCGGTCTTCCGCTGGATGGCGGAATATCTGAAGCACGAACGCAATCGCGATCTGATCGCCCCTGAGCTTGTCGAAGGCAAGCTCAGTGAATTCAAGAACCAGGGGGTACTGCGGCAGGAGCTGACGATCGGCTCCAACGGCGACACCGTGCGCACCACGTCGCTCGACCGATTTCATCCGCTCGTGCAGGAGGCGCTCGATGAAGAGCCCCTCGCGCGCGAGCACTCATAACTGTTGTATCGGAAACTCCGGCGTGACCGCCTGCGCAACTGCCGTGTTTATCCGAGCGACGATCATCCGCTAACTCCATGCAGCGCGCCGTGTTCGCACGGCGCGCTGCGCGCCGGCACCGCCGGCGTCTGCGGTGGTATCTCAATTTCCTTTCGGGCGAGGCCAATGCCCCGGCAGAATGATGTGGGCGGCCCGCCGTGCGGCTACTATGGCAGGACCGGCGGCGCGGCAGGCCGCGTACGCCTCTGGAGAGAGTGATGAGCCTCCCGCCAGGATCTGACGCCCGCCGCGTGCTGGTCGTTGATGACGATCTGGAGATTCGTCGTTTCATTCAGGCCGCGCTCGCCGACGCCGGCTACGTCGTACAGCTCGCCGCGAGCGGCACTGAGGCGCTCGCGGCCGTCGAGCGCAGCCGCACCGATCTCATTCTGCTGGACGTGCGTATGCCTGGTGTGGACGGCTGGCAGGTGCTGGACGAGTTGCGCTCGGCCGCCGGCGAACATACGCCCGTCGTGGTGATGACGGCCTCGTTTACCGGCCAGGACAAGGCGCTGCGCAGCGGCGCGCAGGGTTACCTCGCCAAGCCCTTTGAACTCACCGATCTGCTCGAGTGCGTGGATCTGCACAGCCGGCTCGCGCTCGACGCGGGCTTGCGCGAAACGCCCCTCGTGCGCGAGGCATAGCGACGGCGCGGGCTGTCGCGATTCACATCCGAAGGAGTGCTCACTCATGTTCCGAACTCACGAATCCGAGTCGCCGCAGGCGCGCCGGACAGCACGCCTCTCAGTCGATCTGGCGGCGCGGAGCAAGGATGGCGCCTCGGACGGCGTGGGCGCCCTCGTACAAAAACTGCCCAGCGCCGAGGACACGCGTGAAGCCGTCGCTGCCGCGGCCCAGCGCGCCGTCGACTGGGGCCGCGACGCACTCAGCAGCGCCCGCGGTCAGCTTGCGGACGTCTCTCTGCCCGAATCGCTGCAAAACGTCTCCCTGCCCGGCCGCAAACCGCGGCGGCGCAGCCGTCCGCGCTGGTGGCTGATCGCGATCCTGGTGCTGTCCGCGGCCGGCGCCTTCATGGTCTACCGCTGGATGAGCGGAAGCGGCGATGAAGACGACCTGTATGCGGAGGATTGGCCGGCCGAGCCGAGCAACACGCCCGGCGCGGGCGGCGAGCCACGTGAAGACGACCGCGCCGCCGCGCTGGACGCGGAGCAGACGCTCGATGTGCGTCAGCACGCCGGCGCACGGGCCGGCATCAACCAGTCGTAGGGCGCGACTGCACCAGCGGCCTGCGCGTGATGTCGAGCAGCGGCTTTACCGCGCCGTCGGCGATCAGCACGATCAGATCGAGCCCGCCAAACAGCGCGGGATCCTGCCCGCGCAGTGCCGGCCCGGCCTGCTCCACCTCGATCGTCGGATAGTGCCCGTAGAAAGCGAGGATGCGCAGCGTCGCGTCCTCGCCGCTGAGTTGCGTCGCCGCGCTGCGCAGAGCCGACCGCAGCCGCCGGCGCAGCGGCGCGCCGCTCTCAGTCTCGTCGCCGGGCGGCAGAGCCACGGCGGCGCAGCCTTCGCCACTCCGCAATCGCTGCACGCGCCAGCGGTCCTCCGCCTCGACGATGCGCGTCTCGCCGAGTTCCATGCCGGCAGTGGCATCGACGATACGATCGATCAGGGCGCGCGTCTGCGCCTCGTCTTCCGCCAAACGGTGCAGCGCGGTGCTGTCGATCTGAAAGTAGCCCTGCACGCGGTCGGTGAACTGCGCCCAGAGCGGCGCCAGCCCACCAACGGCCGAGACATATGCCCCACTCTCGTCACGCTTACGCACGGCGATGCGGATCGGCAGCAGCGCGTCGTCGCTCTCGCCCGGCGCCGTCACAGCGATCGCCTGCTGCAGCGCCATCACGGTCTGCGCGGCGGCCGGCTCGTCGTGGGGCACCGTGGCGCCTGCCGGCAGCCAGACGAGGACGCCTCCGCTGCCCGGGACGTCGAGCCGGGCCACGAACTGGTCCACGCTGCTACGCCAATCGGCCGGCGTTTCGCTGGAACCGAGCGATTCGATGGCGATCGCGATCTGGTCATCGGCAGCCTCGGCGCGGATGCTCGGGTCCGCGCCGGCGGGCAATAGCCGCGCCTGCCGGCCCGAGCGCGACTCAATCCAGTCGAGCACAAGTTGCGCCAGGAGGGTATGTTCAAGCGTCCGGGTCATGAGGCCAGGCATCCTGCGGCAAGATCGACGGACCCGCACAAGGATAGCATCGGCGTGGCGGCACGCGGCAGGTGCGCAGATTGCCGCCGCTTCGGCGTGGCGCTACGATGCGGAGCGTGCGGGCAGTCCCCGCGGCAGGGAGGGAACGCGATGCTGAAGCCGGATATCGACTACGACCTCTGCAAGAGCCACGGCGTCTGTGCGCGCACGGCGCCGGAGATCTTCGAGGTACGCGACGACGGCACCTACATCATCATGGAAGAGGTGCCCGAGGAGCTGCGCGCGAAGCTGCTCAAAGCGATCGAGCTCTGCCCCGAGCAGGCGATCTCGATGAAGGAAGAGTAGCACCGTTCGGCAGCAGGCCGGCCGCCAGGCGGACGCATGACCCGCTCGCCGGCGGGCGATCCGTGGCTGCGCTGCACGGGTGCGTCCGCCGTTCCCGCACCTGGCGGCGAAGCGGCACGGCCGGGCGGTTATCCATTCATCACCAGAGCCGGCTCCGCAGGGAGCCGGCTCTGGTATTCGGCGTCGTGCGTCGGTGCGGTGGTGCTCAGGCGGCGGAGCTGGCCGCGCTCTCGGGCTTCTTGAGCAGCTCACGCGGCGGGTCAATGTAGATCGCGCCCCAGCCACAGGCCTGCTCGCAGAGGCGGCAGCCCGTGCATTTGCGCTCGTTCAGCGTGGCAACGCCCCAGAAGTCGGCGGCAGTTTCGCTTTGCTGCAGGCTCAGGGCATCGAACGGGCAGATGCTGATGCAGAGCTCGCAGCCGCTGCCGATGCAGTTGTCCTCGATCACAATCGCCTTCGGCCACTCTTTGCGGGCGAAGGTCTTGCATTGGTCGCCGATGTCGTCGTAGATCGCCTCCGGCGGGCAAACCACGCCGCAGGCGCCGCAGTCGATGCACAGCGCCGGGTCAATAACGTGAATCACGTTGCGCTCGCCCGTGATCGCGCCGGTCGGGCAACGCTTGGTGCAGGCCGTACAGCCGATGCATGTTTCGATGATGGTATAGGCCAACGCGGCACCTCCGCCGGCGTGCTTGCGTGCTTGAATGCGAGGGTTCCACTGCCAGTATACCGCGCCTGTGCGCTGGGGCACAAAGCCGGACGGCGCCGCGCGGCGGCCGTGCCGTGCCCGCAGCGCGTGCAGCCGCTATGCTGCGAGCACCAGGCGCCGGCGCGGGCTGATCGCCGCAGCGCCGCCCAGGCAGGAGCAGGCCGATGCCCGCGGAAGATGTGCAGTTCGAGCGCGAGGGGCGCATCGCCACGATTACGCTGAACCGGCCGGAGAAGCTGAACGCTCTCACCGGCGAGATGATGGGCCGGCTGCACGACTGCTGGGAAGAGATACGCCGCGACGACAAGATCTGGGTCGCCATCATCACCGGTGCGGGCGACCGCGCTTTCTGCTCGGGCCGCGACCTGATGGCCGCGGCGCCCGGCGGGCCTGAGTACCACCGCATCCGCAAAGAACACGGCTTGCCGACGGACGACGACGGCCTCGATTACTTCTTGCCGCTGCAGCTCTGGAAGCCCGTGATCGCGGCGATCAACGGCTACTGCCTGGCCGGCGGCTTTGCGCTGGCGCTCGCCTGCGATATCCGCATCGCCTCCGAATCGGCGCGGCTGGGCACCTCGTCGTCACGGCGCGGCCTCGTCGCGGGCGGCGGGCAGACGCAGCGGCTGGTGCGCTACCTGCCCTTCGGCGTCGCCATGGAGCTGCTGCTGTACTCCGACCCGATCGAGGCGAAGCGGCTGCTGCACTTCGGCCTCGTCAACGCCGTGGTGCCGCCGGAGAGCCTGCAGGCGACGGCGCGCGAGTGGGCGGCGCGGCTGTGCGAAATGGGACCGCTGGCCGTGCGGGCGACCAAGGAAGCCGCCTATCGCGGCGGCCTCGGCATGACCTTCGACGAGGGCAGACGGCTCGAAGCGAGCCTGTACAACCAGATGCTCGAAACCGAGGACGTGCTCGAAGGCGCCCGCGCCTTCGCCGAGCGGCGCAAGCCGAACTTTCGGGCCTGGTAAGATCGGCGCCGCGTGACGTTGCATGCGGCCACTGGGATTCAAGGGCTGCCGTCGTTATGAGCGATCGCCGCCAGATGATGCGTGCAGTTGAGCAGGGCGCAGCGGCGGGCACCGTCTGCGTCCAGCTCAAAGACCATCACGGCGGTGTTGTCGAAGTGCAGCCGCTGCTCGCGGAAGGTTTCCGCCTGGTCCCAGCCGTGCAGCGCGGCGACCAGCACCGCCAGCGCCCAGCCGTGCGAGACGGCGATCACGCGCTCGCCGGCGTGGCGGGCAGCGATTTCGTCAAACGCGCTCAGCACGCGTTGCCGAACGTCGGACGTTGATTCGCCGGCAGCGCCGGGCAGGCGGTCGAGGCCGCCGCCGGCGATCCAGCGCTCGCGCTGGCGCGGAAACCGCCGCTCGATCTCCTCGTAGAGCGTGCCCTTCCAATCGCCCACGTCCAGCTCGCGCAGCCGCGGCTCCAGCGCCGCTGCGAGGCCGAGCTCTTGACCGATCGTCGCGGCAGTTTCCAGCGTACGGGCGAGGTCGCTGGTGTACAGGGCCGCGAACGGTCCTTCTCCGGCCAGCCGCCCGGCCACGCGGCGCGCCTGCTCGCGCCCTTCGTCGGACAGCGGCGTGTCGTAGGTCTGATAGCGACGAACGCGATTGCCCGCCGTTTCGCCGTGCCGTACCAGGTAGATCGTCGTCTGCATCGCGCCTTCCGGCGGTGAAATGGGTCGCGGCCAATGGCCGGCCGGCGGCTACTCCAGCGCGCCGTACACGATCGCGTGCAGCTCGCGGGCCAGGTTGAGGCGATTGGAGACCGGCACGGGCATGAACTGCGTCATGAAGATCACCGCCAGATCCTCCGCCGGGTCCACCCAGAACTCTGTGCTGGCCGCGCCCGACCAGGCGAACTCGCCCGCCGAGCCGGAGATCTGGCCCGTCGCTGAACCGAGTGCGACGGAGAAACCGAGCCCGAAACCCAGGCCGGCGAGCGCCGCTTCCTCCCGACGCAGCAGCGTGCAGTCGATCAGCGGCCGGCCGCCGGGCAGGTGGTTCAGCGTCATCAGCTCAAGCGTCTTACGGCCGAGCAGGCGCGCGCCGTCGCACCGTCCACCGCCGAGCAGCATACGGCAGAAGCGCAGGTAGTCGCCCGCCGTCGATACGAGACCGCCGCCGCCGGAGAAGAAGGTGGGCTCCTGTACGTAGGGGCTGCTCTGCGGATCGTCGGCCACGATCAGGCCGTCGCCGGTCGGGTTCGGCATGTAATTCGCCGCGAACCGATCGATCTGCTCCGAGCGCACGTGAAAGCCCGTATCGGTCATGCCGAGCGGCGCGAAGATCTGCTGTTGCAGGTAGCGGTCGAAGCGCTCACCGGCGATCTGCTCAACCAGATAGCCGACGACATCCGTCGAGACGGAGTAGTTCCAGGCGGTCCCCGGCGAGAACTCCAGCGGCAGATCGCTCAGCTTTTCGACCATCTCCTGCAAGTCGCGGCAGCCTTCTCGGCCAATGCCGAGCTTGCGGTAGGCGGCGTCGACGTTGGTGCGCTCCATAAAGCCGTAGGTCAGGCCCGACTGGTGCGAGAGCAGGTCGCGCACCGACATCGGCCGGGCGCACGGCGTCGTGATAAAGGCCGGGTAGTTGCCGGAGGCATAGACGGCCAGGTTCTTCCATCCGGGAATGTAGCGATCGACGGGATCGTCGAGCTGGAACAGGCCGCGCTCGTAGAGCTGCATCAGCGCGACCGAGGCGATCGGCTTGGTCATCGAATAGATGCGGAAGATCGTATCCTCGCGCATCGGCTTCGCCCGTTCGCGATCCATCTGGCCCTGGGCACTGAAGTGCGCGACCTCGCCCGCGCGGTAGACCAACGTCAGCGTGCCGGCGAGCTTGCCGGCGTCGATATAGCGTTGCAGATGCGCATCCAGGTAGGCCAGGTTCTGTGCGCTGACGCCGGCTGCTGAGCGAACGGCAGAAGCGGTCATGGGATGTATCCTTTCTCCACTGCAATCACGCTGGTGTCGCCGGCATAGGCGGCCGCGCGGCCCTCGCCCTCACCCCCTTCCCCTCTCCCAGGATTGGGGGAAAGGGGAAGGGGGATAGAGGGCCGTCCGCCGCGCGCCCCTGCACCCTATACCCTAACCCCTCTACCCTACCCACGCGGCAGGCCGAGGCCGCGGGTGGCGATCACGTTGCGCTGGATTTCGCTGCTGCCGCCGGCGATGGTGGACGGCACAGTCTGCATGTAGGATTCGCTGAACTCGCCCCGCAGCCGCGCGTGGGGCGAACCACGCCGCAGGCCACCGTACATGCCCAGGATGCGCGTGCCGAGGCGGGCAAAGCGCTGGCTCAACTCCGACGAGAACAGCTTGGCCATGCTCGCCTCGTGATTCGGCACCTGGCCGGCCTGCTGCATCGAGAGCACGCGCAGCGATAACATGCGCGACACTTCGATCTCGATGCCCGCCTCGGTCAACGCATTGCGGGCCAACTCTCGCGTCAGCGCCGTGCCGCCTGAAGGGGCCGCATCGCGCACGAAGCGCAGCAGATCCTCGTAGCTGCGGCGCAGGCCGGCCGAGCCGGAGAGCGCCGAGCGCTCGAAGTCCATCGTCGCCATGCCGACGTACCAGCCGCGGTTCTCCTCGCCCACGCGGTTCTGCACCGGCACGCGCACGTTGTCGAAGAAGACCTCGTTGAAGCCGTGGCGCCCGGCCATATTGATCAGCGGCCGGATCGTGATGCCCGGCGTCTGCATGTCGAGCAGCAGGTAGGAGATGCCGCGGTGCTTGGGCGCGTCCGGGTCGGTGCGCGCCAGCATGAACATCCAGTTGGCGTGGTGCGCCTGCGAGGTCCAGATCTTCTGGCCGTTGATCACATAGTCGTCGCCGTCGCGGATCGCCCGCGTCTGCAAGCTGGCGAGGTCCGAGCCGGAGCCGGGCTCGGAATAGCCCTGACACCACGTCTCCTTGGCGCGCACGATCGCGGGCAGATGCGCCTTCTGTTCGTCGCTGCCGTAGAGCATCAGCGTCGGCCCGACGTAGCCGACGGAGACGATATCCGGCCCGGGCACGCGGTGATAGGCCAGCTCTTCGTTGAAGATCGCCTGCTTGCTGAAGCCGGCGTCCATGCCGCCCATGTCGCGCGGCCAGGCGGGCGCGGTCCAGCCCTTCGCCGCGAGCTTCTGACGCACGCCGCGCACGAACTCGTACTCTTCCTCGCCGTCACCGCCCAGCGCCGCAAAGCCGTGCCAGTCCTCGCCGAACGAATCGCGGATCCAGCCGCGCAGCTCCTGGCGCCACGCTTCGTCTTCGGCCGAGAATCTGAAGTCCATCGCGAACCTCCTCGTTTGCTCTCGCCATCAGCGCCGCACGCCCGACGACTCTCGTCGCGTTTCGGTCGCCGCGCCGTTTTCGGCTGCCTCCGCGGCGCCGTGCGGCTGCCGGCGCAACGGCTCTGCCCCGATGATGCCATCCCGCTCCAGCTCTGCCAGCGCGACCGCATCGATGCCGACCAGATCGCCCAGCACCTCGAAGCGATGCTGGCCGAACGTCGGTGCGGGGCGCTCGATCTCCGGCCGGGGCGCCACAACGTTCCACAGCGGCCCCGCGACACGATGCCGGCCGGCGACCGGGTGTTCGACCTCGCGGTAGAAACCGCGCGCGGCCAGATGCGGGTCGCGGGTCAACGCCAGCGGTGTGCGCACGGCCGCGGCCGGCACGCCTGCGGCCTGCAAGGCGAACATCGCCTCGTCGTCGCCGCGCGCGCACGTCCATGCCGCGATGATCTGGTCCAGCTCGTCCTGGCGCTCGTAGCGGTCGAGGGCGCGTGCGTAACGCCCGTCAGCGGCCAGCTCCGGCCGGCCGATCACGCCGCAAAGCGCACGCCACTGCGCGTCCGTTGCCACGGCGATCGCAACCCAGCGGTCGGCGGCCGCACCCGTCTGCAAGCCGGGCCGGCCGAGTGGACGCGCCTGCTCGGGCGGCAATGGCAGCGAGGGATAGCAGCCGTGCGGCGCCAGCCAGCGGTGCCGGTTGCCGCGGCGCGGCTGCAGGCGACGGTTCATCGAGTAGTCGAGCACGGCCTCGCCGATCATGCCGAGCATGTTGTCGCGCTGCGAGACCTCGACCACGGCGCCGCGCCCCGTACGCTGGCGGCGCAGCAAGGCGGCGATCAGGGCGCCCGCGGCCAGCGTGCCGGCTAGCGGGTCTCCGTACGAAATACCGCTCTTCTGCGGCCCGCCGTCTGCGTAACCCGTAAGCTGGATCAGGCCGCCAAGCTGTTCGATCGTCGGGCCGTAGCCGGCGAGGTTGCGCTCGCTGCCGTGTATGGCGAAGCCCGGCATCGAGACGACGATCAGATCCGGCCGCTCGGCCTGCAAGCGTTTCGCGCCGAGCCCCCAGCCTTCCAGCACACCCGTGCGGAAGTTCTCGATCAGCGCGTCGGACACGCGCACGAGTCGCAGCAGCGCCTCGCGGCCCTCCGGCCGGCTCAGGTCGAGCGCGAGGCCACGCTTGTTACGGCCGTACTCGTTGAAGTAGGCGACGCGATCGAAGGCGCGATCGGCGTTACCCAGCGCCGCGGCGCCGCTGGTACGAATCGAGTCCGGCCGCGTCACGCCCTCGACCTTGATCACGTCGGCGCCAGCGTCGGCCAGCAGACGCGTCGCGTACGGCCCGGCCCAGACCATGGTCAGGTCGACGATGCGCACGCCGTGCAGGGGCGGCAGCGTCGGGTCGCTCATCGCCTTCTCCGGCGTGCCGAGAAGCTTCGCTCTCGCGGCGCCATCAAATCACTCCGTGCTCGCGCAGTTCGCTGAGACCGGCAGCCGTGAGGCCGAGCCGCTCGCTCAACACCCGCTCCGTGTGCTCGCCCAGCAGCGGCGCCCGTGTGAGGGCAAAGCCGCCGCCGTCGATGGTGAACGGCGCACCGGGATAGGTCTGCCGGCCCGCCTCCGGGTGATCCACATCCTGCCAGAAGCCTTTCTCCAGCAGTCCGGGCCACGCCAGCAATTGGTCGACCGTGGGCATCACGCCGATGGCGACCCTGTGACGGGCGCCCAGGTCGCGTAGCTCTGCCTGCGTGTGCTCGACGAAGAAGCCCAGCAGCAGCGCCACGACCTCGTCGTTGTGCTCGGCGCGCCAGCGCTGATCGCGGAAGGGCGATTCGAGCAGATCCTCGCGGCCGATCGCCGTCAGCAGGCTGGGCACGTTCTGATCCATGCAGGAGCAGCCGATGAAGCCATCCGCACAGGGATAGATGCCCCACGTCGCGCGTGGCAGGTTGCCGGCCCGCGTCGCGTCGAGGCCGTAGACCAGCGCGTTTGGCCCCGCGCCTTCGAGCGCGGCCGCCTGCACCTCTTGAATCGAGAGATCGACGTGCGTGCCGGCGCCACGCGCACGCGCGCCGTAGACGGCGGCAAGCGTGGCGGAGAAGCCGTGCAGCCCCGCCTGCAACAGCGCCTGCGTGCCGCCGTTGACCAGCGGCTCGCGGTCCGGCTCGCCGGTGAGCGCCATCTGGCCGCCGGCAGCGAACAGCGTCAGATTCGTGCCGGCGAAGTCGCGATACGGGCCGCTCTGGCCGTAGTTTGCGATCGAGACCATCACCAACGCCGGATTGGCGTCGTGCAGCGCCGGCCAGTCGAGCCCGAGCGCCGGCAGCACGCGCGGCGCGAAGTTTTCAACCAGCGCGTCGGCCTGCTCGACGAGCTCCAGCAGCAGTGCCCGGCCGGCGCGGGTTTTCAGATTCAGCGTGACGCTTTGCTTGCCAGTGTTGAGGTACAGAAAGCGGCCGCTGCGTTCAGGATGCGGCTCATAGCCCGGAAACGGTCCGGCGCCGCGAGCCGGATCGCCGCTGCCGGGCCGCTCAATCTTGATCACGTCGGCGCCGTAGGCTGCCAGCAGCCGCGTGGCGAACGGGCCGGCCACCTGCTGCGTCAGATCGAGCACGGTCAGGCCGCCAAGCGGCCGCTCTGCTTCGTTCACACGCCCGCTTCCACAGGCTGGCCAGGCATCTTCAGCAAGCCTTCTTCCGTCCGCAGCGCCCGGCGCTCAGCGAGCCGCCGCCAGGTCCAGCCGCACGATGCCCTGTTCCGCCAGCGCGTTGAGATCGTCAGCAAGACCGATCTCGGCCAGAATCGACGCCGCGTCCGAGCCGGGCGGCGGCGCCGGCCGGCCGGGCTGCACGGGCGTGTGCGAGAGGCGCGGCGCCGGGCCATTGGTCGTCACCTCGCCGAGGCCGTCGTGCTCGCGGCGCAGGCTGAGGCCGTGTGCCATCACCCAATCATCCGCCATCAGCTCGGGCACCGTCGCGGCGCGCTGTGCGCCGATACCGTCCGCCGCCAGTCGCTCAACCAGCTTCTCCACCGGGCTTTGCGCGAATACTGTTTCGAGCGCGGCGGTGAGTGCAGCATCCGATGCTGCTGCCGCGTCAGACACACCGGCGAGCTTCGCCAGTTTGCCGCGCTCGGCAGCGCGGGCGCCGACGAACAGCCAGCCGTCGCTCGCCCGATACAGCCGCTGCAGCGGACTCCAGCCGAGCGCCTGCTGGCCGCGGGGCTCGTCCCAGCGCTTGCCCTCGTAGTCCTGCAGGAAGAGCGATTGCAGCGTGCAGGCGGTGTAGGCAAGCGCGGTCTGCACGTGCTGCCCCTCGCCTGTGCGCTGGCGATGATAGAGCGCCGCCGCAACGGCAAAAGCGCCCATGATGCCGGTGCCGTAGTCGTTGACCGGGAATGGCTGCAGCACGGGCTGGCCGTCGCCGCCGTAGCGCGCCTGCATGCCCGTCGCCGCCTGCGCGAGCTGCTCCCAGCCGGGGCGCTGCGCCCAGGGGCCGACGTGGCCGTAGGCGTTGAGCGAGGCGTAGACGATCTGCGGCCGGCGCCGGCGCACGGACTCATAGTCGATGCCCAACCGCTGCACCACGCCGTCGCGGTAGTTCTGCACGACCACGTCCGCGCCGTCCACCAGCTTCCAGAAAACCTCGCGGCCGGCCTCCGACTTCAGATCGAGCAGCATGCTGCGCTTGGCGCGGTTGACATCCTGATGGAAGGCGACACCGCCCTCACGGTCCGGCGCGTCGATTTTGATCACGTCGGCGCCGAACTCGGCCAGCGTGCGGCCGCAGGTCGGCCCGGCGAGGATGATGCACAGATCGAGCACGCGCACGCCGCGCAGTGCAGAGATCGGACCATTTTCAGCGGATCGCTCCGGCCGCAGCGTCGGTGAGGCCCCGCTGAGCGCGATCGCGGGACGCGGCCACGGATCGCCCGCTGGCAGCGCCGCGGGTTCGACCGACGGCCGGGATCGCACCTCGCCCGGCGTACCCGAGAGGCGCGCCTGCACGCCGGGCTGCAGCATGCGGCCGTACTGCGGATCGTCCACTTCGACGATCATCTGCGAGCCGCGCGCGTGCGGATGCTGCAGCCATTCGGCGCTATCTCGGCAGATCGCCGTGGGCGTGCCGGCGGCGTTGACCAGGTCTTCCCACTCCTGCGCCGTCTTCGTCTTGAACAGCGCGACCATCCGCTCCAGCAGCTCGGCGGAGAGTTCGCGATCGCTGCTCAGGCGGGCGCGGTCGGCCAGCCCCTCGCCTTGCCATTGCTCGACGCCCGCGGCCTTGAGGAACTGAAGGATGAAGCGCGTGTTCGCCGCGTGGAACTGCACCCAGCGGCCGTCGCCGCACTCGTACTGCCGCACCCAGGCAGAACCGCGTGCGGGCGGCGCGGCCGCGGGAGTGTGATAGGTCAGCCCACGGGCGCCGATCGCGGTGAAGGTTGCGTCGAACAGCGGCACTTCGATTTGCTGGCCGGAGCCGTCGCGCTCGCGTGCGATCAGCGCCATCACGACGCTGGTCGCGCCGAGAAAGGCCGCGTAGGCCGAGGAGATCGGCACGGCCGTGAACACGGCGCCGCCTTCGCCGCCTTCGAGCCGCGTGCTGTATGCGCCGGTTGCGGCGCCGACAACGCCCTCCCAGGCCGCTATGCCGGCGCGCGGATCGTCGGACGCGAAGCCGGGCAGTGAGCAGTAGACGAGTCGCGGATTCGCCGCACAGGCTGCGTCCGCGCCAAGCCCGAGCCGCGTCATCACGCCGGGGCGGAAGTTCTCGATCAGCACGTCGGCGGCAGCGACCAGCTCGCGGGCGCGGGCGCGGCCGGCTTCCGACTTCAGATCGAGTGTGAACGCGTATTTGCCGCGGTTCCAGGTCGCGTTGGCCGCGCCTTGCAAGTGCGGCCCGCCGGGCGGGTCGATGCGCACCACGTCGGCGCCGAGATCGCCGAGCAGCATCGCCGCCAGCGGCCCCGCGACGTACTGACCGAAATCGAGCACCCGCACTCCAGACAGCGGACCGGCCATGGCACACCCCCGCGTGTTACCTCGTCCCAGTGCGCCAGCGTACCGCATTCCCGGCAGGGCTGCACATGGCGCGAGCCGCGCGGACCCCGCTCGCCCGTCTCGGTCGTTCGAAGAAATTGGGAAGGTGGGCGAGCGGGGCGATCCCGAGCAGCGCGATCGACTCCAGCGCTCCCATACAGGCCGCAATCGTCTCGCGGCCTACGAGCCGTGTGCGATGGGAGCGCTGAGATCCTTCCAGGCGAGGTTGCCGGCCCGCGCCGCCGTGGGTGATCGCCGCGAGCCTGGCCGCCGCTTAGCGGCCGGAGGACAGCAGCGTACCGGGCGCCGCGAGCACGGCCGGCCCACGCGTGACGATCGTCAGGATGGCGCCCGGCCCGATCGAGGGAGCGGGCGTGCCGGGATACCAACTGCTGCTGGTCTGCTGGGCGTTCACGTACCAGACCACGACGAGTTGGCCACCCAGCGAGGCCGTGATCTGATCCAGGCTCGCCGGGGCGCCGGCGTACTTGAACACGTTCGACCCTGTAACCAGCGCCGTGCTGCCGGTCACGGGCGGCAGTATGGTCGATGGACGCGTGCCGACGGCGGTAGGCGCCGACGGCGTGGCCGTGCGGCCGGGCGTCGGTTCGGCAGCGGGCGTTGGCGCCGGCGAGCCGATCGCGGGCGCCAGCGCCGCGGGCAGCGGCGTACGCGTCGGAATGGCGGCAAGTGCCGTCGGCTCCGGCGCCGGCGTGCTGGTTTCAGCCGGCGGCGGGCTGGGCGTGCGCGCGGGCGTGCTTGCCGGTGTACTGGCCGGCGAGCTGAGGACCGCGGGCAGCGTGGGCGCCTCGCGCGTGGGTACGGCCGACGCGGTGGCAACGGCTGTGGGCGAACCGCTTACGGCCGTCGATGTGCCGGTCGTGGTGCCCGTGGCCGGCGGCGTGGCGCTGCCCGCGGGCGTGCTCGTACCGGCCGGGGTACCCGTACCGGCGGGCGGCGTCGGCGGCGGCGTGGCGACGACCGTGGCGGGGGTTGCGCTCCCCGTCGAGACGGCGGCGCTGGTCGGCGCCAGCGTGGCGCTCGGCTGACTGCTTGCCCCTCTTGCGGACGGCGTCGTGGTCGGCACAGCCTTCACCGCGGTGGCCGTCGTGGTCGTTTCGTCCTTTGCGTCCTGTGCCGCCGTGTTGACCGGGTCCGACGCCGGCACGCTCTGCTGCACCTGGGTCAGCACGTCGGTCGCCTTATTTGTTACGGTAGCGAATTGATCTTTTTGCGCCGGCGGCAGCGCCCCGGCGGTCTGGGCGCTGACCGCGGCCTGCGCGAGGTCCGCCTGATAGTCGTGAATCACCGCGATCAGGTCGGACCGCTGCGAGGCAACGTGTCCCGTGGCCTTCAGCCGCTCGATTTCGTCAAGGCGCCGTGAGGCGAACTCCAGCCGCAGCAGCCGCCGCTCGCCCGGATCCGTGGTAATCGCGAGGCGGATGCGTTCGGTCGCGCGCTTGAAGCCGTAGTTCCAGTCGCCCGGCGTCGAGCCGGTGTCCATCGATCCGAGCACCGGAATCGCGATCGCGGCGAACAGCGCGGCGGCGATCGCGGCCGGCACGAAGGCGACCCATGGCCGCCGCCGCACGACCGGGCGAGGGATGATGGCCGCGGGCTGGGATCGCTTCGCCGCGGCCTGCAACAAGGCCGCACGCCCCTCGAGCCTGGCCTCCTCGCGCGGACTGACGCGGCTGAGCACCTGCACGGTTGCGGCGGTGCGCAGCAGCGGCTCCAGCTCGGCCGCGAGCGCAGGATAGCGGCGCAGGCAATCTTCGACGGTAGCCGTGCCGCCGCGAACCGCGTCCAACGACGCGGCCAGCGCCTCGGCGATCTGCCGTTCCCGTCTACGCCCGCTCAGCCAGAGCATCGCTCTCCGCCAGCGCCTTCCTCAGCTTGCTCAACGCCTTGAACGTCAACTGCTTGACGTTGTTCTCCGTCTTGTTGGCCGCCGCCGCCGTCTCGGCGATGCTCAAATCGGCCGCGTAGCGCAGCAGCAGGATCTCGCGCTCCGTTTCTGTTAGCAGATGGAGCGCGTCCGTGACCTCTTCCAGGGCGAACTGCACCGCCATCGTCGTCGCCGGGTCGTCGTCGCCAACCAGATCCAACTCGCTCACATCCACGCCGATCGGCGCCCCGACCGCACCCCTGCGACGGTAATGGTCGCGCACCAGATTCGCTGCGATCTGCATCAGCCACGCTCGAAACGGCGCGCCGCGCTGCTCGTAGCGATCGAGCGCGTCCAGCATGCGCATGAACGTTTCCTGGGCGAGGTCTTCGGCATCTTCCTGGTTTCCCAACTTGTAGCGGATGTACCCATACACCCGTGGGTAATGCGCGTCGTACAGCATTGCCAGCGCTGTCTGGTCGCCGGACTGCGCCCGCGCGATCAGCTCGCGCTCATCGAGCTGCGCGGCGTCGGCTGGCGTTCGGGCGTTGGCGGCGGACTCGTTGCCGGCCGTGACCGCCCGCGCGACGCCGGCAGCGGCGCCCGACGGAAGACCGGCGGCTCGTGGTCCATCCATAGGTTCAAACGTCCGGCGGACGGGAAGGTTAACGCCCGCCGCCTCTCTGAGCGGCCGACCTGACGGCCGGAGCAGCAGCGATCGCGCCCGGCGATGAGAGGGAGATCGTGGCGATTGCACACGTTATGGAGAGCAGGGATGCGGAAGCGCACAGGGCGTGTCCGAGCAGCGGGGGCCAGTAATCGACAAAACGGATCGGCACGCATCCCACGGTTTCACGCTACTATAGCCATGCCGACGAGACAAGCCGCCTCCGCCTACGGGTATGGCCCAAGGTTGTGGGTGAGGGTGTATGCGGATGGTTTGGAGGCGTA
>CALFMN010000172.1 GCA_937879875.1 uncultured Chloroflexota bacterium | reverse complement strand
TGGTTTCACCTCCCAGTATGGTCAACTCTCATGCCTAGCGGGATAGGCTCTAAGGAGCCAGTTCCGCAGATGCGAACGAGTGACTCTGAGCGAGGGCGATGGCGGTTAAGGGCGCAATGGTGCGCCAACGCGATGCGATGGCTGCAGCCGAGCTGCGCAAGAGCCCTGAGTCTCTGCCGATCGTTGGCGCACCGCAGAAGGTGCGCGGGACGACCACAGTGCTGATTCCTTAACCTTCCGTGGAGCGAGTTGTCCCGGACAGAGCCGGCCGTGAGCCCTCTTCCACCGCTTGCACGGGCCAGTGCAATACACGGGAGGGCCATTCTGTGCAGTTCATTGACAACTTCAGCGGCATACGACTGACGTGCCGTATACTGCAGCCCAGGTACCGGGTAAACGCACTGGTGGTGTGCGCTGGTGGAAGCGCGATGACGGCGAGTACGCATAGCCTGACTGGTCGAAACTTGGTCGTAGCGCTTCTGCTGCTCGCCACCTGCTTCTTCGGCATCAGCGCTGCCGCTCAGCGGCCAAACCACCACACTCTCCCTGGCTCACCTGGTGTCGTCATCACCGCCATGGCTGTCTCGCTGCTGCTGGCCGGTGCGATCGCCTGGCATGGCTCCCGGGCCCTGCTGATGGGCGTTGGCGTGGTGAGTGTGGGGGTCGGGTTGCTCGACTGCGGGGCGGTCGTGCAGCAGGTGCAGGATGCTCAGGTCGGTGGTGCGGTCATCGCAGCGATCGCCGGCTTGCTCCACCTCTGGGTTGCGGGGCTGGCCGGCAGACTCGGTTGGCCAGACCGCTGGCTACGGCGGCGGCGGACCTCGCTACACTAATACCATGACGAGGGGAGCGGCCGCGATGGAGAGGCGATGACCATCTTTTCGGCGGTGGGTGGCATGGAGACGTTTGTGCGGCTGGTCGAGCGCTTCTACGCGAGCGTCGAGACCGACGCCCTCGTGCGCCCGCTCTATCCCGATGACCTGACCGACTCCAAGCGTAGGCTCACCCTGTTTTTGGTGCAGTACTTCGGCGGGCCCCGGACCTACTCTGATGAGCGCGGGCACCCGCGCCTGCGCATGCGGCATCTGCGCTTCACCATTACGCAGGCCGTCCGCGATGCCTGGGTCCAGCACATGACGACGGCCCTGGTCACGCTTGCCCTGCCAGAACACGAGCATGCGACGCTTCAGCGCTACCTGGAGGACACGGCCACCTTCCTGATCAATCGCCCTGGCTAAGAACGCGCACTGGCGGAGGCGGAGGGCATGGTCGCGAGCACGCATGGCCGAGCGGGCGGAACCTCGTCGTGACGCTCCTCCTTGCCGACGCCTACTTCCTCGGAACCTGCATGGCCCCCGCACGCGCCGACGGGACCAGCGGTGCCACGCTGGTCGCAGCCGGACTCGTGGCGACGGTCGTTGCGCCCGCGCTCCGCCTTTCCGCTGGCGCGCTGCACGGCTCCCGCGCCGCCTTGCTGAGCGTGGTGGTGTAGTCTGGCGTTCGGGTTCGTGGGTGGCCGGGAGGTCGGGCACCAGCTGCAGGGTGTCCACGGCGGGTGGCAGTCATCTTTTGGGCTGGCCGGCCTGCTGTAGTTGTGGAGTGCCTTGGCAGCGAGCCGGCTGGGCTGGCCAGCGCATGTGCAGCGAGCGGCAGGCGACGCGCAGGCGTCTGGCTCATGACCGGCCAGAGCGGGCTCCTCTTCCCATGTTAGCACGGTCACGGACGCTGTTCGAGCAACACTTGACCCTGGAGCGGCTCCAACCTTTACGGTCGCCGCATGAGCAAGCAACTGACCATTGGCGCCGTCGCCAAACAAACCGGGGTATCCTGCGACACCATCCGCTATTACGAAGCCGAGGGGGTGCTTCCGGCCCCCGCGCGGACGGACGCGGGCTATCGCCTCTACGGTCCGACTGATGTCCGGCGGCTGCACCTCATCCGCCGGGTGCGCCTGCTGGGCGTGCCGCTGCCTGAGGTGAAACAGTTTGTCGACGAGGCCTTTGCCTCCGAGTGCGGTGCGTATGGACGCCAACTGCTGGCGCTGGTCGAACGCCAGCGGGCGGACATCGACCGCCGCATTGCCGCGCTGGAGGACCTGCGCGCGGACCTTGATACCCTGGTGCCACCGGCGCGCCAGGTCGGCGCGCTCGCTCCACCGGGGCTGACCGTTGCTGTCTGCGGCCGCTGTCCCCTCGTCGATGCGGCTGGCAGCCTGCAGGATTACTGTCGCTGTCACCCTCCCGAGCCTCCACCTGGCACCGCCCGCGCGGCACTCAACAAGGGTGGGCGCAGGAGGGCGGGCTGGGCGACGCTGGCCGCGCCGTTGCTCCTCTGCCTGGCCTGTTGCCTCCCGCCGCTGGCCGTCGTCGGTGGCGTGGTGCTCGCGGCCGCTGTCGGCCTGCTCAGCCAGAACCTGTGGGTCGCGCTCGGCGGCGTGGCGCTCTGTGCACTCGTGCTGGGGACCATCGGCGTGGCGCGGCGATACCGGCGCGCCAGGACGGTCAGCGCGCTCGCATAGGTCGGGTACGGCTGAGCAGTTGTGGGACGTCCGCAAGAGTTGGGGGTGTGATGGGACGGCGAATCCAACCGACGATCTGGCACATGGTGCTCATTGGTCTGCTGCTGGCCGCTACAGCCGCCTTTGTCAGCGGTGTCGCTGCCGAACGGTCGACGACCAGCACAAGCGCGAGCAGCGCCGCAACGGCCAGCCCTGGCACCGGCGAGACCGCAGCTGAGCGTGCAAGCAGCGGCGAAACGGCCGCGGAGGGCAGTCGCACGCACGAAACCGCCGAGAGCACGGGCGGCTTCAGACTGGAGTCCACGGGGTCGGTCGTCGCGGCGGTTATCATCTCCCTGCTGCTCGCCGCAGCTATCGCCGTGCAGGGCTCGCGGGTCGTGCTGCTCTTCGCTGCCGTCTTCTGTCTCCTCTTCGCCGGGCTGGATGCCCGCGAGGTCGGCCACCAACTCCAGGACTCGCGCGCTGGCGTGGCGACGCTAGCCGGCCTTGCCGCCGTGTTACACGTGGGCGTGGTGCCGGTCGCCGTCCGCCTGGTGTGGCCCATGGTATGGGCCCGTGGCAGCGCGGGGGCGAGAAAGGAGGTGGGGCGGTGACGCGTCAAGCCACACAGCGTAGCGTCGGACGGTTGCGATGGCGAGCCGGTAGCGTGGCAGTCTGTGTCGCGGTGGCACTCGGTGGTGCCGCGGTGGTGGCCCACGGCCAAACCCGCAGCCAGGAAGTCGCGCGTGTCGGCTTCCCGCGCTCCGCGCAAGCCTTCGAGGCGGACCTGGCGCAGCTCACCACGCCTTAGGCACGCGTGCGGCTCGCCGCCTGGGAGAGGTCGCAGTAGTTCCGCGACGCAGAACTCTGTACGATGGCGGCGTGAAAACTGTCGACGCCTTTCACCGGCCCTTGCGGGATTTGCGCATTTCAGTCACGGACCGCTGCAACTTTCGCTGTACCTACTGCATGCCCAAAGAGGTCTTCGGTGCCGCCTTCCCTTT
This sequence comes from uncultured Chloroflexota bacterium, assembly GCA_937879875.1. Classification (GTDB taxonomy): domain Bacteria; phylum Chloroflexota; class Dehalococcoidia; order CAUJGQ01; family CAUJGQ01; genus CALFMN01. The sequence goes on along the minus strand of CALFMN010000172.1, from coordinate 37,078 downwards.
CCTGCCGCGCAGCGAGGTCTTGTCGTTTGAAGAAATCACCCGCCTGGCGCGGCTCTTCGTCGCCCAGGGTGTGGAGAAGCTGCGCCTGACCGGCGGCGAGCCGCTCGTCCGGCACGACCTCGAAACGCTCGTGGGGATGCTCAGCCAGATCGAGGGCGTGCGGGACATCGCCCTGACCACCAACGGCTCGCTGCTCACACCGCGCAAGGCCCGGGCGCTCAGGGCGGCGGGGCTCGGGCGCATCACGGTCAGCCTCGACTCGCTCGACGACACGGTCTTCATGGCGATGAACGACGTGGGCTTTCCGGTCGCGCGGGTGCTGGCCGCCATGGACGCGGCCGAAGACGCGGGGCTGACGCCGGTCAAAATCGACATGGTGGTCAAGCGCGGCGTCAACGAGCAGTCCGTCCTGACGATGGCCGAGCGCTTCCGCGGCAGCGGCCGCATCCTGCGGTTCATCGAGTACATGGACGTGGGCAACCACAACGGCTGGCGGCTCGACGACGTCGTGCCCGCCGCCACGATTCTGGCGACGGTCCATGCGGCCTGGCCGCTGGAGCCACTGGCGCCCAACTACGCCGGCGAGGTGGCAACCCGCTATCGCTATGTCGACGGGCAGGGGGAGATTGGCGTCATTGCGTCGGTCAGTCAGCCATTCTGCGGCACCTGCACACGTGCACGGCTGTCGGCGGACGGCCGCCTCTACACCTGTCTCTTCGGCACGGTCGGCCACGACCTGCGGGCGCTGCTCCGCACGGGCACGAGCGACGCGGCGGTCGCCACCATCCTGCGCGGTATCTGGTCCCGCCGTACGGACCGCTACTCGGAGCTGCGCAGCAGCAATACTATCCCGCTGCGCAAGGTGGAGATGTCCCATATCGGCGGCTGAGCAGACCGGGGAGCGCGTCGTCCGCTACGCGGCGGAGCTGTCCGCGAGAACGGGATACGAAGGCGTGAACGAGGCCGCAGCCATCAGCTACCGGCCGCTGGGCGAGGACGACCTGGAGTCGGTGCCCCTGCAGTGTCAGGGTGAGCCGGCAGCGGTGCGCGAGCGGGTGCGGGAAGCCGGCAGCAGCGCCATGCTGGCCTTCGACGGCGAGCGCCGTGTGGCGCAGCTACACTTTCGACCACTGGTTTCCGGGACGCGCTCTCCGCACGGCATTGACGACCCGCTATTCTGGATGGACTATCCAGCGGCCACACCGGCGCTGCCCGAACACAGCCTAAGTCTGTTCTGCTTCCACGTCGGCCAGGTCGACAACAACCCTGAGCGGCGCGAGCCGCGCTACCTCGGGCGGGGCATCGGCCAGGGTCTGTTGCGGCAGACGCTGGTCTGGGCCGGCGACCACGGCTTCAGGGCCGTCGTCGCCAAGGGACTGGCACCGTGTTGGCCAATCATCCAGTACCTGGGCGGCCTGCCCTGGTCCGTCTACGAACGGCACGGCTTTACCGCGCTCTGCAGCTACCACGACGCAGCCCTGCGTGGGGTGCTGGACGAGATCCTGCTCGGGATGTACGGTCCGCGCCGCCTGTTGGAGCTGACCGAGGCGGTTGAAGCGGGCGCCGATCTGGACGCGCTCGCGGAAGTGCGTATCTACATGCGCCTGACCTGAGTCGGGCGCGCCGCGGGAGCCCACCCATCGTGAGGGTCGCCACACGGACCGCTGCGCGGAGCGACACAGCCACGTCATCCCGCCGCGCACGGTCGAGATCTCCCGCACCGGCGGCCGCGGGCGCTGCTATGGTGCCAGGGCTCTGACCTTCGCGCGGGCGGCGTCCTTATCCGTATACCACAGGGTGTTGATCTCGATATAGGCTTTCTGGTCGTCGGGCACGTCGTCTTCGGCGTAGATTGCGGTGACGGGGCAGGCCGGCTCGCAGGCGCCGCAGTCGATGCACTCGTTCGGGTCGATATAGAGCATCTTGTCTTCGTCGCCGTCGTCGTGGATACAGTCCACCGGGCAGACCTCGACGCACGACTTGTCCTTGGTGCCGATGCAGGGGTTGGTGATGATGTAGGTCATTGCCGCTGCTCCTGAGGCTCGCCGCGCGAGCAGTTTGGGGCTGCTGTCGGTCTTCCTGCGGCCATCGTACAGACGCGCGAGGCACTGTTCAACGAATTAACGAAGTAATCGCTTCGCTAATCGGCAAAAAGTTCGGCGCGTCACAAAGACGGCGCCGCGAAGCGTTGCCGCTGGCCCCGCCAGCGGCGGCTACACGCGGCCGCGCAGCTCTTGCAGCACGAAGGGGTTGGTCTGGCGCTCGCGGCCGATCGTCGTTTCGAGCATATGGCCGGGCAGCACCCGCGTCTCGTCCGGCAGTGCCAGCAGCTTCGTGACGATGCTGTCCATCTCCTGGGCGTAGTCGCCGCCGGGAAGATCCGTGCGGCCGATCGAGCCCATGAACAGCGTGTCGCCGCTGAACAGCAGCTTCGCGTCGGGCTGGTAGTAGCTGACGCTGCCGCGCGTGTGCCCGGGCGTGTGCAAGACCTGCAACTGCACGCCCGCGACCTCGACTACGTCTCCGTCGACTGGCGCGGCGTCGGGCGCGGGCGGCGGCTCAACGCGCATACGCAGCATGCGTTCGGCCTGGCCGGCGGCCTGCGCGGCCAGCGCGTGGTCTTCGGCGTGCAACAAAAAGCGGGCGCCGCAGCCGGCCTGCACGCCGCGCACGCCGAGAATGTGGTCGATGTGCGCGTGCGAGTTGGCGATCAGCTTGATCGCCACGCCCAGCTCGCGGGCCAGCGCCAGGATCTCGTCGGGCTGGTCGCCGGGGTCGATGCAGATCGCCTCGCCCGTGCGGCGCGAGCCGATCACCCAGCAGTTCTCTTGAAAGACGCCGACGACGATGCCGCCGACCATCAGCTCGTTGGCGACCTCCATCGGCGCTATGCCTCCCCGCACAGAAACGGCAGCAGGATCTTCAGGAACGCGTCCAGCTGATCGTGATGCACCCAGTGACCGGCGTCCGCGACCTGCACCGAGCGGTAGTCGTGGAAGGCGCTGGCTTTGCCGTCCCTGACCGGGTCGTTGGCCCAGGACTTGTCGCCGCGGATCAGCAGCACCGGGCAGCGGATCTGGTTCCACAGCTCACGCGCGTCGTGCAGTGCGAACTCGTAGGGCGAGTGCATGCGCACGTAGTTGTCGAACTTCCAGGTGTAGGAGCCGTCTTCGTGGCGGCGCACGCCGTGCTCGGCCAGGTGCCGCGCCATCGCCGGCGTGAGGTGCGGGTTCGCCGCCTGCATGCGCTGCACGGCCTCTTCGAGCGTGCGATAGCGGCGCGGCCGGCGCTGCTCGAAGTCGCGCACCTGCTCGATCCACTCGGCCATGCGCAGGTGCGCGGGGCGCGGCTCGCGCACGCCCGGCCCCAGCCCTTCGACGGCCGCGACGCGCAGCACATTGCTCGGGAAGGTGCCAGCGTACTGCAAGACGATCGCGCCGCCGAGCGAGTGGCCGACCAACGGCAGAGGGCCGCGGTCGAGGTGATCGACGAAGGCGGCGACGTCGGCGGTGAACTCCGGCAGGCTGTACATGCTGCCGAAGGCCCAGTCGCTGTCGCCGTGGCCGCGCAGATCGACCGCGTAGACGGCGTACTCCAGTGTCAGCGCCTCGGCGACGAAGTCCCAGTTGCGCGCGTGGTCGCGGCCGCCATGCACAAGCAGCACCGGCGGCTTGCGCTCATCGCCCCAGACGACGTAGTTAAGCCGCAGGCGTTGCGACGTGTAGCTGCGCGCGATCGGTTCCATTGCCTCAGTGTGCGGGCGGGCCGTGCCTGTGGCAAGCGTTGTGCAGACCGTGCTCGTGCCGGCGGCGCGCTGCATCGCCCCAGCCGGATCGCGGTCGGCTGGGGCGACGGCCGGCGGTTTCTGCGCTTACTGCAGGCGCGGGTCCCGGATCAGCACGGGCATGTAGGGGAGCGGGGGACATGGACAGGGGCACGGGAACGGATAGGGCTGCGGGAGCGGGTAAGATAGCGTTGGCATGGAGGCCTCCTCATGCGTACTGCGGCGGGAGAACATCCCCCGCGTCGCTCTCAGCATGCCGGACCTCGTGGAAGCTGTCTGCGATGCGCCGCACCGCGTCGCACCCATGTTCACGGCCGGTTATGTTGCCCGAGATCACGGGGGAATGGTGAAGCGCCCAACACATCCGCGACAACAGCGCCGGCCAGGACCGAGCGGCTTACAGCGTCGCGTACCAGCGGGCCAGCTCGGCGCCGATGCCCCGCGGATTGTCCTCCTGCAGGAAGTGCAGCCCCGGCCCGATGTCGGCCGCCGTGAGCTGCTTGAGGCTCTGCCGGCACCACTCGACCAGCGGGGCAGTCAGCGTGACTCCGGGCGTGGCATAGAGCAGCAACTTGGGCAGCTCCGTTCGCTGCAGCCAGCGGTTATAGGCGTCGACGGCCGCTGCCACGTCGGTAGCGGGTCATTTTCAAAAGTAAAGTGACTCATGTGAACGTTGACGCGCCGGGCCAGCCCGTGCGATCATCGATCTATGCCAGACCGCTCAAGCAAGAAACGCCCACGTGACCTCAACCAATTAGCGGCTAGCTTAGTCGCTGCCGCGACATCCGACGCGCCCGACGCCGAAGCGGCGAACGGCAAAGACCCGCACGCCGTTGCGCTCGGTAGACGCGGCGGGGCAAAGGGCGGACCAGCGCGAGCCGCGAAACTCACGCCAGAGCAGCGACGCGAGATAGCCAGGAAGGCGGCGGCGGCGCGGTGGAAATCCGGGACGTAGCACTTATGCGGGCGGCTTTGGTAGCGGTCCAAAAGTCCGCTCATACATCTCCATCTTCTCCGCAAGAAGGCCCGATAGGATCTTCGCATGTTGTGGTGACATCACGATTCTAAACTGTTCTTTGGCGACAAATCTATCGCTTGTCGCCTCTTCTACCAATCCAATGCCGAAAGCGATGTCAGAATATGACATGCTGATTTGTATAGTATTGGTGTAAACAATTGGGGTCCCCTCCTGCCTTATCCAGTCCTTGGGACGGACCTTTAGGGCTTCCCAGTCTACTCCCTCAAAGTCTTCCCGTTCATCGGCCATGTCGTTACCACCTCATTGTGCTTTTGAGGTCAAGCTAAAAGTGTCGTCAGCCGTGTAGTCCCGCCGATTCGCACCGATTCTTGGGAATTGCAGAACTCTTCCGGGGAGCGTTATATCTTGGCCTGCTGCGGTGATTACAGGTTCCAATCTCATCACTTGTGACGCAACGATACTGTCTACTCTAATATCATTTCCGTGGGCAAGATTGTCTGCTTGGTGCAATCCAGTATCGGCGTCGAAGCTTTGTGATGACATATCTGTTTCTGGAACGCGACTATTCCAGTCCGCCAGATCACTGAACGGCACAAACCGCACGATTACTGCGATATCAAAGGCCGATGCCAAACGTTTCAGCGTGCGCAGAGTATAGCGACCGTAATTCGGATCTTCCCATTCGGAAATCACGGCCTGCTTAATGCCAGCGCGATAGCCGAGTTCGGTTTGCGTCCATCCTCTACTATCCCTATTTGCGCGAATCTGGTAAGCGATGCTGTTATCGATGTTTGCCTCTACGAGTGCGTCTCGATATTCCTTGTTGCCCATTGCCTGCACTATCTGCTGATACCTCTTGGAAGCGTTGGTGCTCAACTGTACTGCCTCTCTGATTCTCGATATCGGCAATTATTCCAGCTGCCAACTGGCAGGCGTTGTGTGGCTCAAACTGACCGCCCTTTTCCTTCGCACCCAAGAGTAAGGTGTACTGCCCTTTTGGCTTTGGGCCGCGATAGGCGAGTGGGCGGTATTCCACGCCGTTCATCCCGATCCGGATCTCGTACAGGTCGGCACAGGCACGGTCTCGCCTGGCGTCCAGTTTCGCTATCACACGACGATCGGTGTGGACCTCTTGCCCTATGAGATAGTCCAAGGCGTTGTCCAGTTTGGCCCAGACCCTCGCCTTCTTTGCTTTCGGCTGGCGACCCAGCCATAGGGCGATCTCGTTCTCACCGTTCGCGTTGACGAAATCGTGGAAGGTCCAATACTCGCCTGCCATCATACCCTATCAGAAAAAGACTATAGTCGTCATGCCTCAGAATGCGATATCATCTTTTTCCTATGGACGGCGGCCCTGCCACACGATTATAACAAAAACCATGCCGGAACGCTTGACAATGCCTGTGCGCTCAGGCATAATGGTCAGTATGAACAGACTGTCAACTGCCCACCGTGCCCGCATCGTCGCGGCCCTTGTCGAGGGCAACAGCTTGCGTGCAACCGCTCGCATGTGCGACGTGAGCAAGAACACGGTGATGAAGTTGTTGGTCGATCTCGGTGAGGCGTGCGTCAGCTATCAGGACGCCACGCTGCGCAATCTGACATGCCGCCGCATTCAGTGCGATGAAATCTGGGCCTTCTGCCACTCGAAAGCGAAGAACGTCGCCCCGGAGCATGAGGGCGTGTTCGGCTACGGCGACGTGTGGACATGGACGGCGATCGACGCCGATACCAGGCTGGTGCCGTCGTGGCTTGTCGGGCTGCGCAACGGCGCGTGTGCCGTCGCTTTCATCGAGGATCTGGCGAGTCGGCTGGCGCATCGGGTGCAGCTCAGTACGGATGGCCACAAGCCCTATCTGGAAGCGGTTGAGGGCACGTTCGGCAGCGAGATCGACTACGCACAGGTGATCAAGTTGTACGAGTCCGAGCCGGGCAGTGAGACGCGCTACAGCCCGGCGCAGTGCATCGGCATTGAGAAGCGCGTGATTCAGGGGCAGCCGGACGAAGCGTATATCTCAACGAGCTACGTTGAGCGCCAGAATCTCACCATGCGCATGTCCATGCGGCGCTTCACACGGTTGACCAACGCCTTCAGCAAGAAGGTCGAGAACCTTGAAGCGGCCGTGGCGCTGCACTACATGTGGTACAACTTCGGGCGCAAGCACCAATCGCTTGCGGGCCGGACTCCGGCGATGGCGGCGGGCGTGGCGTCTCGCGTCTGGACCGTCGCAGAAATCGCCGCGTTACTTGATAAACCAAAGTGACCCACTACCGCCACGTCGGCCGGCTTGCCGGCGATGGGAATCTCGTTCGGCCAGCGCCAGACAGGCTTGCGGCTGGCCGGGTCCGTGAAGGGCTCGCGGTAGCGGTTCAGCTCCGCCTCACTCAGCGCCCGCAGGATGCCGCCGGGAAGCACCTGCTCCACAAACATGTTCTGCTTGACGATCAGATCCCTGCCCACCTCGGGCGTGCGGAACGCCTGGAACGCGGCGCGGGCCTCTTCCGGCAGCATCTCCCAGCTCGGCAGGGGCATGAGAATCGCCTCCATGAAGGCGATCGCTTTGACGTTCGCCTCATGACGGCTGGCGTAGTGAAAGCCGAGCGCGCTGCCCCAGTCGTGCACAACCAGCGTGGCGTTGCGCAGGCCCAGCGCCGCGATGAAGCCCTCGACGTAGCGGACATGGTCGAAGAAGCGGTAGTCGATGTCCGGCTTGTCGGACTTGCCCATGCCGACGAGATCCAGCGCGAGGCAGCGCCCGTGCGGCGTCAGATAGGGGATGACGTTGCGCCAGAGATAGGACGAGGTTGGATTGCCGTGCAGGAACAGGATCGGATCGCCCTCGCCTTCATCGATGTAATGCAGCTTCGCGCCGTGAACCTCGATGTAGCGCGATTCGTATGGAAAGTCCGCGGAGATCGTTTGTGCCGAAGTCATGGCTCGGTGCCTCCTGCGATTCTGCTGTGTTGGTGACGCCTGGCTGAGTCCGTGGCCGCGGCGGTTGGGAGCCTCTGCTCATGCGACGGACGAGCAGGCGGCAAATCGACAGAGGACAACATCAGAATTGAGAACGCCGAGAGCTTTGCCCTTGCTGAAGGTGCGCGGGATCCTGGTGAGGCGCCGTCGCGCGCGATGGCTCGCCAGGTGGCAGAACAGGTATCGGCGATCGACAATACGCCTGTCACACTCCGCGTCGTGGCTGCGAGGCGCCCATGCCCGACACCCTGCCGCTTCTTCCTGCAGGACGGCACAACCTGCCCGTTGAAACGACCAGCTTTGTCGGCCGCACGCACGCGCTGGGCCAGCTCAAGCCGCTGCTCGGCGACGCTCGCTTGCTCACGCTCACCGGCCCGGGCGGGTGCGGCAAGACGCGCCTTGCGCTGCGCCTGGCTGCCGAGGTCGCTGAGCGATACCGCGATGGAGTCTGGCTCATCGAGCTCGCCACCGTAACCGAGCCCGCGCTGGTTCCGCGGGCGGTCGCGACCGTCCTCGGCGTGCAGGATACGGCTGACTCCTCGCTGAGCGCGGCACTCGCCACTGCCCTTGCAACCTGCAACCTGCTGCTGGTGTTGGACAACTGCGAGCACGTCGCCGATGCGTGCGCCGCGTTGATCGATGCCCCGCTGCGCGAGAGTCGTACCCTCCGGCTGCTCGCCACAAGCCGGGAGCCCCTGCGCGCCGCCGGCGAAGTCACCTGGTCAGTCCCCACGCTCGAACTGCCGGGCCGCGGGCAGCGGCGCCGGCTTGCAGACGTCGCGGAAAACGAGTCCGTACGTCTCTTTCACGATCGTGCGCGGGCTCGACTGCCGGCGTTTGCCCTGACCGCCGAAAATACCGAGGCGGTGGCCGAGATCTGCCGGCGTCTGGACGGCATCCCTCTGGCGATCGAGCTCACCGCGGCGCTCGTCTCGACCTTCTCGGTGCGGGAATTGCTCGGCCTGCTCGAGCATGCCCTGCCGCTGCTCGTGCGCGGCAAGCGGTCCACCGCGCGGCAGGCGACGCTGCGGGCCACGTTCGATTGGAGCTATGCGCTCCTCGGCGAGCAGGAGCGCGTCCTGTTCCGCCGTCTGGCAGTGTTTCGCGGCGGCTGGGAACTTGATGCGCTGGCCGAGGTCTGTTCGAGTGCGGCGCCCGGCAGTCCGGCGCTCGACCGCAGCAGCCTCATCGCCGTGCTCGCGGCCCTGGTGGAAAAGTCTGTCGTGAGGCTACCCCGTTTTCGTAGACACGTACCCGCTATGCAGCCTGGTGGAGTTCCTTCGAAATTTCGAATTCGACTGGCGTTCGATAGCCGATACTGCTGTGCCGGCGTTGGCGATTGTCGTAGACCGCGATCCATGCGAACACGGCGGCGCGTGCCTCCTGCTTCGTTGGCCAGCCCTCCTCCGGCGTGAGCGCGCGCTTGAGCGTGGCGCAGAAGCTCTCCGCCATGGCATTGTCCGGGCCGTTGCCCTTCCGGCTCATACGGCAGCTCGCCGAGGACACCGCGCCGGCGCAGTTCGCCGACGAGCTGGGTGACCGGCGCGAACGCGAGCCGGCCGTACCGCAGAGCGTGCGCGGCCACCAGGTCGATCACGGTGTGCCGGCCGCCCATCAGGCCGAAGAGGAAGAACTCCTCCGGTCCCAGCCGCACGTAGCTGCCCGCGTGTGGGTTCTTGAGTATGTAGAACTCGTCCCCGCGGCGGGTCTGGTGGCCACGGACGATCACATCTTTGCGGATCAGCGGAGCAGCGTGGGGATCGACCTCCAGGGGGCAGCCTCCGTGCGCTGACGGCTGCCCTCCCGCGTGCTCGGTCATGGCGCACTCCTCTGTCGTCTGCTCCACGCGTGCGCTACCCGTTCATACGGCCAGATGCCGGCGGGGCCAGCGGCCGGCTTACCTGTTGACCATGTTTAGCAACGCCACGCTGGGCGCGAGGTGCATGAGCGCCACGCCCAGCATGGCGCCGATCACCGCACCAATCGTCGTGAGTGTCGTCTTCATCGCGAGCCTCCATCCGTCCCTGACGCCCCGGCCGGCCGCTCGGTCGCGTTCCGCTGCCCTGGGACGTGTCTGCCTTCAACACCCATCACGATAGGCAGCCCTGCCGACGCTCACATCGGGGGTTTTGCCCGGCTGGCATGGGGAAGATCGCCCATGCTGGCGGGTGCAGGTGCTACCACCATGGGGTCACCTGCTACCATGCAGAGCAGCGGGCGTGGCCGGCGCCCCCCGCTGCTGGTGCGATGCCGCTATCCCTCCCCGCAGACTACGCCGAACGCCTGCGCCGCCTGCGCAAAGCGCTCGGGCTGAGCCAGGCGCAACTGGCCGCTCGGCTTGGCGTATCCCCCGCCTCGCTCAAGCGCTGGGAGCGCGGCAGCGCGCACCCGTCCGCCCTCGCCTGGCGGCAGCTCACGCGCCTCGACGCAGACGCAGATGACGCGGTGGGGGCGGGGCGAGGGCCGGCATCCGTGGTACCGCGCTCCGGCCCGGGCGCGCTGCCAGTGGCGCTCAGCAGCTTCATCGGCCGCGTGCGGGAACGGGCGGCGGTGGCGGACCTGCTCACCCTCAGCCGGCTGGTGACCCTGACCGGCACGGGCGGCGCGGGCAAGACCCGCCTGGCCATGCAGGTCGTCGCCGAGCGTGCGCCCGGCTACTACGACGGCGTGCGCTTCGTCGACCTCAGCGGCGTAGCCGACCCCGCCCTGCTGCTGCCTTCTGTGGCCGCGACGCTCGGCGTGCAAGAGCAGCGTGGCCAGCCGTTGAGCGAGCGGCTCGTCGCTGCGCTGGCTCCATGCGAGCTGCTCGTCGTGCTCGACAACTGCGAGCACCTGCTTGAGTCCTGCGCGGAGCTAGCGCTGCTGCTGCTACGCGGGTGCCCCGACCTGCGCCTGCTCGCTACCAGCCGCGAGCCGCTCGGCGTGGAGGGCGAGAGGGTATGGCGGGTGCCGCCGCTTGCGCTGCCGGCGGACGGCACAGCGGCGACGCCGGAGGTGCTGGCCGGGTCGGACGCAGTGCAGCTCTTCAGCGAGCGGGCACGGGCTGTGGAGCCGGCCTTTGCGCTGACCGAGGCGAACGCGGCGGCGCTGGCGGCGTTGTGCCGGCGGCTAGACGGGCTGCCGCTGGCGCTGGAGCTGGCGGCGGCGCGTGTCAGCGTTGTGTCCGTGGAGCAGATACTCGACCGGTTGGATGACCGCTTCCGGCTGCTGGTGAGCGGTCGGCGTGGGACGCCTGCGCGGCACCAGACGCTGCAAGCCGCCATCGCCTGGAGTTACGAGCTGCTTCGAGAGCGCGAGCGGGCGCTGTTCGAGCGGCTGGCGGTGTTTGCAGGCAGTTTCGCGCTGGAGGCAGCGGAGGCCGTCGCGACGACGGGCGAGCCGGTGATGGCGCTGCTCACGGCGCTGGTGGAGCAGTCGTTGGTGGTGAAGGAGGAGGCCATCGGCGAGGCCCGCTACCGGCTGCTGGAGACACTGCGCGCCTTTGGGCGCGAGCGGCTGCTGGAGCGTGGGACGGCGCAGGAGGCGCTCTGCCGGCATGCCGAGTATTACGCCGCGCTCGCGGAGAAGGCGGGACCACACCTGATGGGTGCCGAGCTCCAGTACTGGCTGCACCGCCTCGACCTGGAGCTCGCCAACAGCCGTGCCGCACTGGCCTGGAGCATTGAGGCCCGCCAGGATGGCCTCGCGCTGCGCCTCGGGGGCATGCCATGGCGGTACTGGCAGGCACGCGGCTACCTGAGTGAAGGACGGCTATGGCTCGAGCGGGCGCTGGCGTGCGGAAGCGCCGCGCCGGTAACCGTCCGCGCCACCGCCCTGAATACGCTCGGCATCCTCGCCGCCAACCAGGGCGATCTCAGGACCGCGCACACGCGCTATGAAGAGGCGCTTGCCCTGTGGACGGAGCTGGGAGACCGCCGCTGGACGGCGCTCGTGCGGATCAACCTGGGGATCGTGAGCGCCGACGAGGACGAGTACGACCAGGCACGCGCATTGTACGAGCAGGCATTGGACGCCGTGCGGGCGGTGGGCGACGAATGGCACACGGCGCTGGTACTCAACAACCTCGGCGACCTCTGCGATCGCGAAGCGAAATACGGCGAAGCGCAGGCCTATCTGCGCAACAGCCTCGAGCTCTGGCGCAAGCTCTCCGACGAACGGGGGATCGCCATGGTGCTCGACAACCTCGGGCACGTCGCACGCTGCCTCGGCAAGACGGTCGAGGCGCGGGCGCTGCACGAAGAGAGTCTGGCCCTTCAGCGGCAATGGAGCGATCGGCACGATATCGTCTACACCATCAGCAACCTCGGTCTCGTGGCACGGGACGAGGGCGACCCGACGACAGCAATGGCGTTGCACGAGGAGAGCCTTGCCATCTGCCGTGAGCGGGGGGACAGGGCAGGCGTTGCCCGTGCCCTGCACAACCTCGGGTTGGTCGCGCTCGACCTGAGCGACTATGGACGCGCGAGCAGGGCCTTACGCGAGAGCCTCGAAATCAACCGAAGTCTGGACGGCAAAGTACGGGTGGCAGAATCGCTCGAGGGACTGGCTCGCCTGCTGCGACTCGCGACGGACGCGTGGAGCGTGGCCGTCCTTGCGCTGGCGGCAGCGGCGGGTGTGCGCGACCGTATCGGCGCCCCGCTGGCGCCGGCCGACCGCGTGGCCTGGGAGCGGGACGTCGCCACGGTCAGGCGTCACCTCGGGGAGCGTGGCTTCGCCGCGGCATGGGCCGGCGGCGCAGCGATGTCGCTGCAGGCGGTGATTGCGCTCGTGCTGGAGACCCTCACGGAGTCTGCGGGCGCGTTCGCGGCGCGGGCAGTACAGGCCGTCCCGTCGGGGGACGCGTCGCGACCGGCCGGCCGCGGTCCCGTGGCCGCGCACGGGGGAAGGGTGAGGCGTGGGCCGGGCCATCCGGATGCTCTGACTGAACGCGAACGATCGGTGTTGCGTTTGCTCTCCCAGGGGCACAGCCACAAGGAGATCGCCGTTGCGCTGACCCTGAGCGTGCGGACCGTCGAGCATCACCTTACCAGCATCTACGCCAAGACAGGGACGCGCGGCAAAGGTGACGCCATCGCCTACGCGCACCGGCAGGGCCTCGCCTGACGTAGCGCATCCGGTCACGTGCATCCATATCAACCCCGAAACACAGGCGATTGCATGCGAAGACCGGCATGGCACGGCGGGGCGTTTGCGCCTCACGGGCGAGGTGGTCCTCGACCATTGCTGGCGTTGTTGATGGCGCTTGTGGGACCGCTGGTGAGCCTCGGCCCCCACGCGAGCACATGCGATGGTGGAGTTAATCCGGTTTCGTGGACGCCGAAACACTGGGCGTGATGCCTGGATAAGGAGTCCACGAAACCGGGTAAAGACCAGTCGTGCAGGCCACCGCTGCCAACGGCGCTGTTCGCTACCGATTGCTGGAACCGCTGCGCCAGTATGCGTGGGAGCTGCTGGCGGCGAGCGGCGAGCAAGAGGCGCTGCAGTTGCAGCACGCCCGTTACTTCGTTGCGCTCGCCGAAGGGCTGGCGCCCGTGCTGGCCAGCGCCGACCGCGGCGCCGCTCTGGATCTGCTGGAACGCAGCCTCGACAACCTCCGTGCTGCCCTGGCGTGGGCGCTGCCGGGCAGCAGTGAGCAACAGCCCGCCGATGGCCCGGAACTCGGGCTCCGGCTGGCCACAGCGCTGCTTTGGTTCTGGCACTTCCGCGGCTCGCGGGCCGAGAGCTTCCGCTGGCTGGAACTGGCGCTGCCGCGGCTCGATGCCGTCGATGGCATGACCGCCGCGATGGCCCTGTATGCGGCCGGCGATCTGGCGTGGCTGCTGGGCAAGTACGAGATTGCCCGTGCGCGGCTGGAGCAGAGTGTCGGCCGATGGCGATCTCTGGGCGACGTGCGCGGGCTGGCCTACGCGCTGCAGGCGCTCGCCTGCGCCGCCGACGCCGCCATGCCAGCGCGCTGGGACGCCATCAACGAGAGCATCGCGCTGTTTCAGCGAGCCGGTGATGAATGGGGCGGCGCATTGGCCCGCTTCTCCGCCAGCTTTCTTGCGCTGGAGGAAGGGGACCACGCCGGCGCGCGGGAGCGCATGCTGGATGCCCTGGCGCGGTACCGCGGGCTGGGCGATGACTGGTTCGCCGCACAGATCCTGAACGACCTGGGAGATGTCGCTCGCGGCGGGAGGCGGTACGCGGCGGCAGCTTCCCGCTACAGCCAGAGCCTGGCCCTGCTGGAGAAGTGCGGCGACAGCGCCGCTATCCTCCCGAGCATCCTCTACAACCTGGGCGTCGTGGCGCTGCGGCGCGGCCAGACACGCCGCGCGCTGCAGAACCTTCGGCAGGCGCTCGCGCACTTCCGCGACCGCGGCGACCAGCGCGGCATCGCGGAGTGCCTGATCGGGCTCGGCGGCGTGCTTGGCGCGATGCAGCAGCCGGAGCGGGCGGTACGGCTGTACGGAGCGGCCGAGGCGCTGCTTGCGCGCGGCGGCGTCGGATTGTGGTCCACCAACCGTGCCGAGTATGCACATGACCGCGCCGCCGTGCGTGCGCAGCTCAGCGAAGAGACGTTCGTTCATGCCTGGGCGGCGGGACAGGCGCTGTCGATGACACAGGTTCTGGCTGAAGTGTTGCCAGACCAGGATCCGGCTGTGAGTCCGGCGGCTTCGGCGAAACCGAGGACGTACCCCAGGGCGTCTGGAGCCTGACCGGGCGTAAGCAAGAAGTCGCCGTGCTGGTGGCGCAGGGGTATACCAACCGCCGGATCGCCGCCGCCCTCGTCATTACCGAAGGCACCGCCGGCCTGCACGTGAAACACATCTTGCACAAGCTTGGCTGCACGTCGCGGGCGCAGGTGGCGGCGTGGGCGGCGCGCGGCGGCCTCACGGCCGGGCCGGGGCAGGCGGCCGACCGCTGACCAGCCTCCGATACCAATCCCGCGAAAGCGTGGCCGGAATGGCAGGGGCGCACGTACGTAGGGGATTTCGCGGGTATGATATAATGTTCAGAGAGGTACACAAATCATGGCCAACGAAGCACGACCCATTGACGCAAGCCAGATGCCAGACGTTTCCCGACTGGTTCGGGAAGTCGCTCGTACTGGTCAGCCCCGGGTGCTGCACGTGGATGGCGACGAGGCCCGGCTGTCCCCTACGCGCCGCCGCAAGTCGGCGAAGGCCATGAGCCCAGCGCAATTTCAGGCGGGCTTGCATGCCACCTTCGGCGCGTGGAGCGGGCTGGTTGATGCGGACGAGTTGAAGCGCGAGCTCAATGAATTACAGCAGGACGACCGTGAACCCCGCACCTTATGAAGTACCTCCTCGACGCCGATTCCGCGATTGACCACCTCACCCAGCACAGCGACCTGTCCGACCGCATTCCTGACCTCCGCCCCCAGGACCTCGCTCTCTCCGCGGTCACGCTGATTGAGCTCTATACCGGGGTTGACGGCAGTCCCGATCCACGCCGAGCCGAACAGGACCTCCGCCGCTTCCTTCGCTTCGTCACGGTCATTCCCCTGAACCAGCGCAGCATCCGTGCTGCGGGGCACCTGCGCCATGCCCTGCGCCGTCAGAACCTGCCCATCAAGCACCGCGCCTTTGACATCATCGTGGCCGCCGTCGCCCTGGAGTACGGGCTGATTGTGGTGAGCAGCAACAGTCGTGACTACCGGGATATTCCTGGTCTCCGGCAGTTCAACCCGCGAACCGGCCAACTCACGACACGCTGATGCACTCCGACTCCATGACCTGTCGGAGTTCTCTGACAGGTCGGATAGGTAGGACAGCGCGGCGGTGAGGGAGCCTGGTATAACCATCCTCTGACCGTCCGGGCGTGTGCGCACTGGGACAGCGAACTTGCCCAGTTCGTCGCCGTGTCGGCGCCCGGTCGGTGGCGAAAGTTATCCCGCAGCCCGGCTCGATGTATCCCATCCGGGAGATGGCCGGCTGCCGCGTTCGTCGTACACCGTATACAGCCCCGCCGGGGCGAGTGCCGGCCACAGGCCGGGCAACAGGAGGAAGCGTGATGAGTTCAACGACGCCGCAAGCCTATGTGCCCCCGCAGGGCCACAAGATCCTCTTCGAAAACGAGCGTGTACGGGTGATGGAGGTTCTGATCCGGCCCGGGGACACGTCGGGCATGCACGGACATCCGCCCTGCGTGGTCTACGCCCTGAGCGACGCACGCGTGCGGTTCACGCTTCGTGACGGCGGCAGCCGCGAGGTCGATACCAAAAAGGGCGACACAGGGTGGTCGGACGGCGGCTGGCATGAGGTGCACAACATCGGCACGACCGACGACCTGGGCATCATCGTCGAACTGAAGCAGTAACGGCACGCTGCATCGGCGATCCGTTGGTTCATTCCCGAGAAAGGAATTCCTGAGATGGCGGCAAACCAGCTTCTGAGCAAGCGTCTGGCAAGCCCGGACGAGTCACGCACGTTCCCGCTCGGCCGGGTTGACCTGGTGACGCTCGCCGGCGCCACGATCGGCCTGGCCACGATGGAGCCGGGCTGGAAATGGTCAGAGAGCGTCAAGCCCCTCGCCAGGACCGAAACCTGCCAGGTCGGGCACACCGGCTACATGGTGTCCGGCCGGCTGCACATCAAGATGGCGGACGGCGCCGAGTCGGAGATCGGCCCGGGCGAAGCCTTCGCGATTGCACCGGGCCATGATGCCTGGGTGGTCGGCAGCGAGCCGGCCGTGAACATCGATTTCGCCGGGGCCGCAGTCTTCGCCGCGGCGCTGTAATCAGCCTTGCGGTTGGTGAGAACCGCGACGCGGCCGGCGGGCAGAAAGCCCGCCGGCCGCGTATTGCCGACCGTCTCAACCCGCTTCAGCGCACGCTGCCGGCCGGCGCGGCGGGCGAGGCCCAGGCGGGGCGCTTCGCCTCGAAGGCGCTGATCGCGGCGTCGCGCTGCAACGTCTGGCCGATCTCGTCGAGGCCCAGCAGCAGGCGGTGGCGCACCGACGGGTTCACCTCGAACGTCGCATGGAAGCCCTGGCCGTCGTCCACGGTGCAGGCCTCCAGATCGACGGTGAGCTGGTAGCCGGGCGTGCTCTGCGCCTGCTCGATCAGCGCGCTCGTCTGCTCTTCCGGCAGGATCACGGTGAGAATGCCGTTCTGCGCGCAGTTGTTGCGGAAGATGTCGGCGAACGAGGGCGCGATCAGGCAGCGGAAGCCGTACTCCAAAAGCGCCCAGGGCGCGTGCTCACGCGAGGAGCCGCAGCCGAAGTTGCGCCCGGCCACGAGAATGCCCGCGCCCTGGTACTGCGGCGCGTTCAGCTCGAAGTCGGTGTTGAGCGAGCCGTCCGGCCGGTAGCGCCAGTCGTTGAAGCAGAACTCGCCGAAGCCGGTGCGTTCGATCCGCTTCAAAAACTGCTTGGGGATGATCTGGTCGGTATCCACGTTTGGCCGGTCGAGCGGCGCGACCAGTGCGGTGAGGGTTGTAAACGGTTGCATGTTCGGCGTCTCCCTATTGTAAGGGCGCACTTGCATGGCTGTGGAGCAGCCATCTCCAATCAACTGCGCCCTCGGCGGCGCCAGCCGCCGGAATGTGACTGCGTGATGGTTCGGTCGCACCGTGGCGCCGGCGGCTCGCGGACGCCGGCGGTCGCGCCTGCGGGTCATGTGTCATGAGGGGCGCATGCCATGCGCCCCTGCAGATACCGGGTCCGCGCGCCTACCAGTCGCGGATGTCCACGTTTCAATCCTCGCTCGGTCAGCTACCGGGCGCTACCAATCTCGAATGTCGACAAAATGGCCGGCGATGGCGGCGGCGGCGGCCATCTGCGGGCTGACCAGGTGCGTGCGGCCGCCCTTGCCCTGCCGGCCCTCGAAGTTGCGGTTCGAGGTCGAGGCGCAGCGCTCGCCCGGTTGCAAGATGTCCGGGTTCATGCCAAGGCACATCGAGCAACCCGCGTCGCGCCACTCGAAGCCGGCCTCGACGAAGACCTGGTCCAGCCCCTCGCGCTCCGCCTCGGTCTTCGTCAGCCAGGAGCCGGGCACGACCATCGCCCGCACCTTCGGGTTGACCTGCTTGCCCTTCACCACGGCGGCGGCCGCGCGCAGGTCCTCCAGCCGCGAGTTCGTGCAGGAGCCGATAAAGACGCGGTCGACCGCGATCTCCTGAATCGGCGTGAGCGGCTTCAGGCCCATGTACTCCAGCGCCCGCTCGATTGCGGCGCGGTCGGTGGGGTCTTTGTAGCTGGCCGGGTCGGGCACGCGCGCGGTGATCGGCGCCACCATCTCCGGGTTCGTGCCCCATGTCACGAAGGGCACAAGCTGCGCCGCATCGATCTCGACTACGCGGTCGTAGCTCGCGCCGGCGTCGGTCGGCAGTTGCTTCCATGCGGCGAGCGCGGCGTCCCAGCCGGCGCCCTTCGGCGCGAAGCGGCGGCCTTTGACGAAGGCGTAGGTCTTCTCATCCGGCGCGATCATGCCGGCGCGGGCGCCCGCCTCGATCGACATGTTGCAGACCGTCATCCGTCCCTCCATCGAGAGGCCACGGATGGCCGAGCCGGTGTACTCGATCGCGTGGCCGGTGGCGCCGCCGATGCCGATGCGGCCGATGATCGCGAGGATGATGTCCTTCGCCGTGACGCCGGGCGGCAGCTCGCCCTCGACGCGCACCTCCATCGTCTTCGGCTTGCTTTGCACGATCGTCTGCGTGGCGAGCACGTGCTCAACTTCGCTCGTGCCGATGCCGAAGGCGAAGGCGCCGAAGGCGCCGTGCGTTGACGTGTGACTGTCGCCGCAGACGATCAGCTTGCCAGGCAGCGTGTAGCCCAGCTCCGGGCCGATCACATGCACGATGCCCTGGCCTTCGCTGTGGATGTCGTACAGCGGCACGCCGAACTCGGCGGCGTTGTGTTGCAGCGTCTCGATCTGCTGGCGGGCGATCTCGTCCTCGATCGCGGAGACGGGCAGCATGCGACCGGTCGTGGGTACGTTGTGATCGACGGTGGCGATCGTCAGCTCCGGCCGGCGCACGGAGCGTTCCGCCAGGCGCAAGCCTTCGAAGGCCTGCGGCGAGGTCACTTCGTGGACCAGGTGCAGGTCGACGTAGAGGATCGCCGGCTCGCCGGGCGGTTCTTCGACAACGTGGGCATCCCAGATCTTCTCGAACATCGTGCGTGGCGCCATCTGCTTCGCCTCCCGAACGGCCCTGCCGCCTGCGTTCTGCCGCCGCGCCGTTATGGTACGCAATCGCCGGGTGCGATGCGACGCCGCGGCAACGTGCTCGCCTGTGCAGTGTCGCAGGGCGCCCCACAGCGATCCAGCGGTATCGTTGCCATGCGTAGCATACCCCTGGGCTATGCATTGCAGCCGGGAGCCTCTGGCGAGCGCGCCCGGAGCAACTTGTTCGTAGGCTTGTGTTTGCCGACCAGATTGCGCTCGACCAGCCCGGCCACGGCGACTTCGTGCTGGTCGGCGGCCCGGATCGCAACATGATCAGCGGCGGCGTCGAGCGGGCTGCGCCAGGCCTCTTCGCCCAGCCTGCTGCCGCAGCCTCGGCGGGCGCCGACGGCAAGGGGAGCGGCTGGCTGCGCCTCGCGCCCTCGCCCTGGGACCGCAACGCGACCGTGCTGGTCGTGGCCGGCGCCGACGATGCGGGCCTGCAGGCCGCCGCGGCCGCACTGACGAAGCGCACGCAGCTTGCGAACCTGCATGGCGGCACCGCGAGCATCAGCGCCGGTCTGCCGCCACAAACCTCGCCCTCCGCCGACTCTGCGGAGACTGCGCCGCAGGCGCTCGCCCCGCGTCTTGTCGGCAAGGCCGCGCAGCCGAAGGCCTCGACGGCGACGAAGACGCGACGGTTGCAGACCTGGCAGGTGGTGGGCGCGGTGCTGCTCGGCGCCTTCGTCACCATCATCGGCGCCCTGCTCTTCGTGAAGCTGCGCCCCGGCCGCCGCTCGTGACGGCCTGCGGCGCCCCGGTTGTCACTCTGCGTCGCGGTCCGTTCAGCCGGCTGCTGCCGGCCGATGCGGCGGACCGCACCTGGCTGCGGCGGTTCGTGATCCGCGTACTGATCGCGACGAACATGGTGCTGGGGCTGTACTACTTCGCCTGGCGCTTCAGTTCGTCGATCAACTGGTCGGCCTGGCCGATCGCGCTGGCGCTGCTGTCCGCCGAAGTCTACAGCTTCATGGGATCCGTCTTCTTCGGCGTCAGCATGTGGAAGCTGCGCGTACGCGGCGCGGCGCCGCTCGCGCCGCCCGGCAAGTCCGTGGACGTATTTATCACCTGCTACAACGAGCCGGTGGAGATCGTGCGCCAGACCGTGCGCCACGCTCTGGCGATCCGCTATGCGCACGAGACGTACGTGCTCGACGACGGCAACTTGCCGGCGATACGGGCGATGGCGGCGGCGGAAGGTGTGGGCTACATCGTGCGCTCCGCAAATTGGTCCGGCAAGCAGCGCCACGCCAAGGCCGGTAACCTCAACAATGCGCTGTTCCAGACGACGGGCGAGTTCCTGGTCGTCCTGGACGCCGATCAGCTCGCGCACCCGGCCTTTCTGGACAATACGCTGGCCTATTTCGACGATGCGAAGGTCGCCTTCGTGCAGACCTCGCAGCCCTTCTACAAAGTCCCGGACGGCGACCCCTTCGGCAGCCACGCGCCGCTCTTCTACGGGCCGATTCAGCAGAGCAAGGACGGCTGGAACGCCGCCTTCTTCTGCGGCTCCAACGCCGTGCTGCGCCGCGAGGCGTTGATGCAACTCGGCCTGATGTACTACGGCCGCGAGCTCGTGCGCCGCGTGCGCCGAGCGCTGCGTGCCGCCGAGGGCGTGCTGCACGCTGCGGAGGGCCGGCTCGGCTCGATCGTTGACCGTCTGGAGCGCGAACGTGTGCATGGCGCGCTGCACACGCTCCACGGCGCCGTGCGCCACGCCCGCAAAGAGCTGCGCGCCGGGACGCCGGTGCAGATGGTTACCTGGGACTTCCAGCGCGCCGCCGAGGCCGTGGCGCGGTCGCTCGTGCAGGCCGATCTGGCGCAGATCGGCGCCGAACTGGCGGAGCTGGACGGTCTGCCCGGCATCGAGTCGGGCCGCACGACGACGGACATGTCCGAATTGCTTGGTGACGACGATGCGCTCGCGGCGCTGACCAGACGCGACGCCTCGCCGCTGGTCGCCATCGGCACGGTGCACAGCCTGCTGCTGGCCGTGGATATGGACCGTGCCGACGAGGCGCAGCCGCTGATGCCGCTGGCCACGATCTCGGTCACGGAAGACATGGCGACGGCGATGCGCCTGCACAGCCTCGGCTGGACCTCGATCTATCACTATGAAGAGCTGGCGCAGGGGCTTGCGCCGGAAGATCTGGGCACGGCCTTGCAGCAGCGGCTGCGCTGGGCGCAGGGCACGCTGCAGGTGCTGCTGCGTGAGAATCCGTTGACGCTCGCCGGCCTCTCGCTGGGCCAGCGGATGATGTACCTCTCCACGATGTGGAGCTATCTCTCCGGCTTCTTCACCGTGATCTATCTGATCGCGCCGGTGCTCTTTTTGACGCTGCACGTCTCGCCGATCCGCGCTTTCTCCGGTGAGTTCTACTGGCATCTCTTCCCGTTCTTGCTGACCAATCAGGTGCTCTTTCTGGTGATCGGCTGGGGGCTCTCCACCTGGCGAGGGCAGCAGTACAGCCTCGCCCTCTTCCCGATCTGGATCAGGTCGGTGACGAGCGCCGTGGGCAACGTCTGCTTCGGGCGCGGCCTCGGCTTCGCGGTGACGGCCAAGACGCGGCAGGAGGGTCGCTACCTGCGCATGATCCGGCCGCAACTGGCGGCGATGGCGCTGCTGTGTTTCGCCGCGATCGTCGGGCTGGGACGGCTGGCATTCGGCTTCACCACGGACGGCGTGCCGATTTTGGTCAACGTCGGCTGGGCTTGCTACAACCTGGTAACGCTTGGCGTGGTGCTGACAGCAGCGACGTACACGCCCGACGAGTCCGAAGTGGCGGCCGACGAACCGGAAACAGCGCACCTGGCGGCGTTTGTCGCGCAACGGCGCGGCCGCGGCGCCTCGGCGGCCTGAAGCTGTTACCCGAGCTAAGCCGATAACCAGAAGGGAACGCGCCGCAGGGCGAAGCGCTCCTGCGGTCCACGAGAGGGATCATGGACATCACGTTCGACTCGCAGCATGGCGGCGTCATGGTTGCGCGGCCGGTCGGCCGGCTCGATCTGCTTTCCGCCGCCGAGGCAAAGTCACGCCTGTTGGAGACGGGCGCCGGCGGCCATCCGCGGCTGGTGATCGATCTGGCCGAGGTCAGCTTCATCGACAGCACCGGGCTGGGCGCGCTGATCGGGGCGCTCAAGTCGGCGCGGCAGCACGGCGGCGATCTGCGTCTCGCCCGTCCCACCGACCAGGCAAAGCGCTGCTCTCGCTCACGGCACTGGACCGCGTGATGCGTCCCTACGCCTCGGTAGAAGAGGCGCTGGCAGGGTATTGAGCGGGGATGGCACCGGTGCCCGCACCTGTGGCGCCTTGCCGAACTCCAGATGATGGTTGCTCCCGGCTCTCTCAACCGCGGCACGCTACAATCGAGGTGAGGCGCAACGCCTCGCCTCGTTGCATCTGCCCGGAGGCACCTGCGATGCCAGCCAAAGAATTGAAGGACTACTCGCGGCAGGAGCTGGAGGCCGAACTGGATCGCCGTCGCGAAAGCACGCGGATGAGCCCTGAAGAGGTCCGGCAGTTCTGGCTGCAGGCGGCCGGGCTACTGAAGGGTATTGATATCGACGCCTGGCTCGCGGAGATTCGCTGGCAGCGCGGCCACGACTGCGAGGACCAATGCCGCTGCGACTCTCATCTGGAGCACGGGTAGGCCATCAGATATCTGAACAACGCTATTACGGAGGGCCCCATGGTTACGCGCCGCAAAGTTCGCCTTGGTCTGAACGGAGTCGAAGACCGGCCAGACCTCGTCGCCATTATGAAGGACTACGATCCCGAGCGTGCACTTGCGTTGCTACGTAAAAGCGTTGGCGCGATTTCTCCGGACAGCCGGCAACGGATTTTAGAGGAGATCTACGAAGAGCGTGAGTAGTCGAGTATCTGGCGCGCGGAGAACGCGATGCCGTATTTGATTGACAGCGATTGGATCGTTGACTATCTCTCCGATCTACGCGATGCACGAGATCTGATCGAGCGTCTCACCCCTTCAGGGCTTGTGATTAGTATCATCACCTACATGGAAGTGTATGAAGGCGTTAGTGAGCAGGCAGACCCAATCGCAGCCCAGGTCAAGTTCGATTCGTTCCTCCAGGGCCTGGTGCTCCTCCCGCTCTCACCCGCAGTCGCCCGCCGCTGCGCCGATTTGCGCCGTCAGTTGAGGCGGCAAGGGAGGCGAGTCCGTCCCAGGTCCCTCGACCTCATCATAGGGGCGACGGCGATCGAACATGACCTCACTCTTGTCACGCGAAATGTTAATGACTACCGCGACGTGCCTGGCCTGAAGCTGCTCTAATGGGTATCGATCGGGGCCGCGGCGCCGCTGTAGATGCGGCGCACGATGTCCTCGATCTCCGGCTCCTCGATCGTCAGGTCGCGCAGGCGGGCGCGTGCGGCCACGGCGGCAACCACCTCGGCGGCTGTCGTGTCGGCGCGGCGGAAGCGCAGCCACTGGCGCGGGCCATCGACTTTCACCACGCGCGTGCCGGGCACCTCGACCGGCGGCGCGGCCTCTTCGAGGTCGATCACCAGCACGCGCTCGCCACCGAAGCGGTCCTTCATCGCCTCGAGGCTGCCGTCGTAGATCAGGCGGCCGTGGTCGATCACGATCATGCGCGAGCAGAGCCGCTCGATGTCGTCCATGTCGTGCGTCGTCAGCAGCACCGTCACGCCGCGCTCGCGGTTGAGCTGCGCCAGGAACGAGCGGATGCGCTCTTTCACCACCACATCAAGCCCGATCGTGGGCTCGTCCAGATAGAGCACCTCCGGGTCGTGCAACAGCGCCGCCGTCAGATCGCCACGCATGCGCTGGCCGAGCGAAAGCTGCCGCACCGGCGTATCGAGCAGCGGGCCAAGCTCCAGCAGCTCGACGTAGGCCGCGAGGTTGGCGCGGAAACGCTCCGCCGGCACCTTGTAGATGTAGCGCAGCAGGTCGAATGAGTCGCACAGCGGCAGGTCCCACCAGAGCTGCGTACGCTGGCCGAAAACGATGCCGATGCGCCGCGCCAGCTCGACGCGCCGACGCGATGGCTCCAGCCCCGCCACGCGCACCAGTCCGCCGCTGGGCACGAGAATGCCGGTCAGCATCTTGATCGTTGTGGACTTGCCGGCGCCGTTCGGGCCGATGTAGCCTACCATCTCGCCCGGCTCGATGCGGAACGAGACGCCGTCTACCGCCCGCACCTCGCGCCGCTCGCGCAGCAGCAACGCCAGCGGTCCGCGCGCCCCCGTGCGCGGCCGCGTGACGCTGAACGTCTTGCGCAGGTCTTCAACCTCGACGATCGCCACGTTGCCTCCCTTCGCGTCGCCTACCCCTGCCTCGCCTGAAGGCTCGGATTTGAATCCGAAGTCTCCGACGGTTGCGCTGCGGTCATAAAAAGTCTCCGACGGTTGCGCTGCGCTCTGGCCCACGGGGGAGGGGTTTTGTGAGAGCTATCGATCGTCCTCGAACCAACCCTTCCCCCGTGGGGAAGGGACAGATTTCGCGTCAGCGAAATCAGGGATAGGCCACTCAGCTCCCCGTACTGCGATAATGCCGCACGCCGAAGCGCCAGATCCGGCTCGCCACGACGAGCAAGGCAACGGCCACGGCCGGCGCCAGAAAGCGCACGAAGTCCGGGGCTCCCAGCGGGTCGCGCTTATCCAGCACGTAGAGCGCGGGAAAGTAGTTCACGAAGGCGAGCGGCACCGCGAAGATGAAGATGCGCCGCAGCCAGGCGCCGTAGACGTTCATTGGATACGACGTCAGGAACTGGCCGCCGTAGGTCACACTGTTCACCAGCTCCATCGAGCGCGTCGTCCAGAAGGTCGTGGTCGCGCCGATGATCCAGACACCGGCGAAGACGAGAAAGCCGGTGATCGGCATCGTCAGCAGCACCAGCACGCGGCCCAGCGTCCAGTGCACGTTGACCAGTGAGAAGGCGAAGCCCAGCACCACGCCGGCCTGCGCCATCGCGCCCAGCCGGCGCAGCGCGATGTCCGAGGCGAGCAGTTGGAACAGCGTGCCGCGCGGCCGGATCAGCACCAGGTCGAAGTCACCGCGCTGCACCTTGTCGCCCAGGCCGTCGAGCTGGCCCACGGTCAGGTCGGCGAACTGGAAGGCGATGTACGAGGTGCCGTACAGAAACGCGACCTCGCCCAGCGACCAGCCTGCCAGATAGGGCAGGTGCGAGAAGATCACCAGCACGCTGAGGAAGTCCACGAACGTCAGCGCGAAGGCGCCGAACAGTTGCAGCACGAACGAGGCGCGGTACTGCCACTGCGCCCGGATCTGCGCCCGCACCAATCGTAGATAGAGCGCCGCCGACTCAGCCACCCTGCACCACGACTTTC
Organism: uncultured Chloroflexota bacterium; assembly: GCA_937879875.1. Lineage (GTDB taxonomy): Bacteria > Chloroflexota > Dehalococcoidia > CAUJGQ01 > CAUJGQ01 > CALFMN01. Next base: position 11,843 of record CALFMN010000172.1, on the reverse strand, counting down.
CGCTCGGCCGCGCTGAGCGCCAGCCGCCCCGCCGCCAGCAGCGCCAGCGCCCAGCCGAGTTGATAGGCCAGCGCCCCGAGCAACGCCCAGCCCTGCTGCTTCTCCAGAAAGATCTCGACCGGCGTGTTGACGAAGGCGGCGAACGGCAGCGCCCGCGCCACGGTTTGCAGCGTGCCGGGGAAGAGCGCGATCGGTACGGCGAAGCCGGAGAGGAAGGTCCAGACCGCCGCGGCGATCGAGCCGATGCCGCGGTAGTCGAACAGCCAGAAGGCCGAGAGGTTGAGCATGAAGCGGAAGGCGAAGCTGACCGCGACGGCGAGATACATGCTGAGCAAGAAGAAGAGCCAGGTCCACGGGTGCGCCGGCAACCGCAGACTGAAGACCACCGCGCCGATCACGAACGGCGGGATGCCGCGGAAGATCGCGTGATAGGTCGCGCGGCCGACGTCCTGCGCCAGCCAGTAGAGCTGGTAGTTCAGCGGGCGGGCGAAGTCGGTGACGATATCGCCGCTGCGGATCGTCAGCGCGATCTCCCACCAGTTCCAGATGTACACCACCATCAGCATGCCCTGCGTGACAAAGGTGTAGGTCAGCGTGTCGCGCAGGTCGAAGCCGCCGATGCTGCCGCGGCCGGCGTAGAGCGCGATCATCACGTAGGCGCGCAGGAAGCCGAAGATCGTGTTGGTGAACACGCCGGCAAACGTCGCCGCGCGGTAGGTCGCATAGCGGCGGAAGCCGCGCAGGGCCACCTGCCAGTAGAGCGCCATTTCAGAACCGATCGCCTTCCGCGCCCGTTCGCAGGGCACGCCAAAACCCCGGACACCCCGCGATGGGGGCCGGCTGAGTTGCGCCTCTCCATGGCGCACGGCGGAGTATAGCAGCCGATCGGCGGCGGTGAGAAGGCGCGCGCCGTAACTTTCGGCCCTCACCCCCGTCCCCTCTCCCAATCCTGGGAGAGGGGCGATCCCGGGTTGGAGCGATCCGTAGCGGCGTCGGGTTAACCGTAAACCGATCGGAACGCTCCACGCCGGATCGTCTCCTTCCCTCCAGGATTGGGGGCCAGAGCGCAGCGCAACCGTCGGAGACTTTCCATACAGACGAGAGGATGAGGGCCGAAAGCCGCGGCTCAGCCCTGCGTAACGCCTGCTCCCCACTGCGACGAGACGCCGGCGAGATGATTGGTCGGTCCGTGGCCGTGGCCGAGTTGCGGTGCGGAGGCGATGGCGGCGCTGATGTACTGCTTGGCGACACGGATCGCAGTGCGCGGCTCGCGGCCGAGCGCGAGGCTGGCGGCAATGGCGGCGGAGAAGGTGCAGCCGGTGCCGTGCGTGTTCCGCGAATGGGTGCGCGGCGAACGTAGCTCGTCGAAGCCGCGCCCGTCGTAGATCAGGTCGATCGCATCGACTGCTTCCGGCAGATGTCCGCCTTTCACCACCACCCAGTGCACGCCGAGCCGGTGCAGCGCCGCGGCCGCGGCCCGCATCTCCTCCAAATTGCGCACTGGCAAGCCAGTCAGCGCAGTGGCCTCGGGCAGGTTCGGCGTCACCACCGTGGCCAGCGGCAGCAGCCGCTCGCGCACGGCGTTGCGGGCGTCTTCGGCCAGCAGCACGTCGCCGCTCTTCGCCACCATCACCGGATCGACGACGAGGTTGGGGATGCGCAGCCGCTCGACGCAGGCCGCCACCCGCTCGACCATGGTGGCGCTGCCGAGCATGCCCGTCTTCGCCGCGTCGGCGCCGATGTCGCCGATCACGCTGTCGAGCTGCTGCTCAATGAAGTCGGATGGCACCGGGTGGATGCCCTGCACGCCGACCGTGTTCTGCGCAGTGAGTGCGGTGATCGCGCTCATGCCGAACACGCCGAACGCCATGAAGGTCTTCAGGTCGGCCTGAATGCCCGCGCCGCCGCCGCTGTCGGAGCCGGCGATCGTCAGCGCTCGCGCTGGTGCCGTTGACATGGTTTCCTCGCTCTGTCTTCGCATCGCGCCGCCCCTGTACGATGCCATTGGCAGCAGGAGGGCTGGCATGGATGCGCGCGGACTCTACTTCATCGTCGATCCGGAGCACACCGCCGGCCGCGACCCGGTCGAGGTCTGCCGCCTGGCGCTGCGCGGCGGCGCTGCGCTGGTGCAGTATCGCGACAAGCTGCGCGACAAGGGCGACCAGTTGCCCGTGGTCGAGCGGCTGCTCGCCCTCTGCCGCGAGTTCGGCTCGCCGCTGCTGATCAACGACCACGTCGACCTTGCCCTCGCCGTCGGAGCGGACGGTGTACACGTCGGCCAGCACGATCTGCCGGTGGCTGTGGCGCGAAGGCTGCTGCCGGAGGGCGCGATCGTCGGCTGCTCGACCAACAACCCTGATGAGGCTCGCGCTGCCGAGGCCGCGGGCGCGGCGTACATCGCCGTCGGCCGCATCTTTCCCACCGGCTCGAAGGCGAACACACGGCCGGCCAGCCTGGAGACGATCCGGCAGGTGCACGCCGCCCTCTCGCGGCCGATCGTCGCCATCGGCGGCATCACGACGGAGAACGTCGAGCAGGTGATTGAGGCCGGCGCCGATCTGGCGGCGGTGATCGCCGCCGTGGGCGAGTCGGAAGATGTGGAGGCGGCGGCGCATGGCATCGCTTCACGCTTCCGGATGGCTGCCGGCCGCGCCTGAGCCGTTGCCGCTCTTGCGCTGGCCGGCGCGGCCGTTCGTGGGTTTCGGCGCGCTGCGGCCCATGCGCAACCGCGGCTTCGGTTCCGGCACCGGCGGCACGGCGAAACGCTCGGGCGCAAACGGCGCCAGGTCCATGCTCGTGCGGCCGTGCACGATCAACTCGGTCAGCAGCCGCCCCGTGATCAGGCTGAGCAGCACGCCGTTGCGGAAGTGGCCCGCGGCCACGACCAGCCCGCTCACGCCCGGCACGAAGCCGAGGATGGGCAGCCGGTCGGGCGAGCCAGGCCGCAGGCCGGAGCCGGTCGTGGCCAGCTCGGCCCGCTCCAGCGCCGGCACCAGTTCGGCCGCGGCGTTCAAGAGGCCGCGCACGCCGGCCACGGTCACGCGCTTCTGATAGCCTGCCTCCGGCTCCTCCGTCGCGCCGAGATAGATCGTGCCGTCCGGGCGGGGCAGCAGGTAGGCATGCTCGCCGTAGATCACGCGGCGGATCGGCTGCGGCACCTCGCGCAGCAGGGCGTACTGGCCCTTGACCGGCTCGACCGGCACGTCGGCCGTGCCGCGGGCGCAGAACGCCGCCCATGCGCCGCCCGCCAGCAGCACCAGATCGCCCTCTACCGCGTCGCCGTTGTCGAGGCGCACGCCGGAGACGGCGCTGCCGCGCAGCAGCAGGCCGTGCACCTCCGTGCCTTCGCGGATCTCGGCGCCGCGCCGCGCCGCGCCCTGCGCCAGCGCCTGCGTCAGCCGGCGCGGATGTACCTGCCCCTCTTCAGGCGAATCCAGCCCGCCGATCACCGCCGGGCCGAGCGCGGGCTCGAGCTTCAGGCATTCGGCGCGGCTCAGCCAGCGCACCGGCAGGCCGGCAGACTTCGCCCATTCGACGCGTGACTGGAGGAGAGCCGCCCGCTCCAACGCATTCGAGGTGCGCAGCACGCCGGAGGGCAGGTACTCGATGCTGATGCCGCTGACGGCCTCGATCGCCGCCGCGTCCTCTTGAAAGACGCGCAGCCCGGCGACCGCGAGTTCAAGGAAGGCGTCCGGATGCGCCGACTCGGCGATCGGCGAGAGCATGCCGGCGGCCGCGCTCGACGCCTCGGCCGCCACCGTGGCGCGCTCCAGCAGCGTGACCTGTTGGCCAGCGCCGGCGAGATGATAGGCGAGCGAGCAGCCGATCACGCCGCCGCCGACGATGATGATGCGCTGCGCCATGCGCTATCCGCCTCCGATCATCCGCACGATCTCGATCACGTCGCCCGCGCGCAGCACGACCTCGCCATACGTCCCGCGCTCGATGACTTCGCCGTTCCTGGCCACGGCGATCGTGCGCGGGTTGATGCCGCGCCCAGCGAGGAAGTCGGGCAAAGCGATGTCGCCTGCAAGTTCCACCGGCTTGCCGTTGACGGTCAGTGTTGTTGCCATCTCTCGCGTTTCCGTTTGTCGTCCGCTATTTTACTTCGCGCTTCGGTAAGAGCACGATCCAGCGCCTGGCGTAGCTGCATCGCGGCCGTTTCCGGGTTCGGCTGGCCGAGAATCGCCGAGATCACGGCCACGCCCGCCGCGCCCGCATGCACAACCTCGTCGACATTTGCCGCTGAGATGCCGCCGATGGCGATGACGGGCAGATCGACCGCTGCGGCTACCAGACGGATGCGCTCGACGCCGCCGGTCTCGCCATCGGGATGCGAGCGGCTCGGGAAGATCGTGCCCAGCACGAGGTAATCGGCGCCGTCACTTGCCGCGGCGGCCGCGCCTGCCAAATCATGCACCGATCGCCCAACGAGCAGCCGCCCGCGCAGCGCCCGCTTGAGCGAGCGCACCGGCAACGCGTCCTCGCCCGCGTGCACGGCGTCCGCGCCCGCCGCCAGCGCCACGTTCGGCCGGCCGTTCACGCTCACAAAGGCACGCCCCGCGGCGACAGCAACGATGCGACGGGTCAGATCCAGCAGCTCTGCGTCGGGCAGGTCCTTCTCCCGCACCTGCACCGCGTTGACGCCGCCCGCGATGGCGGCCGCGATCCGGCGCACGAGGTCGTCGGGGTCGCTGGCGAGCGAGCGGTCGGTGACCAGCATCAGTGCAGGGCGCAGGGCGCAGGGCGCAGGAAGAGTTGCCTCTGTGACAGCACCGGCGGTCACTGCTCGCGGCGGGACGGCATCGGCGCCAACGGCTGCTGCTTCACGCCCTGCGCCCTGCGCCCTGCGCCCTGCGCGGCTGCCCACGTCTACCGCGCCCCGACGCCGGCGAGCGGACTGCTGGTGACCGCGGTTTCGCGCTTCGGGATACGTCCGCCGAGGTAGGCTTTGCGCCCGGCTTCGACGCCGAGCTTGAACGCCTCGGCCATCAGCGCCGGGTCGGCGGCCTGGGCGATGGCGGTGTTGACCAGCACGGCATCGGCGCCGGCCTCCATCGCCGTGGCCGCTTCCGAGGGCACGCCGAGACCGGCATCCACGACCACGGGCACGTGCGCCTGCTCGATGATGATGCGGATCGCTTCCATCGTCTGAATGCCCTGGCCGGAGCCGATCGCCGAACCAAGTGGCATGACGGTGACGGTGCCGATCTCCTCCAGATGCCGCGCCAGCACGGGATCGGCGTTGATGTAAGGCAGGACCTTGAAGCCCTTCGCCACCAGCCGTTCGGCCGCGCGCAGCGTGCCGATCGGGTCGGGCAGCAGATACTTGGCGTCTGGAATCACTTCGAGCTTGACGAAGTCGGAGCCGGTGACCTGGCGGCCCAGCTCGGCGATGAAGACGGCGCGGTCGGCGTCCTGGCTGCCGGCGGTGTTCGGCAGCACGGTGAAGCGCGACCAATCGATGTCGTCGAGCAGGTTCTTCTCCTCGGCGTCAAGGTTGAGCCGGCCGATGGCGACGGTGATGATCTCGGCGCCGGAAGCATCGAGCGAGCTGTGCAGCTCCTCGACGCTGCGGTGGCGCCCCGTGCCGATCAGCAGGCGCGAGCGAAACGTTTTGCCGGCGATGATGAGCAGGTCTTGCATGACAGTGCGTGCCTTTCTGGCTGGGCACGGGCGGCAACGACGAACGCCGCCCGGCGAACGGACGGCGTGAAAGGGCAGGCACGGCTGCGTGTCGAAGATCGTGTTCCCTACGCCGGCATTACCCGGATCAGGTCCAACGGTCGGCGGCGAGCGGCGGCCACCCTCTCAGCCCGGCTTCCCCGAGCACCCGTGAGCTGTATGCGATTGTCAAGTTCACCGTAGCAGCGCCCCGCGCGGCGCGTCAAGGCGAGCGCTGCCGATGGCGGCGGGAGACCGTGGCAGCGTGCGCTGCACTCTGGGTCGCGCCGGGCTCATCTGCCCGGCCCCGGCTGGACGCACCGCGGCGGCGCCGCTACCGTGACAGCGAAGCACATTCGGCGGCGGGAGCGAGTGATGGCCGAGCTGGTGCAGTCGAAGGACTACCGTTTCATCCGGCTATCGCGCAGCGCGGATGGCTTTATCGTCACCGTCGAGCTGCATCGGCCCGAGTCGCTCAACGCGATGAACACGGGCATGGGCGAGGATGTTCTCGACGCCTTCAGCGCGTTGCTGACCGACCAGACCGTGCGTTGCGTCGTGCTCGGCGCCGCCGGCGGACGGGCCTTCTGCGTCGGCGGCGATCTCAAAGAGCGCGAGGGCATGACGGACGAGCAGTGGCGCGCTCAGCATGTGATCTTCGAGCAGGGCGCCTTCCGCCTGCTACGCTGCCCGGTGCCCGTGATCTGCGCGGTGGAAGGCTACGCCTTCGGCGGCGGCTTCGAGCTTGCCGCGCTCGCAGATTTCGTCGTGGCGAGCGAATCGGCCGTGTTCGCCGTGCCCGAGGTTAGACGCGGCATCTTCCCCGGCATCGGCGGCACGCAGCTGCTGCCGCGCATCCTCGGCGCGCCGCTGGCCAAGGAACTGATCTTCACCGGGCGGCGCATGAACGCGTTTGAAGCCCGCTCGGCCGGCTTCGTCAACCATCTCGTGCCGCTCGGCGAGGCGCGGGCGAAGGCGCTGGAGATCGCGGCCGTGATTGCGCAGAACGGCCCGATCGCCGTGCGTCAGGCGAAGAAGGCGATCGCCTACGGCAGCGAGACGGATCTCGATACCGGCATGATCCTGGCGATCGAGGCGTACAATGCCACGGTGACGACCGAGGATCGGCTGGAAGGCGTGCGTGCCTTCAACGAGCGCCGCCCGCCGCACTTTATGGGGCGTTGAGCGACAGGCCGTCGAATCACGGCCGTACGGAGGGAAGCTGCATGGTCGCGCTCGCGCTCGGGTTCTTGCTTGCGCTCGGTCAGTGCCTGGCGCTGGGACCGGTGAACACGGAGGCGCTGCGCCGCGGCCTGCGCGACGGCTTCCGTGCGGCCTTCGCGGTCGAGTTGGGCTCGTGCCTCGGCGACGGCCTCTGGGCGGCGCTGGCGCTTGCCGGCATCGGCGCCTTGCTGACGCTGCAGTTCATGGACGTCATCGGCGGCCTGATCGGCGTCGCCCTGCTCGGCTGGCTCGCGGCGCAGGGCTGGCGCGATGCCTCGGTTTCGGTCGAGCCGGGCGCGGCGTTGCAGCAGCGGTCGAATCTGCCGCCGTTCTGGGCGGGCGTGTTGCTCGGCGTGGTGAATCCCGGCTCGGCGGCCTTCTGGATCGGGGTCGGCGCCACCCTGCTGGCGACGCACCTTCCGGCGGCGGGGCCGGCGGCTTTGGCGCAGTTCGCGGCGGGCTACTATGCGGCGCTGCTGGCCTGGTCCGTGAGCTTTTCGCTGGTCGTCTGGCAGCTCGGGCTGCGGCTGCCGGGGCGCGTGCAGATGTTCGTGCAGCGCGCGTCGGCGGTGTTGCTGGCAGCGTTCGCCTGCGTCTCGCTGGTGAGCACCCTGCGCCGGCACGTCCACGCCTGAGTACCCGTTCGGACTGGTCTGGCGATCGCCGGCAGACCCGTTGCTACGCGCTGGTGATACCCAGGTGCGTTCGCGCAAACGCCTCGAACAGCGTGTCGAACTGCAAGCTGATGTGCGTTCTCAGGGTCGCCATGTCTCGGAAGCAGCGCTGGAGCATCGAGCCGGGCCGCGCATCGGTCGAGCCGGCAGAGTGAAACAGCAAATCGACCGCCTCGCCCGCGAGGCGCGTACATTGCTGCTCCACGAGCACGATGCCCTGGCTCCGCTCCAGGCTGAACGGCACTTTCTCTTCGACTGCCTGCCGGCAGTACCGCATGTACTCGTGCGTACAGCCGTGCAACGCGGCGTGGGCGGTGTTGAGCAGGGCCTGCGCGTGGCCGAAATGACGCTGGAACTCCGCGCTCGCGGCGCGAGTCGTGGGCGACGGCCCGCGCGTGGTGCGTTGATGCAGCATCTCCTTGTAGCCGTCCAGCGCACAGAGGCCGGTGCCGATCGCGACCGCGGCGATCTCCGCCATCAGCACGTTCGCGCTCGGGCCGGCGTAGAGCGGGTTGTCGTGCACGGGCACAGCGGTCGGGACCGGCTCGGCGTTCGGCAGGGCGCGCTCCGATCGCTGCGTCCGGTAGGCCGGAATCACGACATCGCGCACAACCACGCGGTGCGAGCCGGTGCCGCGCATGCCGAGCATGTCCCAGTTCTCGACGATCGTGAAGTCCTTGCGGTCGATCAGCGCCGACAGCGCGACCGGCGGCGCCTCCGTGTCGTCGCGGGCCAAGGTCACGCTGGCGAGAAAGTGGGTGGCCACATCGCAGCCGGAGGCGTAGTCCCAGGCGCCGTTGATCAGCAGGCCGCGTTCAACCGGCTCGGCGTTGCACGGGAAGCCGACCAGCGGCGCACGAAACTCGCTGTCGCAGCCGTATGCCTCGACCTGCGCCTGCTCCGGAAACTTCGCCAGCACGTGCGGATGGCCGGCGGTGAACGCCAGCACCCAGCCACTCGACGGGCAGCCGCGCGTGACCTCGATCATCACCTCGGCGAAGGCTGGCAGGTTGAACTCGTAGCCGCCGAAGCGCCTGGGCTGGAGGGTGCGGTAGAAGCCGGCGTCCACAAACGCCTGGTGCGTCTCGGGCAGGATGCGCCCCGCCGCCTCGCACTCCGCCTGCTGCGCCCGCAGGAAGGGCCGCAACGCTGCCGCCCGTGCGATTAGCTGCCGCGGCGTCAGGTCCGCCTCCGGCACGGGAATCGACCGCGCGGGCGGCCTTCGCGCCCTACCCGCCATCGAGAACCTGCTTGCAGCGAACCATCGCGTCGATGTGCTGCCGTGGTGAGGTAAAACTGCTGCCCATCGTGCCGACGGTGAGGTGCGTTGCGCCCAGCTCCTGCCAGGCCTTCTGCTGCGCGGCCCAGTCTTGCGGCCCGCCCCGCGCGGCGTTGATGCCGACATCGATGCCGACATCGATGCCGATGCTGGCCGGATCGCGCCCCGCCTGCGCTGCGTAGCCGCGGAAGCGCTCCAGCACCGCGCGGAACTCGTCGTTGGGCGGGAACTGCGGAAACCAGCCGTCGGCCAGCCGCGCGATCCGCTCGATCACGCGCTCGACCACCGTCGTGTACGAGCCCATCCACAGCGGGATCGGGCGCTGCACCGGCATGGGGTTAAGGCCCATACGGTCGAGATGGTGCCAGCGGCCGTCGAACGTGACCAGCTCTTCCGTCCACAGCCGGCGCAGCACAGCCACCTGCTCTGCGATGCGCCGGCCGCGGGTGTGGAAATCCTCGTTCAGCGCCTCGTACTCCATCCAGTTGCGCCCGACGCCGACGCCCAGCCTCAGCCGCCCGCCCGTCAGCAGGTCCAGCTCGGCGGCCTGTTTGGCGACCAGCGCCGTCTGCCGCTGCGGCAGGATCAGGATGCTCGTCACCAGCTCCAGCCGCTGTGTGATCGCGCCGAGATAGCCGAACAGCACGAACGGCTCGTGGTAGGGCACGTCGTACGTATGCACGCGCTCGCCGCGCAGCCGGTCGGGATGGCCGCCGATCACGTGCTCGGCCGCGCGCAGGTGGTCGAAGCCGGCGCCTTCGATGGCCTGAGCGAAGTCGCGGATCGCCGCCGGGTCGTTGCCGAGCGCGGCCGTCGGAAAGGTGACGCCGATCTTCATCGTCTGTCCTTGCGGCCCTCACTCCCCCGTCCCCTCTCTCCCATACACACGAGACTTGTAGACCTCGATAGGATTGAGGGCTGTATGAGAGAGAGGGGCGATCCTGGGTTGCTGACGCGAAGCGGCGTCGGGCTATCCGGTGCGCCGCTGCTCGCGGTTACACCGCGACGGGCGCACGCCGTGCGCCCCTACATCCGCTTGCTAACCCGACGCCAACCGGAACGCTTCACGCCGGATCGCCCCTCTCCCAGGATTGGGAGAGGGGACGGGGGTGAGGGCGCGGGCCGCCCTCAGCCCGCCGTCTCTTTGCCGAAGACGGTGTAGTCCGTGCTGTCCTCCAGCGCCTCGGGACCTTCCGTTGGCAGCCGCCGCGCCCAGATCAGGGCGGAGGCGATGTCGTCCTCCCAGACCTTGGATGGCAGCTCGTAGAGCACTTCGATGCCGTGGTTGTCCGGGTCGGAGATGTAGACGCTGTGCGTCATGCCGTGCTCGACGCGGCTGTGGAACGGCACGCCCTTGCTTTGCAGAAAGACGAGCTGCCGCAGCCACGACTCACGGTCGGGATACTTGATCGCGATGTGGTTCACGCCCGGCGCCTGCCCGCGCATGCTCCAGGGCTCGGACGGGTCGGCCACCTGCTCCGGGTTGACGATCTGCGCCAGCGCCAGATCGTGGTGCCGCGAGCCCTCCGATCCCGCATAAAAGCGCATCTGAAAGGGGCTTTCGGGCCGCGACTGGCCGACCTGTTTGAAGCCGATGATCTCCGTCCAGAAGGCGTGCGAGCGCTCAAGATTCTTGACGTTGAGCACGAGGTGGTTGACGCCGGCCGGCTGAACGGCCTCCGCCGGCGCTGCCTGGGTCTGTTCGCTGGTTGTCACGATGTCCCATTCCTTTCGGCGCCCGCGGACGGCGGGCGCGTTTCCCTGCCACTCATCACCAGAGCTGCTCGGTTGCCAGGCGGGCGCCTTCCGCAAGCGCCCGCAGCTTGGCCCACTGAATCGAGGGGTGGGTACGGATCAGGTTCCAGATCTGCGAGAAACCGCAGTCCGTCCCGGCGATCACGTTCTCGCGGCCGACGAGCCGGGCGAAGCGCACGATGCGCTCCGCGACTAACTCTGGGTGTTCGATGATGTTGGTCGAATGCGTCACCACACCGGGGATCAGGATCTTGCCCTCCGGCAGCTTTGTGTTCTCCCACACGCGCCACTCGTGCTCGTGGCGGGGGTTGGCCGCCTCGATCGAGTAGGCGCCGGCGTTCACCTCCAACACCAGGTCGATGATCTCCTTCAGCGGCACATCGGTGGAGTGCGGGCCGTTCCAGCTACCCCAGCAGATGTGATAGCGCACCCGATCTTCGGGGATGCCGTGCAGCGCGTGGTTCACGGCTTCGATGCGCAGGTGGGAGAACTTGCGGTAGTCCTCCAGCGTGCCGCTCAGCAGCAGCCGGTCGTAGAGCGCCGGCAGGAAGGCGTCGTCTACCTGCACGAGCAGCCCGGCGTCGACGATCGCGTGGTACTCCGTCTTCAAGGCGTCGGCCAGCGCGTAGAGATACGCCTCTTCGCTCGGGTAAAAGTGGTTCAGCCGCGTCGCCTCGGCGCTGCCCGGCGCGGAAACGGGCAGGAACGCCTCTTCCACCTGCACGCCGGCCAGCGCCGCCTTGAAGTTGGCGATGTCGGTCTGGATCGCCTCCTGACCCGTGTAGCTGATCGGGCCGCTGCATTCCCACGCAATCAGCGAGGACGGCGCGGGCGCTTCGGCCTGAGCCGGCGGCAGCCACATTGTGCGTTCGTGGCGCCCCCAGGCGGCGTAGAACTCGGCGAAGTCCTGCCGGTCCTTGCCGAAGATCTGGCGCACCTCGCCCGGGCGGGTCGCGCGCGGTTCCAGCCCGGAGATGCGCTCCGTCACGTAGTTGGTCCAGCCGACCTTGCCGAACTCGCCGTCGCTGGGAATATCGACGCCGGCCTCAGCCTGCTCGCGCACGACTGCGGCCACGCCGCCGCGCAGCTCCCCGGCGAAGCGCTCGTGGTCGTACGGCTGGTTGCCCTCCCGCGCGGCCATCACGGCGATGATCGCCGGCGGACGCACCAGGCTGCCGGCGTGGGTGGTCAGGATGCGATCGATGCTGTGCTTCATCTGATACCTCGCACGCCCGGCCCCCATCCCC